>CANRLV010000004.1 GCA_947631565.1 uncultured Gemmiger sp. | reverse complement strand
CAGCGCCAATGCGGGCGCTGCCGCGCCCGCGCCGCGCCCGCAGCAGCCCGCCGGCACGGCCCAGCCCCCGCAGGGCGGCCGCCGTCGCCGCCGCAGCAATGGCGGCGGTCAGGCACCCGCCCAGCAGCCGCCGCAGACCCGCGGCAATGCCCGGCCGCAGGCCCAACGTCCGGCGGGCACACAAAATCCCCGCCAGCAGCCGGCGCCCCGCGCCGCTGCCCCCGCGCGGGACGAGGACCCGGGCCTTTTGCTCATCGCCCGCCGCCCGCCCAAGCAGAAGTTCTCAAATTTTGAGGAGTACATCGCCGCCCACGGCGGCGTGACCGCGCCCCTGCCCGGCGACGAGACGCCGCCGCCGACAAAAGAAGAGTAAAGCAAAAGCACCGCCCCTCCTGCCAGGCAGAAGGGGCGGTGCTCTCTATTTTGCGCACGGTGGCGCGATGCTGCGATTTTACGGTCCCGGCTTCCGAAGGGAAGGGCCGATTTACTGGGCGCCGCCGTTCAGCCAGAACAGCACCTCGCCGGTCAGCTTCTCCTTGTCGGTCATGTCGAAGCCGTCAAACAACCAACGAAACACAACGCATCTCTCCTTTCGCTTGGTCTGGCACCAGTATACGCGCCGCGGCGGCAAAAGGCCATTGCAAAATGCACACGACCGCTTGCATTTTGCCCCAACTCTGCTACAATAAGGGTAACAGCCAAAACAGGAAAGGGGGCCGCCGCCGTGAACGTACAGCGCCGCCTGGAGGGCAGGCAGATCCGCACCCACTGGGTCGAGACCGACGAGCCGCAGACCGTCTACACCCCGCACTGCCACGAGCAGTACGAGATCTACTGCTTTCTGTCCGGCCTGGCGGACTTCCGGCTCGAGGGACTGTCCTGCCCTTTGGAGCGCGGCAGCGTGCTTTTGGTCGAGCGCTCGCGCTTCCACAGCGTGCAGGCGCTGGCCGCGCTCGGCCAGCCCTACTGCCGCGCCGTCATCCACTTTGACCACGACGCCCTGACCCGGGAGGAGCAGTACCTGCTGGGCCTGTTCCGCCGGCCGGAGGTCCTGTACCCCGGTGCCTGGGAGAAAGGTATCGAGGCCGGCTGGCACGCGCTGGAGGCGGCCGCCGCCCTGCCCCCGACCGTGCGGGATATTGCATTGCGCACCCGTTTGATGGGTATCCTGTTGGACCTTTATGCAATGTCCGGCGAGGCTGTCCCCGTCACCGCCGACCGCGGCCGCGTGCAGGAGGTGCTGGCCTACCTGAACGCCAACCTGACCGGCGACGTCACGCTGGAGGAGCTGGCCGAGCGTTTTTATTTCAGCCGCAACGGGTTGGCGCGGGCCTTCAAGCGCGCCACCGGCACCACGGTGGCCGAGTATGTGCTGTTCAAGCGCATGGCGCTGGCGCGCATTTTGCTGCGCGCCGGGCACCCGGCCGGCGTCGTCGCGCGGGAATGCGGCTACGGCGAGTACTCGACGTTCTACCGCAACTACTGCCGCGTCTACGGCCAGAACCCGGCCGCCCTGCCGGACCCCCCGGCCGACTCGCCGGCGCCGCCGCCGGCCGTGCTGGCCCCCGCGCCCGAGGACCTTTGACTTTGAAAAAGCGCCGCCGCCCCCGGCCTGCCTTGGCAGGCCGGGGGCGGCTTTGTACGCAGAGGAAAGCGCGCGGCGCTAGGCCATGCGCAGGAACGCTTCCAAAATCGTCAGGCCCACCGGGCCGGATTTTTCGGGGTGGAACTGGGTGCCCAGCACGCTGCCGCGCTGCGCGGCCGCGCAGACGGCCCGCCCGCCGTAGCGGGTGTCGGCCAGGCGGTCGGCGTCGTGGCGGGGGCGCGCCTCGTAGCTGTGGATGAAATAGCATTCCTGCCCGGGGGTCACGTTCTCCAGCGCCGTGCCGGCGAAATCGGCCCGGCCGGGGGCCGGATAAAGTGGCGCCCAGCTGATGTGGGGCACGCGCTGCGGCGCGCCGGCGGTGTCGCTTTCGGGGATGCGCACCACCCGCCCCGGGATGAGCCCCAGCCCGGCATGCAGGCCGAACTCCTCGGATTCATCGAACAGCATCTGCATACCCAGGCAGATGCCCAGCAGCGGCGTGCCGGCCGCCGCCTGGCGGCGGATGGGCTCGACCAGGCCCAGCCGGCGCAGCCCGTCCATGCCGTCGCGGAAAGCGCCCACGCCCGGCAGCACCAGCGCCCGCGCGCCCAGCACGTCGGCGGGGGTGTCGGTGATGACCACCTCGGCCCCGAAATGCTCCAGCGCGTGCCGCACGCTGAGCAGGTTGGACAGCCCGTAGTTGATGACCGTGATGCGTTTGCTCATACCGCGCGCACCTCCACCCCGCCGGCGCGGATGTCCTCTTTGAGCTCCGCGACCGTCTCCTTGTTGTAATGCAGCACCGCCGCGCAGGCCACCGCGTCGGCGCCGGCCTCGGCCGCCTCGACGATGTCGTCGCCGCAGCCCACGCCGCCGCCGCAGATGACCGGCACGTTGACCGCCGCCGTCACCGCCTCGATGAGGTCGAGGTCCATGCCGCGCTGCAGCCCCTCGTTGTCCACGCTCATCAGCAAAATTTCGCCGGCGCCGAGCTCGACGCCGCGTTTGGCCCACTCGACGACGTCGAGGCCGGAATGGGCGCGGCCGTTGTCATAGTAGGCCTCCCAGCTGCCCGGGCGGGTGCGGCTGCGCTTGGCCTGGATGGACAGCACCATGCATTGGCTGCCGAAGGCCTCGGCCACCTCGGTGATGAGCGCCGGGCGCTTGATGGCCGCCGTGTTGATGGCGACCTTGTCCGCCCCCATCGACAAAATGTGGCGCACATCCTCGACGCTGCGCAAGCCGCCCCCCACGCACACCGGGATGAACACCTCGTCCACCGTCTTGCGCACGATGTCGGACAGGTTGTTGCGGTTGTACAGGCTCGCCACGATGTCGATGTAGAGCAGCTCGTCGATGCCCTGCTCATAGTAGCGCTTGGCGAAAGCGTTGGGGTCGCCCAGCTTGCGCAGCCCCTCCAGCTGGATGCCCTTGACGAGGTTCACGTCCTTGACGTCCAGCCGCGCGATGAGACGTATTTTTTTGCCCATGATACGGCCCCTTATCCCAAATCACTGCTCGTGGTGCGTTCCCCGCGGGTCGCCCCATAAAACCTCGCTGTCGCCCTCGTAGGGGGTGTGACGCAGCTTCCAGAGCCCGTTCTCGTACTTCCAGATATGCGGCGAGCGGAAGCGGTCGGCCAGATGCATGAAGTAGTCGCGGTCCATCTTCGGCTGCTCAAAGCATTGGCTTGCCTTGGGGAAATGCCGCCGGTCGATGGAGAGGTACTGCATGATCTCCTTCTCAAAGCGGTCGGGGTACTCGCCGTCGAACTTCTTGCACAGGGCCTTGCCCTCGTCCAGCGTGATCTCCTCGTTGCGGATCTCCTGCGCGGCGTCGTAGGTGGTGCGCCCGATGCCGTACTTGATATAGGTCGTGTAGTAGAAGAAATCGTCGATCTTGTCGTCGATGGAATTGTACTTCGAGTAGGTGCCCTGCGTGCGCTCCGGCGCGGGGCGGAAGCCGCCGTGCTCAACGGCGTAGTAGTACGCCCCCTGCGGGTGCCATTTCTCGTAATAGCCGAGATACCGCACCTGGACGTGGTTTTTCTCAAGGTTCGAGGTCTCGCCGGGCAGGTAGATGGCAAGGTCCGCCTTGTCGATGCCGTAGTCCTCCTCGAGCTGGCGCAGGCTCACGCCGCCGAGATAAATGTGGTCGTAGTCGTTGACGGCGAAGAAGTGCTCGTCCCGCAGCGCCGAATTGTTGTCGGCGATGGGGTTGCCGAACTCGGCCTCGTTCTCGCCGTAGAACACGAGCGGGATGCCGAATTTGGCGGCCATCTTGGGCGCCAGCTGCTTTTGGCCCAGGATAAAGGGCTGGAACGGGTGGAACAGGTTCTCGGTGGCCAGCCGCGTGAGCAGGCGGTGGGTCAGGCCGTTGGGTGTGCACAGATAGTTGTCGAACCCGGCGTGGATCCAGGCCTGCATATTCTCCCAACCCCACGGGGTGTACAGGTGCGGCGCCCAGGTCACGGTCAGCGGATGCATCCCGTACTTGTACTTGAGCAGGTGGGCGGCGTAAAAGCTGTCCTTGCCGCCGGAGCCGGGGACCAGACAGTCATAGCTGCCGTCCGATTTGCGGTACTCGTCACACAGCTCGCGCAGCTCCTTTTCGCGCAGGGCCCAGTCGATGTGGCCGTTCTGCTTGTTGTGGCAGGCGTGGCAGGCATCGCACACGCCGTCACCTTGGATGACCATCGTCTTTTTGAGGCTCTTGATGGTATGCTCGAACTCATAGCAGGAGTTGGGCTTCTGGTTGCTCATCACGCATTCGGTGCAGAACTGCACATGGCGGGGCAGGCCGTAGTAGGCCTCCAGCTCGTCCTCGGGGATATCGGGGGCATATTTCGCATAGTCGATGGGCAGATAGCGGGGCAGCTTTTCCATACCTTTACACGCTCCTTACAAAACAAAGCACCGTCCGCAAAAGGGAATAAACCCTTAAGCGGACGGCGCCGTTGCCGTTCAACGGCAGTATAGCACACGCGGCGGCAAAAGTCAATCGGTGAAGCGCACCGCCGTGCCGAAGGCCATCACCTCGGCGGCGCCGGCCGTGATGGTGGAGCTGGCAAAGCGCAGCCCGACGACGGCATCGGCGCCCTTTTGCTCGGCGTCCTCGACCATGCGGCCGACGGCGATCTGCCGCGCCTCGGTCAGCATCTCGGTGTAGGCGACCATCTCGCCGCCGACCAGCCCCTTGAACTGGCTCATGATGTCCTTGCCAAGGTTCTTCGAGTGCACGACGCTGCCCTTGACAAAGCCCAGCGCCTCGTACGTTTTGCCGGGGATATTCTCAATAGTCACGATAAGCATCGATCTCATCCTTTCGTATCTCTTGTAAGCGCTCATACAGCATCACCGCCACGCCGACGACGCACGCCGCCGGGATGCCGGCCAGCAGCGCCCACAGCCACCACGGCAGCGGGTCGACGCTCTGCGCCCACAGCAGCAGCGCGATGGTGAACGCCATCAGCGCCGTGAACAGCCCCGCGCCCAGCACGGCCCCCACGCTGCGCCGGCGCCGCACGTCGCGTTTTTCAATGTCCACAAATCGTGCCCCCTTTCGTTGTTCGTCCTCCACCCGCGCCTGCAAAGCGGCGATGTCCACCCCGTCGAGGCTCGGCTCCTGCTGCAGCGCCGCGCACAGCGCCAGCGTGCTGTCCAGTCCCTGCCGGCGGGCCTCCAGCGTCACCGCGTGGCGGCGCATGGCGTCGGTGAGTGTCATGCGGCCCTCAAGGATGGCGCGGATCTCGGGCAGCGGCACGTCCAGCAGGCGCAGCAGCCGGATGCGGCGCAGCCGCTCGAGGTCGGCGTCGGTATAGCTGCGATAGCCGTTGCCGTTCTCGCGGCCGGGGGCCAGCAGGCCCTCGGCCTCATAAAAGCGGATGTTTTTAGGGCTGATACCGGTCTCGGCCGCGGCCTCGTTGATGCGCACGGGCGTTCACCTCCTTTGGCGTTGGGTATAGCATACGCCTTCCAGCCGGGGGAAGGTCAAGGGGTTTGGCAAAAAAATTCAAAAAAATGCCGCCCGGCGAAGGGCGGCAAGGGTTCAAACCGTGAAATCCAGGCACACGCGGCTGGCCGTGTAGGGCCGCACCTTGCCGTCGGCCACCGCCACGTGGGCGGGGTGGTTGGCGTAGCCGGCCAGGGCGGCCTCGTCGGTGAAAGCAGCGTCCAGCATCAGGTCGGCGTTCGCCGAGGTGGGCAGGGCGTCGGTGTAGACACGGATGCTCTCAAGCCCGGGGATGGCCCCGGCCAGCCCCTCAAGCCCCGCCTTGATGCCGGCCTTGATGGCCGCCTTCTCGGCGGGGGCGTATTTGTCCTTGAGCTTCCACAAAATGACGTGGCGGACCATGGCGTCCTCCTTTATTTCTGTGCCCAGATGGGGTCCTTGAGCACCCACTCGCCAAGCTCGTTCTTTTCAAATAGATCACGGTTATAGAACCTGTCCATGATGGCCCAGAACTCGCTCTCGGTGTAGCCGCAGAATTCGCAGAAATCGCGCACGCACAGCGGGTCCAGCTTGCCGTCCCGCGCCTTGATGACGGGGATGGCCTCCTCGCGGGTCATCAGGCCGTAGCGGATGTAGCGGGCCGTGTAGTCGGTGGCGGCGGCGTGGCCGAACTTCGGGTACTTGAGCCAGCTGTGGACCAGATACGCGCGGGAGTCGATCTGGTCAAAGTTCTCGGCGTGGTGGGTGCGGTCCCACTCATGCGTCAAGTCATGGAAGCCGTGCGCCTTGGCCAGCTGGTAGTTGCGGTAGCTGTTCCACGGTACAAAGTAGCTCATGTAGAAGGGGTCGAGCCTGGCCAGCTCCTCGGCGCTGGGGGCCAGGGTCAGCGAAAGGTCCTTCTCGGTCACGCCGTCGCCCAGCAGCTCCTCCATCGGCATCCCGACGGCCACGCCGTTTTCGATC
Organism: uncultured Gemmiger sp.; assembly: GCA_947631565.1. Lineage (GTDB taxonomy): Bacteria > Bacillota > Clostridia > Oscillospirales > Ruminococcaceae > Gemmiger. The sequence goes on along the minus strand of CANRLV010000004.1, from coordinate 62,695 downwards.
TGGTCGCGGGCGGAATAGGTCTCGGCGTCGGCGTTGCCGCCGTACTCAAAGCTGACGTTCTCGCCGTAGCACAAAAGCGGGGTATTGAACTTGGCCGCCATGTGCAGCGGGAAGGTGTAGATGAGCCGGTCCACATACCAGGTCGGCTTGCCGTATTTCTCAAAGAATTTGCGCATCAGCACCTTCTGCACCTTGATATTGGGCTTGCAGCTGATGATGGTGCAGCCGAACTCCTCGCTCAGGTTCTTGAGGTTGTGGATGCCCGCCTGCGTCATCGGGAAGTTGTCCTCCACGCTGAACAGGATGGGGTTCATGTGCATGACCTCTTTGAGCATATACACCTGGAAATGGCTGTCCTTGCCGCCCGAGACGGCGACCGCGCAGTCATAGCCGCCGGGGCCGTTGCAGCCGCGGTATTTGTCGCACAGGGCCTCGAACTCTTTGAAGCGGGCGTCCCAGTCGACGTTTTTGCGGCTCTCGTAATGGCGGCAGGCGCTGCACACGCCCTCGGCGTCAAAGGTGATGCCGGGGCGGGTGTCGGGCATGGTACATTTTTTGCAGTAACGCATAAGCGGCGGCTCCTTTTTCGTTTTCGCCGCGCCGGCGGCGCGGTCCTGTACCCTTATCATACCCCATTTGCGCCCCCCGCGCAAGTGCCGAAACAGCTGTAAAAATTTTTGTGCTTTTTGCCGCTTTGTCTTGCATTTGGCCACAAAATGTAGTATCGTAAGGATATACAAAATTATACAGTTTGTAAATTTTACAAAATGGAGAGATGGCAACGATGTTGAAACGTTTCTGCGCATTTTTGGCGGCCCTGGCGCTGGTGCTGGGGGTCTGCCTGCCGGCTCTGCCGGCCGTGGGGCTGGCCACCGCGGCCCACGCCATCCCGGTACGGGATGCGGGCGACCAGTATTTCGGCAGCCAGCTCACGGCGGACAAGGAGCTCGGCGCCGAATCCCGCGCTTTCTATGACGCGCTGCTGGCCATGTATGACGGCGGCCGGGCGGGCAGCGCTTTGCTGCGCGGCGCCGACCAGCCCGTGGCGCTGACCGATGCACAGGTGCAGGCCTACCGCAGCGGGCAGAGCAACCTCGGCCACGCGCTGACCAACGCGCGCGACGCGTTCTATCTTGACTACCCGGACCTGTTCTACGTCAACTTCAACAACTTTGCGCTGCGGCTCAATGGTGACGGCAAGGTGTGCATCACCCCCGGCACGCGCGGCATTGGCTACCTGCTGGACGGCATCACCGAGGACAAGGTGCCGGCGCTGGTAAAGGACTATGACGAAAAGCTGGCGGAGCTCATAAAGGCCGGCGAGGACGCCGCCCAGGACGGCGCGGCGGCACAGGTGCGCGCCGTGCACGACAAGCTGACCGGAATGCTGACCTACACGCTGGACAACGAGGTCAGCAGTGAGGAAAACACGAAGTACATCCGCACCGCCTACGGCATCGTGACCGGCGAGGGCGTGTGCGAGGCCTATTCCCGCGCCTTCAAATCCGCGATGGACAGCCTGAAGATCCCCTGCGTGCTGGTCGAGGGCGTGTTCCGCCATTCGGCGGCGCACATCGAGGCCCATATGTGGGACCTCGTGCAGGTCGAGGGCGTGTGGTACGGCGTCGACGTGACGATGGACGACCCCGACCCCGCTGACGAAGACCCGTTGGTGGACGCCTACGGCAAACCGACCGACAAGGTCGCCTATGACGATTACCTGCTGGCCGGCGACGTGACGATGGGCGCCCAGCATGCCGCCAGCACCACCCTCTCCGCCGCCAGCTATGAATTCGCCTACCCGCAGCTTGCGCAGAACGACCGCGACATGGTGACGATGCACGATGCCGGCGGGCTGCTCGTGCGGCTGGACACGACCGCCGAGGATCTGAAGCACGAGGGCGGCGACGGCAGCGGCACGTTCTATGTCAGCTACAACGGTATGAGCTATACCGAGGCCGCCAAGCACGGCTACTACATCCTGGCCCATTTCATGAGCGTGGACGCCGATGCCCACTATGACAGCGGGACGCTGATCCCGGGCACCGGTGAGTGGAGCGAGAACGAGGACTGGAGCTATCTGGCCCCGGATCTCTACGAAGGCCTCTCGGACGGCACGACCGAGACCAAGCTGCCCATGCCCCATGTGCGCTATGTGCAGTTTGCCGTGACCGATGTACCGCCGGGAGATTACCGAAGCCTGAAGGGCCGGACCGATTTAAGCACGGAGGAGCTTATCGAGGCCATCTACAACACCACCCACTACCAGGGCGACCCGGCCCTGCTGCTGGCCAAGACCGAGGTGTTGGAAAACAGCGGCGGCACCTATCAGGCCCCGCCCTACATCAAGCAGGCGTGGCCCAGCCAGCAGAGCACGATGCTCATCGGGCAGAAGTACGATATCCGGGTCCAGCTGGACGAAGCGCTTGTCCTCGAGCCGGGCGCGCAGCTGGGCTACAATCTCACGACCTACGCCTTCCTCAACGGCAAAAAGGAAGACTATACGGCCGAAAAATACTGCACCGTCGGCACCCCGAGCCTGAGCGAGGACGGGAAAGAGATCACCTTCACCTTTGAGCCCAGCAAGCAGTGGGCCCACGACACCATCTTCTACCAGTTCGATTTTACCGGCGTGGTGGGCAAAACAAGCGGCAAAAAGCCCAACAGCCTCGTCTATCTGGCCAGTCATCCCTGCTCCGCCTACGCCTACCAGAGCCAGGGCTTTGACTGGAACCTGTACGGTAAGCCGCAGCTGATGGACGACTTTGCCGGCAGCGATATCAAGACGGACGGCTGGACGGTCCGGGACGCAAGCAGCGAGACCGGCGAGAGGACCATCCCGCCTGAGGATATCAAAAACCTCAAGCACCGCATGACGCTGGTGGTCACCGAGCCCAGCCAGGCCCAGACCGAAACGATGGAGGGCATGGCGGAAGACAAGATAAAGGACGAGGCCGGCGTGACGCCGCTCAAGACCGAGACCTACAGCATCAACCTGACCGTCTGCAAGAGCCAGATCGTCAGCACCGGGCAGGCCGTGCGCGTGATGCTGGGCTTCCCCGAGGGGTACGGCCCCGACGATGCCGGCGTCACCTTCAAGGCATACCACTACCATGTCGACGCGCTGGGCAACCTCACCGGCGAATTTGAAGAGATCCCCTGCATCGTCACCCCGCAGGGCCTGCTGGTGCTGTGCAGCTCCTTCAGCCCGTTCAGCGTCAGCGCGCTGCCCGCGCCGGCGCCCGGCGCCGGGGAAGAGCCGCAGAGCCGGGACCTTGTCGTCTCCACCAGCTGCGGCGGCGGCACCGTCACCGTGAACGGCGACGGCGTCAAAGACGGGAAGGCCCCCGGCGTTTACACGCTGGCGCCGGGCCACGGCTGCACCGTCACCGTCGAGCCCCCGCAGGGCCAGCAGGTCAGCACCGTCACGGTGGGCGGCAGCCGCGTCTATACCTATGCGGCGGGAAACAGCGGCACGGTAGAGATAACGCTGACCGAGGAGCAGGCGCAGGCGTTCCTCAACGGCATCATCGAGGTGCAGTTCGCGCCCGAGGCATGGTTCACGAACCACGCACCGGAGCCCGAACCTGAGCTGCTCAAGGTGGAGGTCAGCCTGCCGCAGGATGCATCCGTGACGGTGGGTGGGACGCTGGAGCTCAAGGCCGAGACCAAGGTCGGTGACGTCGTCATCCAAAAGGATGCGGAGCCAGACGGCGATGCCAATGCGCGCAGGGAGCCGTCGCCCTACAGCTGCACCTATCAGTGGTACAAGGGCGGCACGGCGCTGGCCGGCCAGACCGGCAGCACGCTGACCATCCAAAATGCCGGCGCCGGCGACGAGGGCAAGTACACCGTGACCGTGGCGGTGACCGCCCGGGCGACCGGCACCACCGCCGCCAGCACTGCGACGAGCGGCGAATGCCTCGTCAAGGTGAACGCCGCGCCGGCAACGCCCAAGCCCGCGGACCCCGCGCCGGACAAGAAGGAAGACAAAGACAAAGGCTCCGCGGCCCCGGCGCCCACGCCGGCCCCCGCCGCCCCGGCGGCGCCGGCCCCCACGGCCGCGCCCACGGCCAAGCCGGCCGCCGGCAAGACCGGGGGCACGGTCCTGCCGCCCGCTACGGCTACCCCCATGCCGGCCACGCCGGCCCCGGCCTTGACCAACACCCCGGCGCCCCAGCCGACGCTGGAGCCCGAGCCGCTGCCCCCCGCCGATGCGCAGCCGCAGGCCACCGCGGCCCCGACCGAGGCGGCCCCGCAGAAAAAGGGCGTTTCGCCGCTGGTCATCGGCGGCCTTGTGGTCACCGGCGCGGCGCTGGCCGGCGGCCTGGCCTGGCTGTTCCTGCCGCGGAAGAAGCACTATAAGTAAGGATAAGCCATAACAAAACGCCGCCCCGGTCTTTGCAGGCCGGGGCGGCGTTTTGTGCGCTTTTGCGGTTTACTCCACGATCAGGCTCTTGCCGGTCATCTCGGGGGGCACCGGCAGGCCGATGTAGGGCAGCATGGTGGGGGCGATGTCGGCCAGGCACCCGCCCTCGCGCAAGCGTACATCGCCGGCGCCGATGACCGCGAACGGCACCACGTTGGTGGTGTGCGCGGTGAAGGGGCTGCCGTCCTCGTTCTTCATCTTCTCGGCGTTGCCGTGGTCGGCGGTCAGGAAGACGACGCCGCCCTGGGCCAACACCGCATCCACCACCTTGCCGACGGCGGCGTCCACCGCCTCGACGGCCTTGACGGCGGCGTCGAAGACGCCGGTGTGGCCGACCATGTCACAGTTGGCAAAATTGAGGATGATGGTGTCGTACTTGCCGCTTTCGATGCGCTGCCTGCACTCCTCGGCGACCTCGGGGGCGCTCATCTCGGGCTTGAGGTCGTAGGTGGCCACCTTGGGGCTGGGCACGACCTTGCGGTCCTCGCCGGGGTAGGGCGCCTCGACGCCGCCGTTGAAGAAGAAGGTCACATGGGCGTACTTCTCGGTCTCGGCGATGCGCAGCTGCGTCTTGCCGTTGTCGGAGAGGTACTGCCCCAGCACGTTGGTCAGCTCCTCGGGCGGGTAGGCGACCTCGACGTTGGGCATGGTGGCGTCATACTCGGCCATGCACACATAATGCACCGGGAAGCGCCCATAGCGGCGCTCAAAGCCGTCAAAGGCGTCGTCCACGAAGATGCGGGTCATCTGGCGGGCGCGGTCGGGGCGGAAGTTCATGAAGATGACGGTGTCGCCCTCATGCACGCGGCCGCCCTCGCAGGTGATGACGGGCACGACGAACTCGTCGGTCACGCCGTCGTCGTAGCTCTTCTGGATGGCCTCCTGCGCGTTTTTGGCCGTGGGCGCCTCGCCGTAGACGAAGGCGGCGTAGGCCTTCTCCTCGCGGTCCCAGTTCTTGTCGCGGTCCATCGCGTAGTAGCGGCCGGTCACGGTGGCTATTTTGCCGATGCCCAGCTCGTCGAGCTTGTTCTGCACGTCGGCCAGGTAGCCCTTGCCGGAATGCGGGTCGGTGTCGCGGCCGTCCATGATGCAGTGCAGGTACAGTTCCTTTACGCCCATCGCCTTGCACATATCCAGCACGCCGAACCAGTGGTCGACATGGCTGTGCACGCCGCCGTCGCCGGTCAGGCCCATCAGGTGCACGGCCTTGCCGGCGTCGATGGCGGCCTGGATGTTTTTGCGCAGGACGGGGTTCTCCAGCATCTTGCCCTCGCGGATGGACTTGGTGATGAGGGTCAGCTGCTGGTAGACGATGCGGCCGGCGCCCATGTTGGTGTGGCCGACCTCGCTGTTGCCCATCTGGCCGTCCGGCAGGCCGACCGCCATGCCGGAGGCGTTGATGGTGGTCATCGGGCAGGTGGAGAAAATTTTATCGAGATGCGGCTTGTTGGCGGCGGTCACGGCGTTGCCGAAGGTGTGCTCCGGCGTCCAGCCAAAGCCGTCCATGATGCAGAGAAGAACGGGTCTTTTCGCCATGATGTGCCTCCCTCTCAACCCTTGGTGGCGGCCTCGACGATGACCGCGAACTGGTCCGCCTTCAGGCTCGCGCCGCCGATAAGGCCGCCGTCCACGTCCGGCTTGGCGACGAGCTCGGCCGCGTTGCCGGCGTTCATGCTGCCGCCGTACTGCACGGTCAGCGCCTTGGCAACGTCGGCGCCGTACAGCTCGCCCACCACCCTGCGGATGGCGGCGCAGACCTCCTGCGCCTGCTCGGCGGTGGCGGTGCGGCCGGTGCCGATGGCCCAGATGGGCTCATAGGCGATGACGACGTTGGCAAGGTCGGCGGCGCTCATGCCGCCCAAAGCGATCTTGACCTGCAGCCGCACGAGCTCCTCGGTGATGCCCTGCTCGCGCTGGGCAAGGCTCTCGCCCACGCAGATGATGGGCTTGAGGCCGGCGGCCAGCGCTGCGCGGGCGCGCTTGTTGACGGTCTCGTCGGTCTCGGCGAAATACTGGCGGCGCTCGCTGTGGCCGACCACGACGTACTCGACACCCATCTCGGCCAGCATGGGAGCGCTGACCTCGCCGGTGTAGGCGCCGGATGCCTCAAAGTGCACGTTCTCGGCGCCGACGTGGATGTTGGTGCCTTTGGTCTTCTCGAGCGCCGTCACGAGGTCCACAAAGGGCACGCAGATGACGACCTCGCACCCGGCGCCCTTGACGGCGGGGATGAGCTCGTCGATGAGGGCGGCGGCCTCTTTGGGGGTCTTGTTCATCTTCCAGTTGCCGGCGATGATGGCCTTGCGATGCTGTTTGTCCATAGAATATCTCTCCCTAAAAAACAGATTCAGATGAGGTAGCGCAGGAAGGTGGCTGCCTCGCCCAGTACATAGTGGATGATGCTCAGGCCCCAGATGTTGCCCTGCTTGTGGTAGAGCACGCCCAGCGCGCCCAGCAGCAGCGAGGCGCCCAGCATGAAGGGGAGCCCGTAGGCGATGTGGAGCACGCCGAACACCAGCGAGGAAACGATGATGGACAGGGCGGCGGCGTGCTTACCGTCAAAGATGCGCAGCAGGTTCTCCTGCATGACGCCGCGGGCCAGGAACTCCTGCAAAACGGCGGTGAACGGGTAGACGATGCTGGACCAGTTCAAGACGCTCCAGTCCCAGAAGGGCGCGCCGGCGGGGAAAAACCCGGGCGCCGCGCGCAGGAGGATCAGCTTGCCCCCCGCCAGCACCGCCAGGCCGGCCGCCGTGATGAGCAGGTCCGGCACAAAGGTGGCCTTCGGGTCGGTGATGCGCAGACCGATGTCTTTCAGGGAAAAGCTCGTGGTCTTGAGGATGATGAAGAACATCAAAATCGAGATGCCCTCGATCACCACCGTCATCACCTGGCCCGGCAGCTCCAGACCGAGGTAGCGCAGCAGGCTCCACAAAAAGAGGTAGACGCACACACAGATCATCAGCACCGCGAAGACGATGGAGGATTCCCGGCGCTGCCGCTGCAGGCGGGCCAGCTCGGTCACATCGTCGAACAGCACCACGACGCCGGTCTGCGTCTGCCGGTCCTCGCCGCGCAAAAAAGACGACGTCATGCGGAACCGGCGTTTTTCTCCGCCGGGCATACGGTAGTCGATCTCGCCGCTGTGGGTATGTACCTTATCGTACACGGCATCCAGAACGAACTGATGGAAGGCGTCGTTGTCACCCTGTACGTTCTCGGCGAAGAGAGAGGCATACTTTTCCCCGGCGAGCTCGCGCGTCTCGCCCAAAAGTGCCCGTCCCCGCTCGTTGAGGTGCAGCACGGTGCCTCTGTCGTCCAGGACCAGCACGCCGTCGCTCATGTCCCGCAGGACATGGGAAAAGATCTCTTGTTCCTGTGCTATCAACAGCCTTACCTTTGCCCTTCAGGCTCCTTTCGAAACAGCCGCGCTGCCCATTCCGGCGCCAAAACGGCCAAAATGGGCAGCGCAGAGGGTCACGCCTTCTGGATGACGGCGATGCCGGGCAGCTCCTTGCCCTCGAGGTACTCGAGGCTGGCGCCGCCGCCGGTGCTGATGTGGGTCATCTTGTCGCCCAGGCCCATCTGCTGCACGGCCGCCGCGCTGTCGCCGCCGCCGATGACGGTGGTGGCGTCACTGTCGGCCATGGCCTGCGCCACGGCCAGCGTGCCCTTGGCGAGCACCGGGTTCTCGAACACGCCCATGGGGCCGTTCCAGACAACGGTCTTGCTGGCCTTGACGGCGTCGGCAAACAGCTTCATCGTTTCGGGGCCGATGTCGCAGCCCTGCATATCGGCCGGGATGGCGGTGGCGGGCACGACGGTGGTCTCGACGGGGGCGTCGATGGGGTCCGGGAAGGCCTTGACGCAGGCGGTGTCGACGGGCAGCAGCAGCTTGACGCCGTTTTTCTTCGCCTTGTCCATCATGTCCTTGCAGTAGTCCAGCTTCTCGTCGTCGCACAGGCTCTGGCCGATCTCATAGCCCTGCGCCTTCAGGAAAGTGTAGGCCATACCGCCGCCGATGATCAGGGTGTCGACCTTCTCGAGCAGGTTGGAGATGACGTTGAGCTTGTCGGCCACCTTGGCGCCGCCCAAAATGGCGGTGAAGGGGCGGACGGGGTCGTTGACGGCGTTGCCGAGGTACTTGATCTCCTTCTCCATCAGGTAGCCGACGGCGGTGTCCTTGATGAAATCGGTCACGCCGGCGGTGGAGCAGTGGGCGCGGTGGCAGCTGCCGAAGGCGTCGTCGACGTAGGCATCGGCGAGGCTGGCCAGGTCCTTGGAGAAGGTGTCGATGTTCTTGGTCTCCTCCTTGCGGAAGCGGGTGTTCTGCAAAAGCACCACGTCGCCGTTGTTCATGGCGGCGACGGCGGCCCTGGCGTTCGGGCCCACGACCTCGCCGTCATCGGCGAAGACGACCTTCCGGCCCAGCTTCTCGGACAGGCGCGCGGCCACGGGGGCCAGGCTGAACTTGTCCTCGGGGCCGTTCTTCGGCTTGCCGAGATGGCTGCACAGGATGACCTTGGCGCCGTCGCCGATCAGCTTTTTGATGGTGGGCAGCGCCGCGTTGATGCGGTTGTCATTGGTGATGACGCCCTCCTTCATCGGGACGTTGAAATCGCAGCGGACGAGCACCCGCTTGCCGGCGTAGTTTTCATCGTCGATGGTTTTTTTACCCAGGCCCATAGTTGTATCTCCTTTACATTGGCGAATTTTTCACAAAGGCTTGTGAACCTGCCTCTATTATAAACACTATGTCCGTTTTGTGCAAGAGCGAAAGCGCATTTTTGCGGGCGGAAAAGCAACAAAAAGCACAAAACGCCCGGCAGGCGTTCCCTGGCCGCAAAGCGAGATACATATTGCCTTGCGGCTGCCTTTGCGGTATAGTGTAAGCAGCCGTCCGGCCGGCGGGTACCGCCCCGGACAAAAGGAAGGGGAGAGTGTGCGATGGATGCGATGCAGCAAAAGGCGCTGCCGGCGCCGGCCGCCGTGATGGCTGCCTATGCGTGCGGCGTGCTGGTGTGGTATCCCTGGATCCTCTCGGACTATGCCGGTCTCAGCCTGACCAAGATGAGCACGCTCGTCGTGTTCACGCTGCTGTGCGGGCTGGCGCTCAACTTCCTGCTGCCGGAAAACGCCCGGCGCATCCCGCTCGGCGCGCCGGGGCGGTGGATGCTGGCGTGGGCCGGGGCGGCGGCCCTGTCCACGCTGGTTTCACTTTCACCGCCAAATTCACTGCTGGGGCAGGAAAGCTACCTTGGCGGCCTGGCCCTGTGCATCCTCTGCCTGCTGGGGTATCTGGGGCTTGCCTGCTGGCCCTGTCCGGACGCCGGGGCGGCGCTTGTGCCGTGGTTTCTGGTCTCGGGGGCCGGGGTCTGCGCACTGGGCGCCGCGCAGGATCTCGGCCTTGACCCGTTCGGCCTTTCGGCCCCGCTGGGCCCCGGGGAACGCGGCATCTTTTTCTCCACCATCGGCAATGTCGATTACCTGAACAGCTATTTTTGCCTCTGGCTGCCGTTGGCGGCATGGACGTTCCTGCGCGGGGCCACACCGCGGCGGCGGGCGCTGGGGCTCGGCTGTGCGGCGGTGGGCTGCGTGGGGCTGGCTTGTCTGGACCCCGGCATCGCCAGCATCGGCCTGCTGTTCGCGCTGCTGGTGCTGCTGTGGGCGGTGCCCCTCGCCGGGCGTGATACCGCCCGCCTGCTGGTGTTGGCAGCCGTATGGCTGGCGGCGCAGTGGGCGGTGCAGGCAGTGCAGACACAGCGGCCGCTGCTTTTGCAGGAACGGCCGCTGCAGATTTTCGGCGCCCCCTGGCTGGCTTTGCCGCTGGCGGTACTGCTGCTGTTGGCAGCCGGATGGCTTTGGCGCCGCAGAGGTGCGCCGGCCCTGCGTGCACAGCGGGGACTGGTATGCGGTGCGGTACTGATGCTGGCGGGTCTTTTTGCCTGGTGCAGCAGCGGATCCGGGTCTCTGGGCGGGCTGGACAACTTTTTTTGCATCGGCCCCGCATGGGCCACCGGCCGCGGCGCTTTGTGGGCCGACGGCATCTGGCTGTATGGCCGGGGCGGCCTGCTGCGCTGGCTGGCGGGGTACGGTCCCGGCATGGTCCACCGTGCCCTGCTGCTGGCCGGCAGCGCAGCGCCGTATTTCCGCCCCGATACCGTCGGCGTACACAATGAATATCTCGAGACGCTGGTCTGCGGCGGGGCGCTGGGCCTGCTCACCTGGCTGGGGGTGCTGGCGGTGCATCTTGGCCCCGCACTGCGCCGCGCGCAGGCGGACCCGGTCCGTGCCGGCTGGGCACTGGCCCTGTGCGCCTATGCGGGGCAGGCGTTTTTCAACAACCGGGTGTGCGCCGTGTTCCCGCTGGCGACGGTCCTGCTGGCGCTGACGCGCGCCCCGGAGCCCCCGGTACCGGCGTCGCCCGGCACCGGTATGGCCCGGACCGCCGCTGCGGCCGCGGCCGGTATGCTGGCAGCGATGGGAACGGCCCTGCTCTTGCAGGGGCTGGGCGTGATGGGGGCGCTCACATTTTCATAAAAATTTCTCAAAACGGGAAAGCCCTCTTGAAAAACTGCGCAGAGGAGGTATAATGATATCGATATCTAAAAGGGTATCAATACCATCGTCAAAGGAGAGGTTTGAAATGAAGAAGTTCCTTCGCAGTGCCGCAGCGGCCGTGGCGGCCGTCCTTTGTGTCGGTATGATGTCGCTGTCGGTCGCCGCCGCTTCCACGGCGGAGAATGCGTCCCGTCCCGAGAGCACGTCCCGCCCTGTCGCCAATGTGACCGGCTCCTACCATGCGCCCAGCATCGCCCGGGCGGTCGAGAAGGTCAAGCCCACGGCGTTCCTGCTCCCCACGGTCTATGTCGACCCCGTGACCCGTGCCATCAGCAACGTGTATGATGCCGACGGCAACCTGATCCCCGCCACCCTGAGCAGTGACGGCCATTTCTACATCGTGCCCACCGCGGAAGGGTACCTGTATATCAGCACCGGCTTCTGATTTCTGCCCGCAAGACCAAGCCCGCCCCGGCAAACGCCGGGGCGGGCTTTTGTGCGGCCGGGCAGGGGGTCATCCCGCCACGCGGCCGACGGTGGTGTTGTCATGCTCACGGTCACGCAGGGCCTTGACGGGGTGCGGCGCCTCCTCAAAGCGGTAGTCCTGCCGGGCGGCCCGGATCTCGTCCTCGATGACGTTGTGGCTGGCCGCCTTGTCGATGTCGGTGTTGACCGCCGCCTGGTACCGGTAGTAGTCGGCGTCGGGCGCAAGGGTGCGCAGCGGTACGACCTCCTCGCGCAGGGCGGTGTCCTCCGCCGTTTCGGCGAGGACCTTGCGCACATAGTCCTTCTGCGGGCCGAACTTGAGCAGCGGCGGGAACTCTCCGTCCGGAAGGACCTGCTGCCATTCCTTGCCCTCGTAGGCCTTGAGCAGGTCGGCGGCGGCGTGCAGGTGGCTGACCTCCATCTCAAAGTGCTGCTCCCAGATCTTCTTCACATACGGGTCGGTCTCGTCCTCGAACATACTGTAGTAGAGGTAGCATTCGGTGTACTCATGCAGCAGGTTGTTTTCCAGCCAGGTGCAGTTCGGGTCGAGCAGGGCGCCGTACTGGGTGACGTGCTGCTCCTCGATCATGCCGATCTCCTGGTACAGCCGCCGCCCCGGCTCGCTGCCGTAAAAGCCGGCGATGTTCATATAATAGTTCATCGTCTGCTGCTCGGCGGCCGTGATGATGGCGGTGTCGAGCTTGGTGAGGGGCGCGGCGGTCTTGAAGTCACACCAGTGCCGCACGCTGTCGCGCGGGTGGCGGTGCTCGGCCACCGTCGGGCGGCCGGGCATGATCTCGGTGTAGCTGCCCACCAGCCGCTCGGCGTGGATACCACTCTCCAGGTCCAGCAGGTCGGCATAGCGGTAGAGGTGGTCAAAATCCTCCAGCAGGGCCAGATTCATCACCTGTACCACATAGGGGTCCGGCTCGCGCTGGGCGAGGATGGCGGTCAGGTCGACGGCCAGCTGCTCGTAGGCGATGGTGTGCTCCAGCGCGCTCTCGTCGGCGGGCTTCAGGCAGGCCAGGCGCTTTTGCTGCTGCTGCTCGCTGCGGCGGGTCACGGCCAGCGCGCGGCGCAGGTCGTTGTCGGCGCACATACGGTGGAACCGCTGGCTGAACCAGACGGCCTCGTACTCGGTGCCGTTCATCAGGATGATGCGCACCTTGGTGTAGGGGTCGACCTCGTTCTTGTCATAGGGCTTGGGGTACAGGGCCTGCCAGTCGAGGTAATATTGGTCGGCCGGCCTGGCGGTTTGTTCGAACGGATTCATAACAGGGCCTCCTTTGCTGTCAGCATACTATGAGCATGGCCCGCGCGCGGTGCCCCTAAACAGCCCAAACCGCCCCCGGCAGGAGATTTTGCACAAAAAGCAGGCGCCCCGCCAAGCAGGCGGGGCGCCCCATTTTACCACAGTATTTTATTCGGCGCTGTCCGGCGCCATGCGGCAGGGCACCTCATTGCCGGCCGCATCCACAAAGACAAGGCCCTCCGGTCCCACGAGGGCGAACGGCGCGTCGGCCGTGAACACCGCGTACACGGTGCCGTCGGGGGTGCGGGCCTCGGCGGCGCCGGCGGCGTTGAGGCTGAAATACGCCCGCTCGCCGCGCACGGTCAGCGGCGCGTACCAGACGGTCTGCATCCCGTCGGCCATGCTGTCATCGCCGGCGACCGCATAGTTGTAGGCCGGGAACCAGCCGAACTTGAAATAGACGCCCTCCAGCCCGGTGCGGTTCTCATAGATGCGCGCTTCAAATTCAGTGCGCCCGGGCGCATAGAACAGCAGCGAGGTCAGCGCCTTGCCGTCCGCCGAGGCCAGCGGCCAGTCGGTGGGCAGATCGGCCGCCTGGCGGGCGCTGCCGGCCACCATGCTCTGCTGCAGGATGCCGATGTCGCCGTGGCTCCACATCGCGCCCACCATGGCGATGAGGCAGACGATGACGGCGATGAACACCTGCCCGGCCCGGTTTTCGTTCCTTTGCGCATAGCGTGCCATAGCGGCGCCTCACTTCCCTGTTGCTGGCCTTTACTATAGCAGAAAATGCCCGCGCTGGCAAGGGCATACGTTGCTTTTTGGCCGCCCGTGTGTTATACTTTATTCTGTATTGGTATGTAAAGGGGGCGGTGCGCCGTGGCAGGGGACCTGCTGGTCGGCTCGACCGGGTTCGTGGGCGGCAATCTGCGCGCCGCGCACGCCTTTTCGGCGCTGGCGCACAGCCGTGACGTCGCCGCGCAGTACGGCACCAAGCCCGACCTGTGCGTCTATGCCGGCGTGCCGGCAGCGATGTTTCTGGCCAACGCCGATCCCGCGCAGGACCTGGCCGTCATGCGCGCCGCGCGCGAGAACCTGCGCCGCATCGCGCCAAAGCAGGTGGTGCTCGTCTCCACCGTCGCCGTCTATGCCGACAGCCGCGGCAAGACGGAAAGCGACCCGCCCGCGCCGGCGGGCCTGCCCGCCTACGGGGCAAACCGCCTGCAGCTGGAGCGTTGGGTGCGGGAGGATTTTCCCGCCGCGCTCATCGTGCGGCTGCCGGCGCTCTACGGCAAAGGGCTCAAAAAGAACTTTTTGTATGACCTGCACACCGTCACCCCGGCCATGCTGCGGCCGGAAAAATACGCGGAATTGGCCGCCCAAAGCCCGCTGGTGGCAGGGGCGTACACGCTGGCGGACAACGGCTTTTACAAGCTGGGCGGCACGGCGGACGCGGCGGCGCTCAAGGCGTTTTTTGCCGCCCATGATTTCAACGCCCTCGCCTTTACCGACAGCCGCAGCCGCTACCAATTCTATGACCTTTCCCGCCTGTGGGCGGACCTCCAGACGGCGCTGCAGAACGGGCTGACGCTGCTGCACCTGGCCACGCCGCCGCTTGCCGCCGCGGCCGTGTACGCCGCCGTCACCGGCAGGGAGGACTGGCACAATGCGCTGGCAAAGCCCCCGTTCGACTATGACCTGCGCACCGCGCACGCGGCGCTGTACGGCGGGCAGGGCGGTTACCTGTGCACGGCCGAACAGGAATTGGAAAGCATCCGCGCCTTTATGGCCGCGTGGGGGGATTGACGCATGGCAAGCTGGCAGCTGAGCATGAGCAACATCGGCTGGGACAAGGCGGACGACGAGGCCGTCTATGCCGCCATGCAGGCGGCCGGCTTCACGGGGGTGGAGCTGGCCCCGACGCGGGTGTTCCCGCCGCCGCCGTATGACCACCTGAACGGCGCCGCCCTCTTCGGCGGCTACCTCAAAAACCGCTGGGGCTTCGCGGTGCCGAGCCTGCAGAGCATCTGGTACGGGCAGAACGGCAGCATTTTTGATGCCGCCGACCACAAGGCCCTGCTCGACTACACGGCGCAGGCCTTCGCCTTCGCCCACGCGCTGCACTGCCCGAGCCTTGTGTTCGGCTGCCCCAAAAACCGCACGCTGCCCGCCGGGCGGGAACAGGACCCGGCGCTGCTGGCGGCGGGCGAGGCCTTTTTGGACAGGGCCGGCACATTGGCGGCGCGCTGGGGCGTGCGGCTGGCGCTGGAGCCCAACGCCCCCGAGTATACGAATTATCTGAACACGACCGGCGAGGTGCTGGCCCTGCTCAAAAAGCTCGATAACCCGGGCCTGGCGCTCAATTTTGACCTGGGCGCCGTGCTCAGCGCCGGGGACCGGGTCTCAGATTTTGCCAATGACCTGCGCTGGGTCAGCCATGTGCATATCAGCGAGCCGGGGCTGGCCCCGATCCGCCCGCGGCCCGAGCATGAACAGCTCGCGCTGCTGCTGGGCGCCGTGGGGTACAAGGGCTTTGTTTCCGTCGAGATGGGCAAGGCGGACCTGGCGACCGTCCGGCGCACGCTTGCCTATGTATCCGAGGTGCTTGCATGAACCGCTATGAAAAGACCGGCCTCGACGGCGTGCCGGATTTCGCGGCTGCCGAGCTGAACAGCCGCGCCAGCCGCTACTGCCTGCTCATCCCCGTCATCAACGAGGGCGCGCGCATTTTGACCGAGCTGGGCCGCGCGCAGAAGGCCGGCGTGGACAAGCTTTGTGACATCGTCCTCTGCGACGGCGGCTCCACCGACGGCAGCATGGACCCCGACACGCTGGCGCTGTACGGCGTCAACACGCTGCTCGTCAAAACGGGGCCCGGCCGGCAGGGCGCGCAGCTGCGCATGGGGCTGTGGTTCGCCCTGCAGCGCGGCTACAAGGGCATCTTGACCATCGACGGCAACAACAAGGATTCCATCGAGGACGTGCCCAAATTTATCGCAAAGCTCGAGCAGGGCTATGACCTTGTCCAGGGCAGCCGTTTTATCCGGGGCGGACGGGCCGTCAACACGCCGCCGGTGCGCTTTCTGGCCGTGCGGCTCATCCATGCGCCGGTCATCAGCCTGGCCGCGCGGCATTGGTTCACCGACACCACCAACGCCTACCGCGCCTACAGCCGCGAGTACCTGACCCACCCGGCCGTGCGCCCGCTGCGCGACGTGTTCATGGGGTACGAGCTGCTGGCCTACCTGAGCATCCGCGCCACGCAGCTGGGCCTCAAGGCCTGCGAGGTGCCGGTCACCCGCGCCTATCCGCCCACCGGCAAGACGCCGACCAAGATCAGCGGCGTCAGGGGCAACAGCGAGCTGCTGCGGGTACTGTTCGCCGCCGCGGCGGGCAGATACGACCCGTAAAACGGGGGAGGGGACCATGCCGGCAAACGGATACGACAAGATCATATTGGGCGCCGGGCTGTATGGGCTGTACGCGGCGCAGAAATGCGGCGCCGCCGGGCAGCGCGTGCTGGTGCTGGAGCGCGACCCCGCGCCCTTTATGCGCGCCACCTACATCAACCAGGCGCGCGTGCACATGGGCTACCACTACCCGCGCTCCTACGCCACGGCCATCAAGAGCGCGCACTATTTTGAGCGCTTCTGCGCCGATTACGGCTTCTGCCTGCGCAAGGACTTCGACCAGGTCTACGCCACCAGCGCGCACTTTTCCTGGACCGACGCGGCCGCCTTCCGGCGGTTCTGCGCCGCCGCCGGCATCCGCTGCGACGATGTGCCCCCGACCCGTTATTTCAACCCGGGACTTTGCGACGGCGCCTTTTTGACCACCGAGTACACCTACGACGCACAGGTGCTCAAGCGCTGGTTCCTGGAGCAGCTGGAAAAGCTGGACAGCGTCACGGTGCTGTATGGCCATAAGCCGGAGCGCATCGAGGCCGTTGGCGAGGTCTGGCGGGTCACGGCCGGGGAGATGACCGCCGAAGCGCCGTTTTTGCTCAACGCCACCTATGCCGGCGTCAACGACGTCCATCGGCTGCTGGGGCTTGCGCCCTTCGGCATCAAGTACGAAAAGTGCGAGATCATCCTGTGTACGGTGGACGACCGGCTGCAGAACACCGGCATCACGGTCATGGACGGGCCGTTTTTCAGCCTGATGCCGTTCGGGCAGACCGGGCTGCACAGCCTGACCAGCGTCACCTTCACCCCGCACGAGACCAGCTATGACGCCGTGGCCACCTTCCCCTGCCAGGGGCAGAGCGGCGGGCGCTGCGCGCCGGGCGATCTGTACAACTGCAACGAGTGCCCGGCCCGGCCGGCCAGCGCCTGGCCCTACATGAGCCAGCTGGCCCGCAAGTACCTGAAAGAGGAATACGGCTTTGCCTACCATTCCAGCCTGTTCAGCATGAAGCCGATCTTAAAGGCCAGCGAGATCGACGATTCCCGCCCCACGGTGGTGCGGGTGATGAACGAGCGCCCGCG
This sequence comes from uncultured Gemmiger sp., assembly GCA_947631565.1. Taxonomy (GTDB): domain Bacteria; phylum Bacillota; class Clostridia; order Oscillospirales; family Ruminococcaceae; genus Gemmiger. Next base: position 45,480 of record CANRLV010000004.1, on the reverse strand, counting down.
CATGGTGAGCGTGCTTTCGGGCAAGATCAACACGGTCTATGACCTGGACGAGGTGTTGGACGTATGAACGACAAGGAAAAGAATTTTGTTTCGGCGGTCGTCTACCTGCACGGCGACGGTCCGCGCGCGGCGGAATTCTGCAAAGCGGCGGACGCCGTGCTGGACGAGCATTTCGAGCAGTACGAGCTGGTGGCGGTGGACGACGCCTGCACCGACGATACGCTGCCTGCCCTGCGCGCCTGGGCCAAGGACCTGAAAAAGCCGCTGACCGTCGTGCACCTGAGCGTGCAACACGGGCTGGAGGCGGCGATGAACGCCGGGCTGGACGCCGCCATCGGCGACTATGTGTATGAGTTCGATTCCACCGCCGGCGGCTGGGACCCGGCGCTCATCTTTGCGGCCTACCAAAAGGCGCTGGAGGGGTATGACATCGTCTCGGTCTGCCCGCGCCGGCAGGCGGGGTCCAGCAGCTTGTTCTACCGGCTGTTCAACGCGAGCAGCGGCGCCGCCTACAAGCTGCGCACCGACGCCTTCCGCCTCGTCACCCGGCGGGCCGTCAACCGCGTGCACGCCTCCAGCGCGCACCTGCCCTACCGCAAGGCTGCCTACGCGGCCAGCGGGCTGCGCATGGCCGACATCGAGTTCGACGGCACGGTCCCCCGGCAGGCGGGCGGGCGGCTGACGCTGGCGGCCGACAGCCTGGCGCTCTACACCGACGCCGGCTTCAAGGCCAGCGCCGGGCTGACCCTGGGCATGCTGGCCCTGACGCTGCTGGAGCTGGTCTATACCGTGGCGATATACTGCGCCGGCCACCCCATCGAGGGCTGGACCACCACCATGCTGGTGCTCACGGTCGGCTTTGCGGGGCTGTTCGCGGTGCTGACGGTGGTCGTGAAATACCTTTCGCTGCTCGTCGACCTTGTCTTCCGGCGGCAGAAATACCTTGTCGAAAGCATCGAGAAGATCCAAAAGTAAAGGAGCTTTGTCCATGCGGGAACGGCTGCGCGATATACGCCCCCTGTCCCGCCGCGGCTTTTGGCTGGCGGCGGCGGGGCTTATCCTGCTGCGCTGCTTTTTGACCGCCTTCCAGCAGACCTACACCTGGGTGGGCGGGGCGCCGCTGGACGATGAGCTGATGTTCCGCACCGCGCAGGCCGTCAGCGCCGGGCAGTGGCTGGGCGCCTATGATTACCTGACGCTGTCCAAGGCGATGTTCTTCCCGGTGTGGCTGGCGTTTCTGCACGCGCTGCGCGTGCCCTACCTGTTGGGCGGAACGCTTTTGTGGTGCGCGGCGGCGCTGGCGGCGGCGCTGGCCTTTGCGCCGCTGCTGAAAACACGGGGGCGGCAGCTGCTGCTGTTCGCGGCGCTGGCCTTCGCGCCCTCGTCCTGGGCGGCGTATACGCTGCGCGTCTACCGCGACAACATCTTCCCGGCGCTCTGCCTGCTGTTCTTCGCCGGCTGGGCGGGGGCAGCGCTGCGCGCCGTCAAAACGCCGGACAAACCACTGTGGCCGTGGCTGGTCCTGGCCGGGGCGGGCCTCGCCGCCGGCTGGCTGGACCGCGAGGACGCCGGGCTGTTCCTGCTGCCCTTCGCCCTGGCGGCCACCGGCATCCTGCTGTTCGTGCTGCTGCGCCGGCGCGGGACGCGGCGGCGGGCGGCGGCGCTGGCCGTCCCCTATGCGATGCTCGGCGCCGGCATGACCGTATTCTGCGCCATGAACTATGTCCATTACGGCGTGTGGGCGCTGTCGGATTTTGCCGCCGGGCCCTTCGCCGACGCGATGGGCGCGATGAGCCGCGTGGCCACCGCCGATGACGACCTGCTGCTCAGCGTGCCGGCGGACGCCCGCGCCCGGCTGTACGCGGCGTCGCCGTCGCTGCAGCGGCTCGCATCCTGGCTGGAGGAGGACCCCCAGCTGCAAAACGATTTCCGGGACCCGGCCAAGCGGGACTACCGCGCCGGCAGCCTGTACTGGGCCATCCGCCGCGCCGCCCAGTTCGAGGGCGTGTACACAAGCGCCCCGGCGGCCGCCGCCTACTGGCGCGCCGTCGCCGACGAGGTCAACGCCGCCTGTGACAGCGGCATTTTACCGACCCGCAGCGGCCGGCGCAGCGGCACCACCCAGCCCATCCGCGCCGCGTACGTCGCCCCCACGCTGGCCGAGACCGCGCGCGGCTTCGGCTGGGCGCTGGTCTTTGCCGACTGTCACCCGTATGAGGCGCTGCGCTCCATCGGCACGGAGGAAGATTTTGCGCTCTGGCAGGGTTACCTGCACGAGGACTTCAACGCGGCCGCCGAGGCCGGCCGGGACACGCCCTATTACAGCCCATACCAGAAGCTGGTCTTTGCCGTCATGGACGGCTGGCGGTCCGTGTACGCGGCGGCGCTCATGCTCGGTTTCGTTTTGGCGCTGCTGCGCCAGTTCCGTGCCCTGCCCGCCGTCCGGCGCGCCCGCCGCGCCGACGCGGCGGTGCCGTGGCTGCTGCTGCTCGGGCTTTTGGGCATGGCGCTGCTGCGCTGCGCGATGATCGCCTTTGTCGAGGTGTCGAGCTTCGGCATCGGCACCAGCACGATGTACCTGGCCAGCGTCCACCCGCTGCTCATTTTGTACGCGGTGTGCGGTACGCTGGGAGAGGGGGCCCGGCCGTGACCGATCTGCTGATCCTCGGCGGCGGCGCGGCGGGGCTGATGGCGGCCGGCACGGCCTGCGCGCGCGGGCTTTCGGTGACCGTGCTCGAGCACAACCCCAAGGGCCCGGGGCAGAAGCTGCTCATCACCGGCAAGGGGCGCTGCAACCTGACCAGCGACAGCGACGTCAAGGATTTTCTGCCGTATGTGCGCCGTAATCCGCGTTTTTTGTACTCGGCGCTGGCGGCTTTCCCGCCGCGGGCGGCGATGGAATTGTTTGAGGACCTGGGCGTTCCGGTCAAGACCGAGCGCGGGCGGCGGGTGTTCCCGCAGTCCGACCGCGCCGCCGACGTGCTGGCCGCCCTGCGTTCCTACGCCGCCGGGGCCCGCTTCGTGCCGGCCCACGCCGAAGAGCTGCTGCTGGAAAACGGCGCCTGCGCCGGCGCCGCGGCGAACGGCCGGGAATACCGCGCCAAGGCCACGCTGCTGGCCACCGGCGGGCAGAGCTATCCGGCCACCGGCTCTGACGGCAGCGGCTACCGGCTGGCGGCGCAGGCCGGGCACCGCATCGTGGCCCCGCAGCCCAGCCTGTGCGGCCTTGTCAGCAACGACGCCGACTGCCGGCGCATGATGGGGCTCGCCTTACGCAACGTGCACCTGACCCTGCTGTGCGACGGCAAGCCGGTCTTTGCCGAGCAGGGCGAGGCGCTGTTCACCCACTTTGGCCTGTCGGGGCCGCTGGTGCTCACGGCCAGTACTTATCTGGAAGATGCCGCCGCCCACCGCTATGTCTGCGAATTTGACCTGAAGCCGGCGCTGGACGAAAAGACCCTCTATGACCGCCTGACGCGGGAGGCCGCCGCCCTGGGCGGCGCCGCGGCCCCCGCCCTGCTCGAAAGGCTGCTGCCGCGCAGTATGCGCGCCCCGGCTCTTGCGCGCTGGGGCGTGCCGCCCGCCGCCCGTGCCGCCCAGCTGACCCGGGCCCAAAAGCAGGCGCTGGCGGCGCTTTGCAAGCACTGGTGCGTACCGGTGACCGGCCTTGGCGACCTGGAACACGCCGTCATCACGGCCGGCGGCGTGGACGTGCGCGAGGTGGACCCCAAAACGATGCAGAGCAGGCTCTGCCCGGGGCTGTATTTCGCCGGCGAGGTGCTGGACGTGGACGCCCGCACCGGCGGCTACAACCTGCAGATCGCCTGGAGCACCGCCCGCGCGGCGGCGCAAAACCTTTGACAAAATCTCTAAAAAAGCGACCGCAAAAGGAGCAAACGCATGATCTCTGTCGCCATCGACGGTCCCTCCGGGGCCGGAAAATCCAGCATGGCCCGGCGCCTGGCCGCCGAGCTCGGCTTTACCTACGTCGACACCGGCGCCATGTACCGCGCCATCGGCCTGTACGCGCTGCGCCGCGGCGCCGACCCGCGCGACGAGGCCGCCGTCGCCGCCCTGCTGCCCGACATCACGCTGGACATCCAAATCATGGACGGCACCCAGCACGTTTTTTTGAACGGCGAGGACGTGAGCACCGCCATCCGCACCGAGGAGGCCGGCATGGCGGCCAGCGCCGTGGGCACCCTTGCCCCGGTGCGGGCGTTCCTGCTGGAAACGCAGCGCGCGCTGGCCCGCAGCCGCGATGTGCTGATGGACGGGCGCGACATCGGCACCGTCGTGCTGCCCGATGCGACGCTGAAGATTTACCTGACCGCCAGCCCCGCGGCGCGCGCCGAACGCCGGCAGAAGGAATTGGCGGAAAAGGGCCAGCCGGCCGACTTTGCCACCGTGCTCGCCGACATCGAGGCGCGTGACTGGCAGGACAGCCACCGCGCCATCGCCCCCCTGCGCCGGGCGGAGGATGCGGTCCTCGTCGACACCAGCGAGATGGACATCGAGGCGAGCTTCGCCGCCCTCAGGGCATTGGTGGTAAAAGCGCAGGAACGCGCATAAAGCGGAAGAGAAAACGAAACAGGATGGTGCAACGATGGTACTGTATTGGCTGGTCTTGGTCGTGGTCTGGGTGCTGGCCCACTGCATCTGGCGGTTCGAGGTCATCGGCAGAGAGAACCTCAGGGCCGTGCGGGACGGGCGGCCCTACGTCATCGCGCCCAACCACATCTCGATGATCGACCCCGTGCTCATCGCCATCATCGTCATGGACTGGCGGCGGCTCGTCGTCATCGCCAAGCAGGAGCTGTTCAAAAACCCGCTGTTCGGCTGGTTTCTGCGCTGCATGGGGGCGGTGGCCATCGACCGCGGCAAGGGCGATACCGGGACGCTCGACAAGGTGACCGAGCAGTGCCGGCAGGGCAAGGGCCTGCTGATCTTCCCCGAGGGCACGCGCACCAAAACCGGCCGGCTGGGCCCACTCAAGGGCGGGGCGTTCCTCATCGCCGGGCAGGCCGGGGCGGATATGCTGCCCTGCCGCCTTATCTACCACACCAAGGACGGCCGCCTGCATATGTTCCACCGCGTGCGCGTCTGCTTCGGCGAGCCCATCCCGGCCGCCGAGTTTGCCATCACCGACCCCACGCACAAGGTGGCCGCCCTGCGCGGCATGAAGCGCCGCCTCGCCGACGCGCTGGAGGCACTGCTGGAGGAAAACAAATTCGACGATATGCCGGACTTAACGAAAGGCGCCTGAGGACCTATGGAGATACTGCTCGCCAAGACCGCCGGCTTCTGCTTCGGGGTGGACCGCGCCGTCAAGCTCACCTACCGCCTGCTGGACGAGGGGCGCAGGGTGGCCACGCTCGGCCCCCTCATCCACAACCCGCAGGCGGTGGCGGACCTGGAGCGCCGCGGCGCGCTGACCTGTGCGCGCGTCGAGGATGTTCCCCCCGGGTACGAGGTCGTCATCCGCAGCCACGGCGTGCCGCGCAGCGTTTATGAAAAAATCAGCACACGGGGCCTTGTGTATCACGATGCGACCTGCCCCTTCGTTGGCAAGATCCATGCGATCGCGGCCGAGGCGGGCCGGGCCGGGGCACTACTGCTGGTGGCCGGGGACCGCACCCACCCCGAAGTAGAGGGGATCGTGGGCCACGCCACCGGCCCGGTCGAGGTGTTCGCCGACGAAAAACAGTTGGCGGCGCTGGAGCCGGTTTTGCGCGCCGCCCCCCTGGTTTATGCCGTGGCACAGACGACTTTGAGCGTGGAAAATTGGGAAAAGTGCAAAGAATCTTTAAAAAAATGGTGTACAAATCCAAAAATTTTTGATACAATATGTAATGCAACGTGGACCAGGCAGCAGGAGGCCGAGGAGCTGAGCCGCCGGTGTGACCGTATGGTCATCATCGGGGGCCGCCACTCCTCCAACACCCAAAAGCTGCTCCGGGTCGCTGCCGCGCACACAAAAGCCATGGCCGTTGAAACGGTGAGGGACCTGGACCGTTCCTGGCTGGCCGGCGCAGCGGCGGTCGGGGTGACGGCGGGTGCATCCACGCCCTGGCCCGTAATCGAGGAGGTACTTAACACTATGAGCGAAGAAATCCGTGACGACATGAGTTTTGAGGAGATGCTGGACGCGTCCGAGGCGAAGCCCCTGTATGTGGGCAAGATCGTCAAGGCACAGGTGGTCAGCGTCACTCCGGCGGAGTGCAACGTCAGCATCGAGGGCTCCAAGCACACCGGTGTCGTCCGTTTGTCGGATATGACCCGCGACCCCAACGCGAAGATGGAGGATCTGGTCAAGGTCGGCGACGAGCTGGACCTGGTCGTCGTCAAGACCAACGACCAGGAGGGCATGGACACCCTGTCCCGCGTCCGCTTTGAGGAGCAGAAGGGCATGAAGGACGTGGTCGAGGCCTTCGAGAACGGCACCGTCATGGAGGGCGACGTCACCGAGGCCAACAAGGGCGGCGTCGTCGTCAACGTCAAGGGCGTGCGCGTCTTCGTGCCGCGCAGCCAGGCCACCATGCGCCGCGATGAGGACTACACCAAGCTGGTCGGCAGCCATGTGCGCCTGGTCATCACCGAGTGCAGCGGCCGCAAGATCGTGGGCAGCATCAACAAGGTCACGGCCGAGGAGAACAAGGCCAAGCGCGAGGAGTTCTGGAAGACCGTCGAGGTCGACAAGCACTATCAGGGCGTGGTCAAGAGCCTGACCAGCTACGGCGCCTTTGTGGACATCGGCGGCGTGGACGGGCTGTGCCACATCAGCGAGCTGTCCTGGTCCAACATCAAGCACCCGTCCGAGGTCGTCAACGTCGGCGACACCATCGACGTCTATGTCAAGAGCTACGACCCCGAGAAGCAGAAGGTCTCGCTGGGCTACAAGAAGGACGAGGACAACCCCTGGGAGAAGCTCAAGAACGAGATCCCGGTCGGTACCGAGTTCACGGCCCCGGTCGTGTCCATCACCAAGTTCGGCGCTTTCCTGCGCATCCTGCCCGGTGTGGACGGGCTCGTCCACATCAGCGAGATCAGCCGTGACCGCGTCAACAAGGTCAGCGACGTGCTCAAGGTCGGCGACGAGGTCCGGGCCAAGCTGCTGGGCGTCGACTTCGACCGCAAGCGCATCAGCCTGTCGATGAAGGCCTGCCTTGACGAGGTGGCCGAGGATCTCGGCAGCATCGCCGAGACCGTTTCCGAGACCGCCGGCACCGTCGCCGAGGTGGTGGGCGATACCGCCGCCGAGGCCGCCAAGGTCATCCGGGAGACCGTGGCCGAGGCCAAGGCCGGGAAGGCGGAGGCCGCCGCCCCCGCCGAAGAGGCGAAGGCCGAGGCGCCCAAGACCGAGGAATAAGGCCGTAAAAAAGCCAGAACGGAGCCTGCCCCCGCGGACGGGCTCCGTTTTTTCAAGAAATTTTTCAACAGGACGAAGGACCATGCAAAAGCTCAAGGCGCTGGTGGGCAAATATTACGAGCAGCTCTCCTACCTGTTTTTCGGTGCGCTGGCGACACTGCTCAATTTTGTGCTGCTCAACGTGTTCAGCGCCCTGTTCGGCACCGGGTTTGCGGTCGGCGCGGGCAATGTGCTCAACAATGCCATCTGCATCCTGTTCGCCTACTGGACCAACCGCACCTTCGTCTTCCGCAGCAAAAGCAGCGGCGCCGCCGCCCGCAAAGAATTTGTGGAATTTATCGGCGCAAGGCTGTTCACGGCCGTGCTGGACCAGCTCATCATGTGGCTGGGCGCGGGCGTGCTGGGGCCAAAGGTGACCTTCCTGGCGCCGGCGCTGTGGCTCAACGGCGTCAAGCTGTTCAGCCAGGTCGTGGTCATCGTCTCCAACTATGTGTTCAGCAAACTGTTCATCTTCAAAAAACCATGAATCGAAGGAGGTCTTTCCCATGAAAAACAAAGTGCGCGGCGCCGCCTTCCGCCTGGTGGGGCTCATCCTGGGCATCATCGCCACCTCGGTGGGGGTCACGGCCATCGTCTTCTCCGCCGTCGGTATGCACCAGTCCCATCTGTGCAAAAAGTGCGATAAGGGGGCGGCGTTCAAGTGAGCAAGTATACCCGCGAACAGCTGCTGGCCGTCGTCGACCATACGCTGCTCAAGGCCGACGCGACCTGGGGCGAGATCCAAAAGCTCTGTGACGAGGCCATCGCCAACAAAACCGCCTCGGTGTGCATCAACACCTGCTGGGTCAAGCCGGCGGTCGAGTATATGGCCGGGCGCGTGCCGGTGTGCTGCGTGGTCGGCTTCCCGCTTGGCGCGATGGACACGGCCAGCAAGGCCTTTGAGGCCGCCACCGCCGTCGCCAACGGCGCCGCCGAGGTCGACATGGTCATCAACATCGGCTGGCTCAAGGACGGCCGCTATGACGATGTGAAGGCCGACATCGCCGCCGTCAAAAAGGCGGTGGGGGACAAGTGCCTCAAGGTCATCATCGAGACCTGCCTGCTGACCGACGAAGAAAAGGAAAAGATGTGCGACATCGTGCCCGAGGCGGGTGCCGATTTCATCAAGACCAGCACCGGCTTCTCCACCGCCGGGGCAACTTTCCATGACATCGAGCTGTTTGCCCGCTGCGTCAAGGGCCGCTGCAAGATTAAGGCCGCCGGCGGCATCTCCACCGTCGAGGACATGGAAAAATTCCTCGACCTCGGCGCCGACCGGCTGGGCACCTCCCGTGCCGTCAGACTGCTGGCGCAATAACACCTGTACCCCAAAAGCCGCCGCGCGGATCGCGCGGCGGCTTTTGCATACCGGCGGGCGCGGGCGCATAGGCTTGCCCATACCATCAACAACGGAGGCCTGCCTATGCCCGCCGCGCCGTTCACGCTCACCCTCCTCGCCGGTCTGTCCACCGCGTTGGGCGGCGTCCTCGCCGTGCTGTTCAGGCCCACGGCGCGGGGGCTGGCCGTCAGCGCCGGTTTTGCCGCCGGGGTCATGCTCACGGTCAGTCTGGCCGACCTCGCGCCGCAGTGTCTGGCCTTCTACGGGTCCTATCTGGCGCCGCTGGCAAGCGGTCTGGCCGCGGCGGCGCTGCTGGGGCTGGGCTGCGTCACCGCCGCGCTGCTCGGCCGCCTGCTGCCGGAGGAGGCGGACCTGGCCGCCCGCTTTGCCAAGGATGCCGCGGGCGGCAGCGCCGCCCGCGCGGCGGCGCTGCGCCTGGCCTGCACCACCACGCTGGCGCTCGTCGCGCACAACCTGCCGGAGGGCGTGCTCACGCTGTTCGCCGGCGTGGCAGACGCCCGCCTGGGCCTGCGCACGGCGTTGGCGGTGGCGCTGCACAACATCCCCGAGGGGCTGGCCGTGGCGGCGCCCTTTTATTACGCCGACCGCCGCCGCCTGCGCGCCGTCGGCATGGCGCTGGGCTCCGGCCTGGCGGAGCCGCTGGGGGCGGTGCTCGCCTACTGGCTGCTGCGGGGGCTGTTCACGCCCGGCTTTTTGAACGGCACCATGCTGGCAGCGGCCGGCATCATGCTGTGGGTCTCGGCCGACACGCTGCTGCCGCAGGCGCTGGCCCCCGGCCACCGTTTGGCGGGCAGCGGCGGCTTTGCCGCCGGCTGCCTGCTGATGCTCGTCAGCATCGCGGCATTGACCTGAAAGCACAGAGAATGGGGGCGCGCCGGCCGTCGGCCGGCGCGCCCCCCGCTTTTGCGCCCAAAACGTTGCAGACAGGGGCAAAAAGTGTTATACTAACTCCGTATGGACAAACGGGCGAGAGGGGGCGCGGACGATGGCCAAACGGGGCCGGCTTCTGCCGGCGATGCTGGCGGTGGTATGGCTGCTGGCGGGCTGCTCCGGCAGCACCTTCGGCGCCAGCGCCGAGAGCCTGCTGCGCGCCCCGCAGCTGTCCGGCCAGGCGGGCGCCGTGCAGCGCGCGCTGGCGGCCCACGTCAGCGGCACCGTCACCTTCAAGTACCCGGCCAGCGGCGATTTCCTCTCCCCGTTTTTGTTCGGCGACTGGGACGGCGACGGCGCGCAGGAGGCCGCCGCGCTCTACACCACGGCCGACGCCGCCAACGCCTTTCTGGCCGTGCTGGAGGCCGACGGCGATGACAGCTGGCGCGTGGCGCAGACCGTCGAGGGCCTTTCCGGCGAGGTCGAGACCGTGACCACCGCCCACCTGCGCGACGCACAGTCCCTGCAGGTGCTGGTCGGCTACGGCAGCGCCCAGGGCGACCGCTACATGGCCGTGTACGACTATGTCGGCGACACCTTGCAGACCGTGCTCACCCAGGCCTATACCGATATGCTGCTGACCAACATCACCGGCAGCGGCGACACGCAGGACCTTGTGCTGGCCCTGCCCGGCGAGGGCGAGAACGCCGGCATCAACCTGCAGCTGCTCACCAACACCGAGGAGGGCTTCCGCAACGCCCAGACGTTAAAAATCGGCGAGGGCGTGTTCACCGCCTGCTCCGCCCTGCACGCCGGCACCCGCGGCGGGGAGCCGTATCTCGTCGTGGACGGCTGGTCCGGGCAGGCCGCCAACAGCCTGTTTTCCGCCTTCGTCGCCTACAACGACGAGACGGGCTTCCTCAACACCTATCTGCCGGACGGCCTGACCGACGTCTACGCCGCCACGCTGCGCTATGACCCCGTCCTGACCGGGCGCGACCTGGACGGCAACGGCACCATCGACATCCCCACCGAGCTCGACGACGGCGGCACCATCTCGGAATCGCTGAGCCGCAGCCTGCGCTTTCTGCTCTGGCAGGATTTCTCCACCGCCGCCGGCGGCGTGACCACCTTTGGACTTTATAACAGTGAGGACCGCTTCTTTTTCGCCTTGCCGCGCACGCTGCGCGGCAGCGTGCGCGTGCGCCCCAACGCCGCCGGCAACGGCTGGCTGGTCAGCGGCGAACGCGGCAACGCCTACTGCGAGCTGCGCATCATCGACCCCGCCGACACCGCGCCCGACGAGCGCTACCACCGCGTCGGCACCATCGGCGGGCGGCAGATCCAGGCCCGCATCATCGCCGACTACCCCGGCCTGGCGCTGGACGAGCTGCCGCAGCGCATCTACCTGCTTCAGGAATGACCGCCCCCCCCAAACCGCACCGCAAGGAGGTACTGCCCATGAAACGCATCCTGGTCGTTGAGGACGAGACGAGCATCCGCGAGATGGTGGCGCTCAACCTGCGCCGCAGCGGGTGGGAGGTGCTGGAAGCCCCCACCGCCGAGCGCGCGCTGGAGCTGCTCAACCAGAACGAGGACTGCCAGGCGGCCCTGCTGGACATCATGCTGCCCGGCATGGACGGGCTTTCGCTGTGCGAGACCATCCGCCGTTCCAACGCCGCCATCGGCATCATCATGGTGTCGGCCAAGGGGCAGGAGGCCGACAAGATCAAGGGCCTGTCCATCGGTGCTGACGATTATATCACCAAGCCGTTCTCGGTATCTGAGCTGGTGGCCCGCGTCGAGGCATTGGCCCGCCGCGTGCGCCGCGCGGGGCCCGACGCCCCCGCCGCCGAGCCGGACCAGCTGGTCAGCGGGCCGTTCGTGCTGGACGAGAAGAGCCGCGTGCTGTACAAGGCCGGCGTCCCCATCGACCTGACCCAGGTCGAGTTCCAGATCATGGAGCTGTTTTTCCGCAACCCCGGCACGGCGCTGGTGCGCGAGCAGATCCTGGAGGGCGTTTGGGGCAAGGGCTATTTCGGCGACGTCAAGATCGTCGATGTCAACATCCGCCGCCTGCGCATGAAGGTGGAGGAGGAGCCCAGCAACCCGCAGCACATCCTGACCGTATGGGGCTACGGCTATAGATGGAATGCGTAAACAGGTCTGCCCTTAACTTTTTCACTTTTCACTTTTCACTCTAAAAAGGGGGGGACACGCGATGACGAGCATCACCCAGCGCTGGCTGCGCGGCGGCCTGCTGGTCACGGTGCTGGCGCTGGCCATCGCCGAGGGCGTGTTCCTCTACACCGGCTACCAGAACCTGTACGGCGGCGTCGAGCGCGCCATGCTCAGCCGCTTTTCCACCATCGAGGGCCGCCTGCAGGCCACCGGCACCGCCGGCTCCGAGAGCGACAACGCCGCCGCCCGCGCGCAGGCGCTGCGCCGCACCGTCGAGCAGTTTGACGAGAAGGACAAGTTCGAGTTCATGCTGCTGGGCTCCGGCGGGGTGGTGCTGGCCACCAGCAGCGGCAACCGCAGCCGCAGCCTGGCCGCCGGCAACGATCTGGCCGCCGCGCTCAACAGCGCCTCCGGCACCGGCACCGACACCTTCCGCACCGAGGGCGGCGAGCGGGTGATGGCCGTCACCGCGCTGGTGCCCTACGCCGCCGGCAGCATCACCGCCATGCGGCTGGTCACCTCGCTCACGCTCGCGGATGGGCGCTGGCGGCAGATGGTCACCTTCTCGGTGGGGTTGGCCGCGGCGGCGCTGCTGCTGTCCATCTCCAGCGGCGTGTTCTTCATCCGATCCATCGTGCGGCCGCTCGGCCAGGTCGAGGCCACCGCCACCCGCATCGCCCACGGCGACTTACAGACGCGCCTGCCCGATACCCGCTACAATGACGAGATCGGCCGCCTGTGCGCCACCATCAACCAGATGGCCGCCGACCTCGCCCGCACCGAGCAGCTCAAGAATGAGTTCATCTCCTCGGTCAGCCACGAGCTGCGCACGCCGCTGACCTCCATCAAGGGCTGGGTCGAGACGGTCGCGACGCTGGACCCCGGCGACGAGAGCTACCGCCGCGGGCTGGACGTCATCCGCACCGAGACCGACCGTCTGTACACGATGGTGGAGGAGCTGCTGGATTTCTCCCGCCTGCAGAGCGGCGGCGTCAGGATGAACTGCACGGCGCTGGACCTTGTGGCCGAGGTCACCGACGCGGTGCTCTTCGTCGAGGCGCGCGCCGGGCAGGAGGGCCTGACCCTGCGCTATGAGGAACCGCCGGAGCCCTACCCCGTCTGGGCGGACGCCGGCCGCCTGCGCCAGGTGCTGGTCAACATCCTCGACAACGCCATCAAGTATTCCGATCCCGGCGGCGCCATCACGCTCACGCTCTCCCGCAGCGAAAAATGGTGCACCGTCGCCGTGAAGGACGAGGGCCGCGGCATCCCGCCCGAGGACCTCGCCCATGTGCGTGACCGCTTTTTCAAGGGCCGCAACGCCGTGCGCGGGTCTGGCATCGGGCTGGCCGTCGTGCAGGAGATCGTCACCCAGCTGGGCGGCGGCATCGACATCCAGAGCACGCTCGGACAGGGGACCACGGTCAGCGTCTCACTGCCCGTCCACAGCCCCGGCGCCGCCCCCGCGGTGCCAGCCGCCGCTGAAATCCCGGCACAGCCCACCGAACAGGAGACGTAACACCCTATGCCAAACACCGAAAAATTCCGCACCAGCGTCGGCGGGCAGGCCCTGATGGAGGGCATCATGATGCGCGGGCCCGCCAAGGTCTGCTGCGCCGTGCGCCGCCCCGACGGCACCATCGACATCACCGAGAGCCCGCTCACACAGCACTGGTACAACAAGGTGCCGCTGGTGCGCGGGGTCTGCAATATGGCCGAGAACCTGTACAAGGGCTACCGCTACCTGGAACATTCCATCGACATCGCCCTGAGCGAGGAGGAGCAGGCCGCGCAGCAGTCCAAATTCGACAAATGGCTCGACGCCCACGCCGGCCCCGCCGTGCAGAACGCGGTCATGGCCGTCTCGGCGCTGGCCGGCGTGGCGCTGGCGCTGTTCCTGTTCTCGTTCCTGCCCACGTTCTTGACCGGGCTGCTGGCCGGCATCGTGCCGCTGGGCCGCTGGCCGCGCGTGATTTTGGAGGCCGTGTTCAAGCTGGCGTTGTTTTTGGGCTATCTCTTCGCCGTCACGCGCCTGAAAGAAATACACCGCGTGTTCGAGTACCACGGCGCCGAGCACAAGACCATCGCCTGCTATGAGGCCGGCGAGGAGCTGACGGTCGAGAACATCCGCAAATATCCGCGCTTCCACCCGCGTTGCGGCACCAGCTTTCTGATTTTGGTCCTGCTCATCAGCATCGTGCTCTACGCCGTGCTGCCCTGGACCGGCACCGCCCTGCGCGTGGTGTACAAGCTGGCCATGCTGCCGCTGCTGGTCGGCGTTTCCTACGAGGTCATCAAATGGGCCGGGCGCAGCCACAGTTGGCTGTCCCGCGCCGTGTCCCAGCCGGGGCTGTGGCTGCAAAGGCTCACCACCTATGAGCCGGACGACAGCATGATCGAGGTCGCCATCGCCGCCATCACGCCCGTGCTGCCCCAAAACCCGGAGGACGGCGCGTGGTGACGGCCGGCATGGCCCCGCGCGCGGCGTTGCGCGCCGTGACCGAAGCCCTGGCCGGCGCCGGCTGCCCGGACGCCGCGTTCGACGCCGGACAGCTGCTGCGCTTCGCCCTTGGCACCGACGCTGACCCGCGTTTACTGGACGCCCCCCTCACCGCCGCACAGGCCGAGGCGCTGACGGGGTACACCGCCCGGCGCGCGGCGCGCGAGCCGCTGCAATACATTTTGGGCAGCTGGGATTTCATGGGCCTGCGCCTGGCCGTCGGCCCCGGCGTGCTCTGCCCCCGGCCGGACACCGAGACCGTCTGCGAGGCGGCGCTGGCGCTGCTGGCGGGCACGGCCGCCCCTACGGTGTGGGATCTCTGCGCCGGAACGGGGTGCCTGGGGCTGGCGATCCGGCATTTTTGCCCCGCCGCCCGCGTGACCTGCGTCGAAAAGGACGCGGCGGCCTTTGGGTACCTGAAAACCAACACGGCCGGTACCGGGGTGCTGGCCGTGCAGGCGGACGCGCTGACCTGGCCGGCCGCGCAGGCACCGGGCAGTGCCGACCTCATCGTCTGCAACCCGCCCTACCTGACCGCCGCCGAGATGGCCGCCCTGCAGCCCGAGGTGGCGCGCGAGCCGGCCGCCGCCCTGTACGGCGGGGCGGACGGGCTGGATTTTTACCGCGCCCTGCTGCGGGACTGCCGGCGGGCCTTACGCCCCGGCGACCGGCTGGTGCTGGAGATCGGCGCCGGGCAGGGCGCGGCCGTGCAGGCGCTGGCCGCGCAGCATGGCTGGCAAAACGTCGCGTGTAAACGCGACGCGGCGGGGCATGATAGGGTCATCACCGTCCAAAACCCGCCGAAAAGCACTTGAGAATCCCGTTTATCGGCCTGCAAAGTCACAACAAATGGTTGTAAACGGCCAAAACCTGTGCTATAATAGGTTCGGAAACAAAAAGCGACCCCCGCCAGGGGGAGAAGGAGCAACGAATATGGCACCGAAGAAAGACACCACCAAGCCCGCCGCCGCCCCGGCCAGCGATAAAAAGGCCGCGCTGGAAACGGCGCTGGCGCAGATCGAAAAGCAGTTCGGCAAGGGCGCCGTGATGAAGCTGGGCGCCAGCGTCGCCATGCAGGTGGACGCCATCTCCACCGGCAGCCTGGGGCTGGACCTGGCGCTGGGCATCGGCGGTGTGCCGCGCGGGCGCATCGTCGAGATCTACGGGCCGGAATCCTCCGGCAAGACCACGCTGGCGCTGCAGGTGCTGGCCGAGGCGCAGAAGGCCGGCGGCGAGGTCGCCTTCATCGACGTCGAGCACGCGCTGGATCCCACCTATGCGCGCGCGCTGGGCGTTGACATCGACAGCCTGCTGGTCAGCCAGCCGGACACCGGCGAGCAGGCGATGGAGATCTGCGAGGCGCTGGTGCGCTCCGGCGCCATCGACGCCATCATCATCGACTCGGTCGCGGCCATGGTGCCCAAGGCCGAGATCGAGGGCGAGATGGGCGACAGCCACGTCGGCCTGCACGCCCGCCTGATGAGCCAGGCCCTGCGCAAGCTGACCGGCATCATCGGCAAGACCAACACCGTGTGCATCTTCATCAACCAGCTGCGCGAGAAGGTCGGCATCGTCTACGGCAACCCGGAGGTCACCACCGGCGGCCGCGCGCTCAAGTACTATTCCTCGGTGCGCATCGACGTGCGCCGCATCGAGGGCCTCAAGGACGCCAACGGCAACTTCGTCGGCAACCGCACCCGCGCCAAGGTGGTCAAGAACAAGGTCGCCCCGCCTTTCCGCGAGGCCGAGTTCGACATCGTCTTCGGCGAGGGCATCTCCAAGGTCGGCGAGGTGCTGGACCTCGGCGCCAAGCTCGGCGTCGTGCAGAAGAGCGGCGCCTGGTTCAACTACGGCGACATCCGCCTCGGCCAGGGCCGCGACAACGCGAAGATCTATCTGCAGGAGCACCCCGACATCTGCGCCGCCATCGAAAAGATCGTGCGCGACAACGCCGACCGCCTCATTGCCGCCGGCAAGAAGGGCACCGTCAAGCCGCTGACCGCCGAGGAGCTGGCCGCGCCGGTCGCCCCCGGTGCGGCGCCCGCCGCCCCGGCCGCCGCCATCACCGGCAGCGAGCTGGACCTCGACATCATGGTCGACGACTGAGCTGCCATGCCCTGCCTGACCGAGGTCAAAACGACCAAAAAAGGCCGCCGCGCGCTGTTTTTGGACGGTGAGTTCGCCTTCTCGGTGGCGCCGGAGCTGTTTGCCGATGAAGGCCTGCACGCCGGCGACGAGCTGAGCGAGATGCAGGTCGAACACCTGCGCGCGCGCAGCGACGCCGCCCGCGCGCTGGACAAGGCGCTGGACCTGCTCGGCGTGCGGGACCACGCGGCGGGGGAGCTGTACCGGAAGCTCTGCCGCAAATTCGACCCCGACACCGCCGCCGGCGCCGTGCGCCGCGCGGCGGAGCTTGGGTATCTGAACGACGGGAGCGTTGCCCGCCGCCGCGCGGCCGAGCTGTACGCCAAACACAGATCCCGCCGCGAGATCCTGCGGGACCTCGCCGCCAAGGGCATCGACCGTGACACCGCCGCCGCGGCGGTGGAAGCGCTCTGCGCCGCCGCGCCGGACGCCGGCGGCGGGGAAACCGACCCTGAGCTTGCCAGCGCGCTGGCGCTCGTGCAAAAGCACTACGCCGCCAGGCTGGCCGCCGGCCAGCGCGAGCGGGTGGCTGCGGCGCTGGCGCGCCGTGGCTTTGGCCATGCCGTCATCAAGGCGGCGCTGGATACGTTTACCGAGGAACAGGAGACCGACCCCGCATGAACATCGCCATCATCTCGCTGGGCTGCCCCAAAAACCAGGTGGACGCCGACGTCTTCTGCCACGCGCTGCTCAAAGCCGGGCACGCCACCGTCGCCGACCCGGCCGGCGCCGACGTCATCATCGTCAACACCTGCGGCTTCATCGAGAGTGCCAAGGCCGAGGCCATTGAGAACATCCTGCTGGCCTGCGCGTACAAGGAACAGAATCCCGACCTCAAGGTCATCGTCACCGGCTGCCTGGCCGAGCGCTACAAGGCCGAGATCGCCCGCGAGATGCCGGAGGTCGACGCCGTCGTGGGCCTTGGCTCCAACGCCGCGCTGCCGGCCATCGTCGAGCGCGTCTGCGGCGCCGGTGCCGAGCGGGTCGAGAGCTACGGCCCCAAGGCGGCGCTGGCGTTGGGCGGCGCGCGCGTCATATCCACCCCGCGCCACTATGCGTACTTAAAAATCGCCGAAGGCTGCTCCAACCGCTGCCGCTACTGCGCCATCCCGATCATCCGCGGGCCGTTGCGCAGCCGCCCGCTGGAAGACTGCGTGGCCGAGGCCAAATGGCTGGCCGGCGAGGGCGTGCGGGAGCTGATCCTGGTCGCGCAGGACCCCACCGCCTACGGCGAGGACACCGGCGAGCCGGGAAAGATAGGCAGGTTACTGGACGAGCTGGACAAGGTCGACGGCATCCGCTGGGTGCGCATTTTGTACGCCTACCCGGAGCGCATCACCGACGAGTTCATCGCCGCCATGGCGCGCAGCCAAAAGGTCGTGCCCTATCTTGACCTGCCCATCCAGCACTGTGACGACGCGGTGCTCGCCGCCATGGGCCGCCGCGGCGGCCGGGCCGAGATCGAAAGCGCCGTCGCCCGCCTGCGCGCCGCCATCCCCGGCATCGTGCTGCGCACCACGC
The DNA here is from genome assembly GCA_947631565.1 of uncultured Gemmiger sp. Taxonomy (GTDB): domain Bacteria; phylum Bacillota; class Clostridia; order Oscillospirales; family Ruminococcaceae; genus Gemmiger. Next base: position 27,495 of record CANRLV010000004.1, on the reverse strand, counting down.
TCATCGCAGGATTTCCCGGCGAGACCGAGGCGCAGTATAACGGGCTGTGCGATTTCGTCAAGGCGATGCGGTTTGACCGGCTCGGCTGCTTTGCCTACTCGCCGGAGGAGAACACCCCTGCCGCCGCCATGCCCGGCCAGCTCGACGACGAGACCAAACAAAAACGCGCCGACGGCATCATGGAATTGCAGGCGCGCATCAGCGCCGAGCTGCAGCGGCAAAAGGTGGGCCAGACGCTGGAATGCATCTGCGACGGCGTCGACGACGAGACCGGTATGTATCTGCTGCGCTCGGCCGGCGACTGCCCCGAGATCGACGGCAATGTGCTCACGCCCGCCGACACGCCGCTGGAGCCCGGCGAATTTTACAACGTCAAGATCACCGACGCCGACACCTATGACCTGTACGGCTATGCTCTGCTGCAACAAAAGGAGGCCCCGCAATGAACCTGCCCAACAAGCTGACGCTGCTGCGCGTGGCGCTGGTGCCCGTGTTTATGGTGTTTGCGGCGCTGGCGCACCTTGGCGTCGACGTCCACGACCAGGGGATGGCGCTGGCGGCCGGCATCGTGTTCGCCGCCGCCAGCCTGACCGATTATTTTGACGGGTATCTGGCCCGCAAGCACGGCTGGGTGACCTCCTTCGGCAAGTTCATGGACCCCCTGGCCGACAAGATGCTCACCACCGCCGCTTTCGTCTACATGGTGGTGGACCGCGCCTGCCACCCGGTGGTGCTGGCGGTCATTTTGTTCCGGGAATTTGCCGTGGCCGGCGTGCGCATGGTGGCGGCCGAGCAGGGGACCGTCATCGCCGCCAATCTGTGGGGCAAGGTCAAGACGGTGCTGCAGATGGCGACCATCCTCGTATACTATTTTGGCGCGGCGTTCACCAACAGCCTGGCCTTTGCGCCGGTGCTGGCCGTGACGGCGGCGCTGTGCTGGGCCGTGGCCGCGGTGACGGTGCTGTCCGGCGGCATCTATCTGTGGCAGAACCGCCAATGCTTTTTGCAGACAAAGTAAAAGTTTTGCCGGGCCGACCTTGCCAAGCAGGCGGGAAGCGGATATAATGTAGGGGCCGTCCGGTGTGGCGGCCCGCTTGCTGTGCACACAGAAAGGAACCGTGTATGCAGATCTTCAACACCATGACCCGCCAGAAAGAGGAATTCATCCCCCAAACGCCGGGGGAGTACCGCATCTACGTCTGTGGGCCGACGGTCTACAACTTCGTCCACATCGGCAACGCGCGGCCGATGATCGTGTTCGACACGCTGCGCCGTTACCTCGAATACCGCGGCAACAAGGTCATTTTTGTCTCCAACATCACCGACATCGACGACAAGCTCATCCAGAAGGCAAAGGAAGAGGGCACCTCGATGGCCGAGGTCGCCCGCCGCTATGAGGCCGAGTACATCAAAGACAGCGAGGGCCTCAACGTCAAGGCGCCCACCGTGCGCCCACGCGCGACCGAGCACATCCAGCAGATACAGGATATCGTTTCGGACCTCATCGAGAAGGGCCATGCCTATGTGGCCAAGAACGGCGACGTCTATTTCCGCGTCAAGTCCGACCCCGGCTACGGCAAGCTCAGCCATCTGAACCTCGAGGACCTCGAGAGCGGCAACCGCACGCTGCGCAGCCAGATGGACGACGATTTAAAGGAGGACCCCGCCGATTTCGCGGTCTGGAAGGCCGCCAAGCCCGGCGAGCCGAGCTGGCCGAGCCCCTGGGGCCCGGGCCGCCCCGGCTGGCACATCGAGTGCAGCGCCATGGCCCGCACCCATCTTGGCCCCACCATCGACCTGCACGCCGGCGGGCAGGATCTCGTCTTCCCCCACCACGAGAACGAGATCGCCCAGAGCGAGTGCGCCAACGGCTGCACCTTTGCCCGCTACTGGATGCACAACGGCTTTTTGAACATCGACAACCAGAAGATGTCCAAGAGCGCCGGAAACTTCTTCACCATCCGCGATGTGGCGCAGAAATACGGCTACGAGCCCATCCGCTACTTCCTGCTCACGGCCGGCTACCGGATGCCGCTCAACTACACGGTGGAGCTCATCGAGAGCTGCAAAAACGCGCTGGAGCGCCTGTATACCTGCCGCGAGAACCTCGACTTTGCCCTCGCCCACGCGCCGGAGACCGGCGCGAACGACGACGCCCTGACCGCCGCGGCCGCCAAAGCGAAGGAGAAATTCATCGCCGCCATGGACGACGACCTCAACACGCCCGACGCGCTGGCCGCCCTGTTCGATCTCGTCAAGGACATCAACACCCTCGGCACCGCCGCCGGCAAGGCGGCGCTGGCCGGGGCCGCGCAGGTGTTCGACGAGCTGGCCGGCGTGCTCGGCCTGCTCTACGCCCGCAAAAAGGACGACGTCCCGCCGGAGGTCACGGCCCTTGTCGAGGCGCGCGCCGCCGCCAAGGCCGCCAAAGACTGGCCCCGCGCCGACGCCATCCGCGCCGAGCTTGCCGCCATGGGCTGGGCGGTCAAGGATACCAAAGACGGCCCGCAGCTGTCCCGGCTGTAAACCGTCTGACGGGGAGGGCCCCATGCCCGAAGACAGACAAAACCGCACCAACGCCCGCACGCTGCCGGCGATTTTGCTGGCAGCGTTCGTGCTGCGCCTGCTGCTGGCGGGGTGCACGGCCGGGTACCGCTATGACCTGAGCTGCTTTTTTGCCTGGGGCGACCGGCTGGCCAGCGTCGGTCCGCGCGCCTTTTACGCCCCCGATTATTTTGCCGACTACCCGCCCGGGTACCTGTGGGTGCTGGGTGCGGCGGCGCTTTTGCGCCGCGCTCTCGGCCTGCCGTACGGCGGCGCCGGGGCGCGGGTGCTGCTGGCGCTGGTACCGGCCGCGTGCGATGCCGCCATCACCGCCCTCGTTTTTTGGACCGGGCGGCGCCGAATGCCGGACCGCCCGCGCTTTGTCTGGTATGTGACGCTGTTCACCGCCTTTGACCCGCTGCTGTTCTATGCCACCGGGGTCTGGGGCCAGGTGGACAGCGCTTACCTTTTGCCGCTGCTGCTGTGCTTCTGCCTGTTGGAGGAAAAACGCTGGCTGCCGGCGGCCCTTGCCTACGGCGCGGCGCTGGCCGTCAAGCCGCAGGCGCTGCTGGCCGGGCCGGTGCTGGCGGTGTGCTTTGCGGCCGCCGTGGCCGACGCGGTACCGCAGGGGCGGCGCGCCGTGGGCCGCGCTGTCGGCCGTATTTTTGGCGGCGCGGCGCTGGCGCTCGCGCCGGCGGCGGTGCTGGCCCTGCCGTTTTTCGGCGCTGCCGGGCTGGTCCCCGGCCTGCTGGAAAAATATCTTGGCACCGGTACCAGCTACCCGTATGCCAGCGTCAACGCCTTCAACTGGCTGGGCGCCCTGGGCGGCAACTGGCAGCCGTGGGAGGATACGGCGCCGCTGCTGCCCGTCAGCTGGCGGACACTGGGCATGGCGCAGCTTTTGCTGCTGACCGCCGCGCTGGTGTGGCTGGCCGTGCGCCTGCGGCGGCGGGGCGCCTTTTCGCCGCTCGTGCTGGCGGCGTTTTATACCGCCGGCGTGTTCGTGTTTGCCCCCTGTATGCATGAACGCTATCTGCTGCCCGGCGTCCTGTTCGCGCTGCTGGCCGCCGCGGCCCTTGGCAGCCGGGCCCTGTACGCGGCCGGGTTTGGCCTGTCCCTGACCGGCTTTTTGAATCTGGCCGCCGTCCTTGCCACCGCCGAAAGCGAGGACCCGTGGTTCTTCAACGCCACCGGTTCGCTGTTCCTGCGCATCGTCGGAACGGCGGCGACGGCGCTGTTCTGCGTTCTGGCCCTGACCGTGTGGGCCCTGCCCGCCCGGCCGGACCCAGACCCCGTCCCGCGTCCCGTGCCCGCGCCGCTGGCAGTCCTGACCCGCGGCGCCCAGCCGCGCTGGCAGAAACGGGAGTTGGCGGGGCTCTGCCTGCTCACGGCCGCCACGGCGGTGCTCAGCTTTGGGTATCTCGGCGATACCAGCGCGCCCCAGAACGGCGCCGACGCCAACGGCGGCCTTTATATGATGACCGCCGAGCTGCTGCCCCACGCGGCGCCCCTCAACGAGCTGTGGGTCTACCCGGGCATCTCGGTGCACAACAGCGGCACACTGACCGTGACCGACAGTACCGGCGCCGTGGCCGCACAGCTGGCGCTGGACGTGGGGGCAACGTTCCGTTGGCACCGGCTCGATATGAGCATGGCCGGCCCCGGGCCCTACACCGTCACCGTGACCGACGGCGCGGTGCTGGAGCTCTGCTTCCGCGACGCCGGGGGCGAAGCCTGCCCGATGGAAAACCGGTGCCTTGCCGACCCGCTGTTTGATGAGCAGGCGCTGGTGCCCCACAGCATAAGCCAGTTGAATGGCTTTTATTTTGACGAGATCTACCATGCCCGCACGGCCTACGAGCAGCTGCACGCGCTGCCCGTGTACGAGACCACGCACCCGCCCCTGGGCAAGGACCTGATGATGCTGGGCATCGCCCTGTTCGGCATGACCGGCTTTGGCTGGCGCTTTGCCGGCACGCTGTTCGGTGTGCTGCTGGTGCCGCTGGCCTGGTGCTTTGCCCGCCGCCTGACCCGCCGCCGCTGGTTGGGCGCGCTGGCCGGAGTGCTGCTGGCGCTGGACTTCATGCGCTTTGCACAGAGCCGGATCGCCACCGTCGACGTATTCGCCGCCTTCTTCATCCTGCTGGGCGCGCACTGCATGGTCCGGTACTGCCAGACCGTGCTGCAAAAGGGCGTGACCGGCGCGCTCGTGCCCATGGCGCTGGGCGGGCTGGCTTTCGGGCTGGGCTGCGCCGCCAAGTGGAACGGCATCTATGCCGGCGCGGGGCTGGCGGTGCTCTATTTCGGCGTTTTGTGGGCGCGGTACAAACAAAGGCAGCCCGGCTTCGGGCGCGAGCTGGGCGCCGCGCTGGCGGGCGGGGTGCTGTTCTATCTTGTGCTGCCGCTGTGCGTCTACCTGGCCAGCTACCTGCCGTATCTCTGGCGGGACCCCGGCTTTGATCTTAACGACTGGTGGGCCGCGCAGGTGGGTATGTTCCGCTACCATGCCGGGCTGACCAGCACCCACCCGTTTGAGAGCCGCTGGTACACCTGGCTGCTGGGCCTGCGCCCGGTCTGGTACTATGCCAACGGCAGCCTGCCGGCCGGGCAGGCGGGGAGCATCGCCGGGCTGGGCGGGCCGGTGCTCTGGCTGGCCGGGCTGGCCGCCGTGCTCGCGCTGCTGTGGCGGCAGGTCAGCGGGCGCGGCAGCTTTACGGGCGGCGCCGTGCTCGTTCTCTATGCTGCCCAGCTGGTGCCGTGGATGCTGGTGACCCGCTGCACGTTCCTGTACCACTATTTCCCCGGCGCGCTGTTCTGCCTGGCCGCCATCGTCACCGTGCTGGCCGGGGCAAAAAACGAGGCCCGCGCCAAACGCCTTGGCGCCGGGCTGTGCGCCGCCGCGCTCGTGCTGTTCGCGCTGTACTACCCGGTCCTCTCCGGCCTGCCGGTGCCCGCAAAATGGCTCGCGGCGCTGCGCGTGCTGCCGAGCTTCAGCTTTTAATCTGCAAAAATGACCGGGCCGGGGGCCGCCTTGCGGCGGCCCCCGGCCCGGTCTGCACCGGTCAAAGTCCCGGCTGTTTGGCAAAGAACGCCACGGCGATGGCGCCGGGGCCGGCGTGGGTGCTGATGGTGCTGCCGATCATCGTCACCGGCAGGTCGGCAAGGTGGTCCTGCCACAGCGTGCGGCTGTTGTCGATATAGCCCTTGAGCAGGGCATCGTCGGTGCCGGAATAGGCCAGCATGACCGGCATGGTGAAATCGACGCCGCCCTTCTTTTCGATAAAATCCGTCAGCATATTGTCCTTCTGGCGGGAACCGCGCGCCTTGCCGACCACCTTGACCTCGCCGTCCTCGACGCTGATGACCGGCTTGATGTTGAGCAGCGTGCCCGCAAAGCCGGCCGCCTTGGGCAGCCGCCCGCCGCGGACGAGGTATTCCAGCGTATCCATGCGGGCCAGCAGGCAGATGTGCGGCTTGACGCGCTCCAGCTCCGCGGCGATCTTTGCGGCCGGCTGGCCCTGCGCGCGCAGGCGCACCGCATACCGCAGCAGGATCTGCTGCCCGATGGTCACGCTGCCGCTGTCCACCACAAAGACCTGCCCCGGGAACTGCGCGGCGGCGATGGCGGCGCTCTGCGCCGTGCCGGACAGCTTGCCGGCCAGCGTGATGACCACGACCTCGTCTCCGCCCGCCGCTGCCGCCCGGAAAGCGTCCTCAAATTCGGCGGGGGAGAGCTGGCTCGTGGTCGGCAGCGCCCGGCAATGCTCCAGCTTATCGTAAAATTCCGCCGGCGTGATGGTCACGCCGTCCAGATATTCCACCCCGTCGATGCAGGTCTTGAGCGGCAGCACCGTCACGCCCAGGGCCTGCGCCTCGCGCTGCATAAGGTCACAGGCCGAATCACTCATCAGCTGCACAGCCATCTGTCCGGTACCTCCTTGATGCTGTTTGGAGCCTTAACGGCGCGGAAACCATCTGCGCCGTGCGGTAAAACACGGTCAGTATATACCGCAAAGGGGTACCTGTCAATATATTTGCGCGCAAAAACCGGAGCCCCAAAAGAGGCCCCGGTGCATGATGGAAAAATGCGGTTTATTCCGGCTGATAGATGTGCCGCGGCAGGCCCTCGACGTAGATGGGGGTCAGCTCGGCCTGGATGAGCGGGCGCACATAGGCCAGGAATTCCGGCAGCATACCGGTGCGGTTCTCGTTGATCCACTCCAGCGGGACCTTCTTTTCCAGGTTGGCCACCTCGCTGATGGGGTGCAGCTCGGTCGTGCACTGGTAGGGCGCGTTGGAGATGCGCTTGAGCGCGACCATCTCGCCGGTGTGGCCCTCAAAGGCGGCCTTGGCGGCGGCGCCGCCGACCTGGTAGGCCTCGGTGATGTCGGTGCGGCTGGTCACATGGCCGGCGCAGCGCTGCAGGGTGGCCAGCTCGATGCTGCGGGTCTTGGTCTCCAGCCGGCGGGCCACCGTGTTGGCCAGGAAGCGGGCCGTGCCGGTCAGGGCCTTGTGGCCGAAGGCGTCCACCGCGTGCACGTCGTCGGCCAACTCGCACACATAGCGCCCGTCCTCGAGCTTGACGCCCTCGCTCACGGCGATGACGACGCTGGGCTTGAGCGCCTGCATACGGCGGACCTTGTCGACGAAGCGGTCGACGTTGAAGGGGATCTCGGGCAGGCAGATCATGTCCACGCCCTCGCAGTCGTCGGCCTTGGCCAGGGCGGCGGCGGCGGTCAGCCAGCCGGCGTTGCGGCCCATGATCTCGACGATGGTCACATACTTGGTGCCGTAGACGGTGGCGTCGCGGATGATCTCCTTCATCACCACGCCGATGTACTTGGCGGCGCTGCCGTAGCCGGGCGTGTGGTCGGTGACCATCAGGTCGTTGTCGATGGTCTTGGGCACGCCCATAAAACGGATATCGCTGCCCACATGGGCGCCGTAGTCGGCCAGCTTGCCGATGGTGTCCATGCTGTCATTGCCGCCGATGTAGAAGAACCAGCCGATGTCCAGCGCCTCCAGCAGGTCGAACAGCCGCTGGTAGACGGCCTCGCCCTCGGGGTCCTGCCAGTCGGGCAGCTTGTAGCGGCAGCTGCCGAGGTAGCTCGACGGCGTGCGCTTGAGCAGCTCGATGTCCATCGGGGTGGGGAACTTGTCGCTCAAATCGACATAGCGCCCGTCCAGCAGGCCCGCCACGCCGTGCAGCATCCCGTAGACCTTTTCGGCCCCGCGGCGCATACAGCTCTCAAACACGCCGGCCAGGCTGGCATTGATGACCGAGGTCGGGCCGCCGGACTGGCCCACGATCGCGTTTTTGCCCATAGGGAAAACCCTCCTTTTTTTCGGTGCTCAAAAGTCGGGCCGGCCGCCTGCCGGGCCCGGAATTATTTTTATTATACCATGCTTTTTGCGCGCTGGGTATGGAAATTCCGGCACATTCGGCGCGCAATTTTACCAAAAATATCGAGCTTTTTTTGCCACCCGCGCCGCCCCGGCGTTGCCAAACCCGCCGCCGGCATGGTATACTGGCCATGAGGTGGAGATACCATGATAAAAATGATCTGCAGCGACCTGGACGGCACCCTCATCCCCTATGGCGCGCCCAGCGTGCTGGGCGAGGAGGTCTTTGCCCTGATCCGGGCCCTTTCCGCCAGGGGGGTGGTGTTCTGCCCGGCCAGCGGCCGCCAGTACACGAGCCTGCGCAAGCTGTTCGCGCCGGTGGCGGAGCACTGCGCCTTTTTGTGCGAGAACGGCGCCACGCTGTTTTATAAAGAAAAGCTGCTCGCCAAGACCCCCATGCCGCGCGAGCTGGCCGAGCGCATCGCCCGCGATTTCTGGCAGAACTCCGACGGGCGCGGCGAGGTCATGCTCTCGGGCGAGAACATGGCCTACCTGATGAGCCGCGGCCGCGGCATGGCCGACCGCATCGACTTCATCGGCAACCGCCATACCTTCATCGACGACCCGGCCCAGGTGCCGGAGGACATCGTCAAGGTATCCATGTATGTGCGCGAGGGCATCGACCCCTTTGTCGAGCGCTTCGTGCCCAAATGGAAAGCGGCCAACGCCGCCGTGGCCGGTCCGCTTTGGATAGATACTACGCTCGCCAACAAGGGTCTCGGCGTGCAGGGGCTGTGCAAAGCTTTCGACCTTTCCCCCGACGAGGTCATGGCTTTCGGCGACAACTACAACGACGTTGCCATGCTCGACGCCGTCGGCACGCCCTACATCGTGGACGCCGCCGCGCCCGCGCTGCGCGCCCGCTACGCCAACCACTGTGCGCGTGTGGAGGACATTTTGCAGTGCGTTCTGGATAATCTCGGGTGAATTTTGACGAACGATTTGTGCAAAACGTACAAACCTGGCTTTAAAACTTTGGTGTATTGAAGCATTTACAAACGGCTTTCTCTCCGGTATCATTAAGAAAAGCAAAAGGGCGCGCCCGCATTCGGCCGGGATGGGGCAAGCGCTCCTTTAAGGGCAGGGTAACCGGCGCCTTGTGCGCCGGCGGGTCTGTCTTTTCTTTGTACCCATACGGCGGTAGAGCCCGTTCCCGGCGCAGGGGACGGTATCTATAGAAACCCCGCATTTTTGGCGGGGAAATCTGTATGTGAAGGAGAGATCGTACCCATGGCAAGCAAGTATGATGGTCTTGCGCGCATCATCATCCAGAACGTTGGCGGCAAGTCCAACATCATTTCCCTGACGCACTGCATCACGCGTCTGCGCTTCAAGCTCAAGGACGAGAGCCTGGCCCAGACCGAGATCCTCAACAACACCGAGGGCATCGTCACCGTCATCCAGTCCGGCGGGCAGTACATGGTGGTCATCGGCAACCATGTGCCGCAGGTCTATGACGCGGTGTGCGCGGTCGGCCACATCACCCCCGGCGGCGCCGTGAATGAGGACGGCTCCGCGGCGGCCGAGGACCCCAACGCCCCCAAGGAAAAGCAGAATCCCTTCAACGCCTTCGTCAGCATCGTCACCGGCGTGTTCACGCCGGCTCTGGGCGTGCTGAGCGCCTGCGGCATCCTGAAAGGCGTGCTGGGCCTGCTCGTCGCGCTCGGCGTCATGGACGGCGCCGGCTCCACCTACAACATCCTGTATTCCCTCGGCGACTGCTTCTTCTACTTCATGCCCATCCTGCTGGGCTACACGGCCTCCAAGCGCTTCGGCCTGCCCGAGATGGAGGGCCTGACGCTCGGCGCCGCGCTGCTCTACCCATTCGTGCTGGCGCCCAACGGTCAGATCTTGGAAGCGCTGCAAAACGCTGCGCCCGAGCTGGTCGGCACCTACACGCATGTGCATGACACGCTGTTCATGATCCCCGTCACCATGCCCGCCTCCGGCGATTATTCCTCCAGCGTCATCCCCATCATCGCCGCCGTCGCCTTCGCGGCCTGGCTGCGCAAGAAGATCGACAAGTTCGTGCCCGATACCGTCAAGCTGTTCCTGACCCCGCTGCTCACCTTGCTCATCACCTTCATCCTCACGCTGTGGGTCATCGGCCCCATCGCCTCGCTCGCCGCACAGGGTCTCGGCGCCTTCTTCGGCTGGATCGCCGGCTTCAGCCCGATCCTGCTCGGCCTGCTCGTCGGCGCCCTGTGGCAGATCCTCGTCATGTTCGGCCTGCACTGGGCGCTGGTCCCGCTGGCCATCAATGACATGATGATCAACGGCTGCTCCGCCATGCTGACCGGTATGTTCGCCACCACCTTCACCCAGGTCGGCGCCGTGCTCGCCATCTGGCTCAAGACCAAGAACAAGAAGCTCAAGAGCCTGTGCCCGCCGGCCGCCATCTCGGCCGTCGCCGGCGTCACCGAGCCCGCCATCTACGGCATCACGCTGCCCAAGAAGATCCCGTTCATCATCTCCTGCGTCATCTCCTCCATCGTCGGCGGCGTGCTGATGGCCTTCGGCGTCACCAGCTACACGCAGGCCGGCCTGGGCGTCTTCGGCTATACCGCGTATGTCAATGTGGCCACCGGTGACATCTCCGGCATGATCACCGCCATCGTGCTGTCGCTGGTCGCGGTCGTGGCCGCTTTCGCCGCCGTCTGGGTCACCTACAGCGACGAGCCCGCCAAGAAAAAGTAAGCATCGACCGTACACCCATCCGCAGGGGGGCGGGCGGCAGCCCGCCCCCCGCGCCAAAAAACCGTGATATCACCCGGACGGAGGTTTGTATCCATGAGCGTTTTCCGTGACGATTTCCTGTGGGGCGGCGCCTGCGCGGCCAACCAGTTCGAGGGCGCGTGGGATGTGGACGGCAAGGGCCCGTCCGTGCCCGATATGTGCACCAACGGCTCCCACACCGAGCCGAAATGGGTCACCCGCACCATCCGCCCCGACCGCCTCTACCCCAGCCACGAGGCCATCGACTTCTACCACCATTATGAGGAGGACATCGCCCTCTTTGCCGAGATGGGCTTCAAGGTGTTCCGCACCAGCATCAACTGGACGCGCCTGTTCCCCACCGGCGAGGAGGCCGAGCCGCTTGAGGCCGGCCTTGCTTTCTACGACCGCGTGTTCGACTGCTGCAAGGCCCACGGCATCGAGCCGCTGGTCACCATCAGCCACTATGAGCTGCCCTTTGCCCTCGTCGAGAAATACAACGGCTGGGCCGGGCGCGAGCTCATCGGCTTCTACATGAACTACTGCAAGGCCATCTTTGCCCGCTACCGGGGCAAGGTCAAATACTGGCTGACCTTCAACGAGATCAACTGCGGCACCATGCCGTTCGGCTCCATCCTGGGCACCGGCACCTTCCAGGGCTTTGAGGGCCCGACCAATGAGGTCCCGGACAACGAGCAGGAGCGCTACCAGGCGCTGCACCACCAGTTCGTGGCGAGCGCGCAGGCCGTCCTCTATGCCCATGAGCATTACCCCGAATACAAGATGGGCAACATGATCTGCTTCATCACCAGCTACCCCTATACCTGCGACCCGGCCGACATGGTGGCCAACCAGCAGCAGATGAACATGATGAACTGGTTCTGCTCCGACGTGCAGGTCCGCGGCGAGTACCCGTACTTTGCCAAACGCTTCTTTGCAGAGCACGGCATCACCATCAAGATGGAGCCCGGCGATTTGGAGACCATCAAAAAGGGCACCGTCGATTTCTACACGTTCAGCTACTATATGTCCAACTGCACCACCACCCATAAGGACGCCGAGGCCGTGGGCGGCAACATCGGGCGGGGCGCCAAGAACCCCTACCTCAAGGCCAGCGACTGGGGCTGGCAGATCGACCCGGTCGGCCTGCGCTACACCCTCAACGAGATCTACGGCCGTTACCGCATCCCGCTGATGGTGGTCGAGAACGGGCTGGGCGCCTACGACGAGAAGGGCCCCGACGGCAAGGTGCATGACAGCTACCGCATCGACTACCTGCGCCAGCACATCGAGCAGATGCGCGAGGCCGTCAAGGACGGCGTCGACCTCATGGGCTACACGCCCTGGGGCTGCATCGACCTCGTCTCGGCCAGCACCGGCGAGATGGCCAAGCGCTACGGCTTCATCTACGTCAACAAGTTCGACGACGGCACCGGCGACCTCACCCGCGAAAAGAAGGACAGCTTCGACTGGTACAAAAAGGTCATCGCCACGAACGGCGAGGATCTCGGCTGAATTTTCGGAGTTTTGCCCAAATTTTGCCGGGATTTTCGGCTGTTTTTGGTTGACGCTGCGCGCGCCGTGTGCTACAATTTAACCAAATAAAGCAAGCCGGCCGCCCGGCCGGCAACAAACAGGAGGGACTGTACCCATGAAATCGTTTGAATACACCATCCAGGAGGCCGTCGGCATCCATGCCCGCCCGGCCGGCCTGCTGGTCAAGGAAGTCAAGGGCTACCAGAGCACCGTCACCATCGCGAAGGGCGACAAGAGCGTCAACGCGCTCAAGCTGATGGCGCTGATGGGCATGGGCGTCAAGTGCGGCGACACCGTCACCGTCACCGTCGAGGGCCCCGACGAGGACACCGCCGCCCCCGCGCTGGAGGCTTTCTTCAAGGCCAACCTGTAAACCGCACCACAAGGGCGGCCGCCGCGTTTCGTGGCCGGCCGCCCTTTGCCGCATACTTTTACGAACGTAAGGAGAATACCGCTATGATCACCGTACAGGGCAAGGGCGTGTCCGCCGGCGTGGGCATGGGACCGCTTTACTTCTACCAGCGCGCCAAGACCACCGTCACCCGCTACACCGTCACCGACGCCGAGGCCGAGTGGGCGCGCTTCAAGGCCGCGCAGGCCACCGCCATCGAGCAGCTGGGGGCGCTTGCCGAGAAGGCCCGCGCCGACGCCGGCGACGAGGCCGCCATGCTGTTCGAGACGCACCAGATGATGGCCGAGGACCTCGACTATGAGGAGGCCATCGAAGGGCTTATCAAGGAAGAGAAGCAGAACGCCGAGGCGGCCGTGGACGACACGGCGGCCCAGTTCGCCGAGATGTTCGCCGCCATGGACGACAGCTATATGCAGGCCCGCGCGGCCGACGTCAAGGACGTGTCCCGCCGCATTTTGGGCATCCTCTCCGGCACCGTCGAAGGCGGCATCGCCAGCGAGGTGCCGGTGCTGCTGGCCGCCGATGACCTCGCCCCCTCCGAGACCGTGCAGCTCGACAAATCGAAGATCTTGGGCTTCATCACGGCCGGCGGCTCGGGCTCCAGCCACACCGCCATTCTGGCCCGCACGATGGGCATCCCGGCCATCGTCGGCGTCGGCGACCAGCTGAAGCCCGAATATGAGGGCCGCTTCGTCATCGCCGACGGCGGCACCGGTGCCGTCATCATCGACCCCGACGACGACACCCGCGCCCGGATGGAGAAAAAGCGCGAGGAGCAGCTGCGCCTGCAGCGCCTGCTCGAGACGCTCAAGGGGCAGGAGAACATCACCAGGGACGGCAAGACCATCCGCATCTACTGCAACATCGGCAGCCCCGAGGATGTGCACGCCGTGCTGACCAACGACGGCGGCGGCATCGGGCTGTTCCGCAGCGAGTTCCTCTACCTCAACAGCGCCGACTACCCGACCGAGGACGAGCAGTTCGAGGCGTACAAAAAGGTACTGTCCGACATGGGCGACCGCGAGGTCATCATCCGCACCTGTGACATCGGCGCCGACAAGCAGATCGACTACTTTGACCTGCCGAAGGAGGAAAACCCCGCCATGGGCCTGCGCGCGCTGCGCATCAGCCTGACCCGGCCGGATTTCTTCCGCACCCAGCTGCGCGCGCTCTACCGCGCCAGCGCCTACGGGCACTTAGGCATCATGTTCCCGATGGTGACGAGCGTGTGGGAGGTCCGTGAGGCCAAAAAGATGTGCGAGGCCGTCAAGGCGGAGCTCAAAAAAGAGGGCATCCCCTACAGCGACCATGTACAGGTCGGCATCATGATCGAGACGCCGGCCGCCGCCGTGATGAGCGACCGCCTGGCGTACGAGGTCGATTTCTTCAGCTGCGGCACCAACGACCTGACGCAGTATACCCTCGCCTGTGACCGCCAGAACAACGACCTGGGCCGCTTCTATGACCCGCACCACCCGGCCGTGCTGCGGCTGCTGAAAATGGTGGCCGACAACGCCCACAGGGCGGGCATCTGGATGGGCATCTGCGGCGAGCTGGGGGCGGACCTCGAGCTGACCGAGACCTTCCTGGCCATCGGCGTGGATGAACTGTCCGTCACGCCGCGCAGCGTGCTGCCGCTGCGCAACGCCGTGCGCATGACCGACACGCGCGAGAGCGCGCAGCGCATCCTCGACGAGCTGGCCGCCGACCACCACCGCATCTGAAGCCGGGAAACAGGCACCAAGCACCAAAATGCCCCGGTTCCCATTCCACCAAACGGCGGAATGGGAACCGGGGTTTAACAGGAAGGTGAAACTGTTGTTCTTTGCCTATGCTGTCTATGAAAGCGAACGATTTGGTCATACAGAGGTAGCGCTGTGCTCGGACAGGGAGACTGAAGAAAAGTGGTCGGACCAAAACACCGACAGCTTTTCCCGCCTGTGCTGGGACCACCCCATCACGACCGAGATCATGCGGGCGGCCGCAAAAGAAAGATTCCCGGTGGAATTTGAATGCAATGGCGTCAATTATACGCTGCTGCGCTACAACTTTCGGCCGGAGGAACGGTTCTATAACCCCTTCCGCAAGAACCATGTCGCCCGCAGGATACGATGGGCGGCCTATGACGATATCTATGTATATTCCGACCGGTGCCGCTGTACAAGGTGCTTTTTCCGGTATGGATTTGACAGCATCGAGAATGTCTGCGCACGGGTCAAGACCCGCGGCACACCGCCGCATACGGTGGAGATGGATATGCAGTGCTGCCGCCATTGCCAAACGTATTTTATCGACGCGCAGTCCCTCGCCCACTATGAACGGAAGTATGGTCCGCTGAAAATCACCCGGCACCATATTACCGGCAACGAAACATGGGCGGACCCGCGGGATACCTGGACCTACAATCCTGATACCGTGCTCAGCCGCAACGGGTACTCGACCGGATTGTATACGGTACAGCGCCAAAATATCCTTACCGATTTGATCGTCAGCGGAAAAAGCAGCAAGGCGGAGATCAAAGATATACTTACCCGGTTTATCGTGCAGCGCGGTGAACGCTGCCCCAACGCGCGGGAAAAATGGGAGAGTGATTTGGAATTTGTGAACCGGTTCGGTCTGTATGAGCAGCCGGTGGTAGAATTTACCGGCTGACAGGATCGAATCGCGCACAGACTGTCAAAAAAGACATATTTTTAAACCATCGGCCCTGACCGACATACGCGGTAGCACCCGCGCATATCGGAGGCCAACCGCGCAAAGCGCGGCTCTTAGGCCACAGACGCAGAGCCGATACCTCTTTAGCAAAAATGCCGCAGCAAGTCGCCGCAGGCAGGCGCAAGGCATTTTTATGACAGGTGAGCGCCGCCGCCATTTTTTGAAATGGCGGCGGCGCACCGTGTTGGCGGGGCTATTTTGCGGCGGTGGCGGCGGGCGTTTGGTCGGCCTTTTCCGTGGTCTTTTCCTCCGCTTTTCCCGGCACCCTGGCCAGTGCGGGGGTGGCGGTGATGCCCAGCTCCTGCTCCAGCATCAGGCGCAGGGCGCGGGTCATATCGCGGGTGAGCTGGCTGCGGTCCTGCTCGGCACAGCGGGCGGTAAAGCGCACCGTTATGCCGATGTTGTTGGCCGTGACCACGCCGCGGTAGAACGGTCCGTTCTGGATGGCCGACAGGCGACGGCCGATCTCGGGCAATGCCTGCGGCAGCAGGGCCTCGATGGCGGACAGCGAGCAGTTGGCGGGGATGAACAGATCGACCTTGGCCGTCGAGGGCTTCTGCGTGCGGTTGACGACGCCGGTCACGGTATGGTTGGAGATGCTCTTGACGTCACCGTAGCTGTTCTCGATGCGCGTGGTGCGCAGGCCGATGGAGGTCACGGTGCCGCGCCAGTCGCCGATGGTCACGATGTCGCCGACGTGGAACTGCCCTTCAAAGATGATGAACAGGCCGGCCAGGATATCGTTGATCAGGCTCTGGGCGCCAAGGCCGATGACCAGCGAGAAGATGCCGGCCGAGGCAACGAGGGTGGCGGTGTCGACGCCGAGCATGGCCAGACAGTAATATACGCCCACCAAGACCAGCGTGTATTTGATGATATTGCCGAACAGCTGGCAGATGGTACGGCCGCGCGCATCGGCGATGACGCTGAACAGGCTCAGGATCTGGTTGCAGAGGATGATGCCGGTGTACAGCGCGCAGATCAGCAGCAGGCAGCCGGTAAAGGCAAAGATGTTGACGCCGCGCTGCCAGCCGCCCTCGATGACGTAGCGCAGCACCGAGTTGGGGTCATAGAATTTCTCGGCAAAGAGCACCGTCACCGTGATCAGCACCGACAGCACCATCAGCAGCTTTTGCAGCAGCGCCATCACGCTGTGCTCGGGAGCCTTGGCATCCTCACGCAGGCGTTCCTGGCCCAGGCGGGTGAGCTCCGCCTCCCAGCGGGGCAGGGAGCAGGCCGCGCCCGGTTCGGCGGGCTCGGGGCCCTTGGCGCGCCGCAGCAGGGCGGGGCTGTCCTCCTCAAAGTTGAGCAGGCTGACCAGCAGCAGGCAGACGAAGCTGAACCCGGCCGCCGCCAGGGTCAGCGACAGGCGCCAGGCGGTAAGGTCTGCATCCGGCGCTGCGATGCAGATGTAGTTGTCGTTCGTCTCTATGGTGGAAACGAAGTAACGCTCGCCCAGCAGCGTGGCATAGCCGGCGCTGGTATCGCCCAGCAGCGCCGTCGGCAGACCGATCTCCCCGGCCGGGTGGCCGATAAAGCGGTCGTCGGGATAATAGACGAGCTCTCCGGTCTCGCGCGAGACGGCAAAGGCAAAGCCGTTCTCGCCGTAGCTGATGTCCTTGAGCACCGAGCCGACCTCCAGCACATCCAGGTACTCGGCGTCCGGGGGAACAGCCAGTACGACGATGCCGGTGACGACACCGTGTTCATCCCGCAGCGTGTGGGCGGCGTACTGCAGCTCGTCCGGCTTGGGCTCATCGTCCACATAGGAATCGTACCCCTGATACAGATCCCAGAAGTTGCTGGTCACGTCGTCGGGATCGTCGCTCAGCCGGAAGCCCTTGTAGCCGGAGTTGGTGGCAACGATGCGTGCGTTCTCATCGTACACCGCCACATAAGGAGCCACCAGCATACCGGACAGCAGATTGAGGTCGGTGTCGTTGATCAGCTCCGGGCGGGCGTTCAGGATCTCGGCGGCAAGGGCGATCTTGACCGTAACGCTCTCGGTGAGCTGGTCGCTGATATTGTCGATGCTGTCCTGCTTGCGGGCCAGCGTGTTGTCGACCTCCTGCAGGCGGTAGGCATTGTTCGTCGAGGCCGAGGACAGGCTGAACAGCGTCTGCATATAATACGCGCTCACGAACACCACCAGCAGCCCGATGACGGACCCGGTGAGCAGGCGGCGCATCTTGTAGCCGTCATACTTGAAGCCGAGCACCGTCACGCAGCGGCGCACATCCTTCTCGCCGGCGGCGGGCGGACGCCGATGCTCCTGCAGCAGAACGGCGTAGGCGATAAAGGCGGTGATGACGACAAAGAAGCACAGCAGCACGACCACCACGGTGGTGGTGTTGAAGGCGTGGAATTCCTCCTCGGTGATGGCGCAGACGGCGAAGCAGTCTTCATCCTCGACCACGCCGCAGTACAGGTCCTCACCGTTGACGGTCATCCACAGGCAGGCGCCGTCCTCCAGCGCGTTCACATCCACGCCGGCGGCGATGGCGTCGCAGCCGATCAGCTCGGGGTCGGAATGGTAGCGGAAGGTGCCGTCCCGCTTGCTGACGACAAAGCTGCACCCGTCCTCGCCCACATTCACGGTGTTGAACAGGCTGCTCCACACGTTGGCATCGGCCAGCATCCCATCCAGCACCGTGGGATCCTGCTCGATCACGGCGATGCGGTTTTCATCAATGGCGGCGCCGTAGTAGCGATACCGTTCCTCCTCGCTGAAGGTGACGCTGAACGGCCACGAGGTGCAATACTCCTCGTCGGTGACCGAAGGATGGTCCGGGTCCTCAAAGACATACAGCAGCTGGTGGAAGCGGGCGGCGGAAAAGTCGGCCGGGGAGTCATGGGCGCTTGCCAGCTTGCGGCCCTT
This sequence comes from uncultured Gemmiger sp., assembly GCA_947631565.1. Lineage (GTDB taxonomy): Bacteria > Bacillota > Clostridia > Oscillospirales > Ruminococcaceae > Gemmiger. Next base: position 9,292 of record CANRLV010000004.1, on the reverse strand, counting down.
GAGGTCGACCACCAGCAGATTGGTGATCATGCCCGCTTCATCGGTCTGTGCATTCAGGATATCGCACAGGTCCGTCAGGCCTGACCGGGTGGCCTGGATCGCACCGTGGCGGATACCGTAGGCGATGGTCATGACCCACTGGCCGTACCGGGCATCGAACAGATCTGCCTCCCGCAGCTCCACCTCGTCAACGGAGCCGAACCCCTGACGAAGCTGCTCGACCTTCGCGTGCATCTCCCGCTGCTGGGAGGCGGTGGAAAGGGTGCCCTGCATCCAGAGCAAAAACCCGCACAGTGCCGCCAGAAAAACGGCCTCGACCAGGCCCATGAAAAGGCGCCGGTGTTTGCGCAGATACCGCATGTTCCTACCCCCTTACGCCCACTTCTCGCAGATGGCCTCGATGGTGCCGTCGGCCAGCATTTCGTCGATGGCGGCGGCGATGGGCGCGCTGAGGGGAGAACCCTTGATGGTGGCCACGCCGTAGGCCTGTGCGCCGCCGGGCACCACATAGCTTACGCGGTCGCCCGCGATGGTGCCCTCAAGGTCGCCCTCCTGCACTGCGTCCGGGTCATCCCCGGTCAGGGTGTTGTCGTTCCGGCCCATCCCGGTGTTCATGTATTTTTTGGCGATGCTGTGGTCCATGCACATGGCGTCGATATCGCCGCGCTCCAGCGCCTCGGAAAGCTCGTCATAGGAACCGTAGACGGCGAAGGTATAGCCTTCCTTGCTGCCGCCTGTTTTTTCGTGGTAACCAAAGCTCTCCATGCCGGCCGTGAACAGGTCGGCGGCGGTCGAGCCCTCCAGCACACCGATGCGTGCGCTGCGCAGCGACTGGAACCAGCCAAACAGGCAGCTCAACTCCGCCACGGCCACCGTCTCGTCATGGTAATAGGGGGCCGAGAAATCGAACTGCTCGCGGCGCTCGTCGGTGATGGTGTAGCAGGCGATCAGGCAGTCCACAGTGCCGTCCTCGAGCAATTCGGCCCGGGCCTCGGCCGTGTCCGCCACCCACTCGGGCGTATAGCCCAAACGGCGGGCCAGCTCCTCGGCGATGTCGATCTCCATGCCGTAAAAGCGGCCGGAATCGGGGTTCTGGTAGCCGAAATCCGGGATATCGCTGCGCACGCCGACGCGCAGCACCTTGCCGCTGCTGTGCAGCGCGGCGGAGCAGCCACTCGCCGCCAGCGCGAGCAGCAGGACAAACAGCAGGGGCAAAACCAGGGCACGGCGCCATTTCATCATATCATCTCCCGATCGTTGGCCAAAAAGGCAGGGCAAAACTTATTCTTCGTCCAGGTCAAAGTCGCCGGGCAGCAGCGTGTCGAGCGGGGCGTCGGGGTCGGCGACGAGACGCTTGGATTGGTTGAGGATGGCCTTCTCCAGCACGTTGCGGGCCATGCGGCCGTTGCCGTTTTTGGCCGCGTCCTCGATCTGCTTGCGGGCATACCAGGTCATCAGCGGCATCTCGCAGGCGGGGTCCAGCACATAGCCCTTGCTCTTGGCGATGGACAGCGTGATGCGCCACAGCTCCTCGTCGGTGTAGTCGGGGAACTCGATCTGGTTGGGGAAGCGGCTCGCCAGCCCCGAGTTGGCGGTCAAAAAGACCTGCATCTCTTTGGTGTAGCCGGCGAGGATGACGACGAGGTCGTCGCGGTGGTCCTCGATGCCCTTGACCAGCGTGTCGATGGCCTCCATGCCGAAGCTGTCGTCGTTGCCGCGGTACAGGCTGTAGGCCTCGTCGATGAACAGCACGCCGCCCAGCGCGCTCTGGATGACCGAGTTGGTCAGCGGCGCCGTGTGGCCGACGTAGCGCCCCACCAGGTCGGCGCGGGTCACCTCGACCAGCTGCCCGCCGCGCAGCGCGCCGATGGCCTTGAGATACTTGGCCAGGATGCGGGCGATGGTGGTCTTGCCGGTGCCGGGGCTGCCGGTGAAGATCATGTGCATATTGAGCTCGGCCACCTTGTGGCCCTCGGCCTTGCGGCGCTGCTGCGCCTGCACGTTTTTGGCGATGTCACGCACATAATTCTTGATCTCGTCGAGACCTACGATCTCGTCGAGCTCGGCCTCGACGGCGTCGACGTCGCCGCGGTACTGCTGCGGCAGCAGCGCCAGCAGGTCGAACGCCTCGCCGCCCGCGGCGGCGGCCGTCACCCGGCCGTTTTCGGCCGTCAGCACCAGCACGCTGCCGGGCCTGGGCGCGGGGTCGGCGTCCAGCACATACTCGGCCAGGGCGCGGAACAGCGTGTCGGCAAAGTCACGGATGGCCTGCATACCGCCCGCCTTGCCGTACTGTTCGGCCATCAGGTCGCGCAGATCGGCGCCCATCTTCAGCACAAGGCCGCAGCGGTTCTTGGTGCGCTGGGCCAGCTCGTTGAGCTCCCGCGCCGCCACGGCGGCCAGCGCCTGCGGGGTGAAGGGCTCGGCGCGGCAGATGTCGCCGGAGAGCGCGTCCACAAAGCGGGCGCCGAAGCGCTCGGCCACGTCGGCCTCGTCTTTGTCCGAGAAAAACACAAAGTATTTGCCGCCCGCCCGCAGCTCGCCGATGGCGCCGGGCGCCAGCGCCGTGCCCACGTCGACGAGGATGCCGCGCTGCAGCACATAGCGGTTGGCCAGCGGCAGCGTGCCCTCGGTGGCCAAGGTAGCCAGCATATTCAGGTGGTTGGCGGCGCAGCCGGCATAGTGGTCAAAGGCCAGCACCTGCGCCGGGCTTTGCAGCGCCGCGTACAGGTCCTGCAAAAACAGCTTTTCCTGCGCCGGGCCGGGGTAGAGCGAAAGGTCCATCGTCTCGACCTCGGCGCTCGACAGCAGGCCGCGTTTGGCCATCGCCTCGACCACGCACTGTAAGGTATAGTGGCGGCCGGTGCCGGCCGGCCCGCACAGCAGCATCAGGTTGCGGGCATGGGCATCGTCGCCGCCGCCCATCACAAAGGGGCGGCGGAACGCCTTGACCACGGCGGCCACAAAGGCGTCCTGCCCCAGCACGGCGGTGCCGACCTCGGCGGCCAGACCGTCAAAATTCGCATTTTTGGCGGTGTCCACGGGCGCGGGAGCAGGGGCCCCGGCGCCGGACAGCAGCCCGTCCTGGCGCAGGCTGTGGGTCAGCTCGCTGCTCATCCTGCGCACGTTCTCGGCCGTGGCCTCGGCGGCGGCGACGCCGGCCTTCTGCACGGCCGAGAGCGCATTGCCGGCGCGGGGGGCGGATCGGCGCCCGGCCATCGCGTCCAGCTGGGCCTGCATCTGGCGCACCGTCTCGGCGGCGGCATCAGCCTCGGCGGGGGTGGCGGCGCGGCCGGGGCCGGTCAGGCTCTTCACCCAGGCGTCATACTGTTCTTCCAGACCCATCGGGGGCCCCCTTCCAAAACAAAAGCACTTGCGTTGATTATAACACAGTTTTTGCCGGCAGGCAATGCAAAAATGCGGGCACACCGTGCCCGCATCCCAGCGTGTCGAAAAATTCGACACGCTGCAAAAGAGGGGTTCGGCGTTACTGGCTGCGCCGGTCCGCCTGCACCCCTCTCTTGGACACACCCCGTCGCAAAAAATATCGTTCTCATGCCTAAAGGCGACTCGAACAATATTTTTTGCTCTAGAGGTATCGTCCTCGTCGGTACACGCCCGCCGAGGACGATGGATTTGAAATCGTTCTTTTTTGACAGTCTGAAATGCGGGCACACCGTGCCCGCATCGCATACTTCACGATTTTTCAGCGCCGCAGGCGGCCCTTGACCATGCCCAGCATCTTCTGCGCCATGTGCCACACCTCGCGGAAGTTGAGGCCGACGGTGGCCGCGGTGGCGATGGTGACCGGCAGCACCCAGGCCCCGGCGGTCATCAGCAGCCAGATCTCAATCAGCACAAAGGCGAGGTTGAGCAGCAGCCAGCGGGGGTGGAAATCGATCTCCAAAAGGCCCCGCGTGGAGCGGGCGCGCAGCAAAAACACGAGCAGCAGCGACAGAAAGCTGGCCAGCGTGACGCCCCACGGCCCGAACGCGAGGATGAAGAAGTAGTTGAGGATGAGGTTGAGGACCGCCCCCGCCAGCATCGTGTACAGCGAATAGGTCGAGCGCTTGTACACCACATACACGGTGTTCAAAAACTGGTTCAGGCAGGTGCACAGCGAGCTCAGGGCCAAAAACGGCACCATGTGCCAGGCGTCGTAGTAGTCGGAGCGGAAGAGCAGCATCAGCGGCCGGCACAGCAGCACGATGCCCGCCACGCAGCAGAACAAAACGCTGGCATAGACGCGGAACACGCTGGAGAAGAAGGCCGCGCGCTCCTCCTCCTCGGTCACGGCCGAGAGCTGCCACGCCTCAAAAAAGATGGTGCCCATGATGGTGATGACCTGCGGCAGAAAGTACCCGGCCGAGAGCAGCCCCACCCAGTACTCGCCGCTGCGGCCCTGGTAGCCGCCGCCCATCGCCTGCACATAGAACATATCCGACGCGTTGATGATCCAAAAGCTGATCGAGGCCGGGATCATCGGGATGCAGTAGCGCAGCATCTCGGCCCAGAGCCGCCGGTCGAATTTTTGCGGCTTGCAGTACGGCGCGCAGCGCCCGGCGATGAACACGAACACGGCCGACAGCGCGTCGGAGCAGGCCATGGCCAAAAGATAGCCGGCGGCACCCATGTGCAGCACGTTCAAAAACAGCAGATAGAACAAAAACAGCGAGAACGTGGTCAAGACGCCGTCGACGGCGACCAGGCGGTTGAGCAGCCGGCTGCGGATGAACTGGGTGCACAGCGTGCGCAGGCAGCTGACCAGCACGCACAGGTAGAGCAGCACCAGATACTCGGCCGCATTGGGGATGAGCCGCACCAGCGGCCACAGCACCACCATGCCGCAGAAGCCGGTCACGATGCTGGCCAGCCCGCCCATGAAGACGCTGGCCTTGTCCTGGTTTTTGTCGAGCCCGAAGCGGATGACGCCGTAGCTCATGCCAAGGCTGATGACGGGTATCAGAAGATTGGCCACCTGCTGCATCAGGGTCGAAACGCCCATCACGTCCGGGCTTTCGAACGCGTAACTCAGGTAGATGCGGATAAAGATGCTCAAAAATTTGGAGCTGAAGTTGGAGATGGCGAACAGCAGCGTGTTGCTGACCAGCGTCTTGTACTTTTGCTCCCCCGGCATACGGCGGCCTCCTTTCTGTCGGTCTTGTGTGCCATGCTATGCCCCGCGGCGCAGCAGCGCCTGCCGCGCCGCGTAGTCCGGCAGATGGCGGGCGACCTCGGCCCAAAAGGCGGGGCTGTGATCGGGGTGGAGGAAATGGCAGTACTCGTGCACCACCACATACTCCTGCGCCGCCGGCGGCTGCGCGCACAGGCGCCGGGCAAAGGCCAGCGTGCCGGTGCGCAGGCTGCAGGAGCCCCAGCGGGTGTTCATGTCCCGCACAGCCACCCGCGGCATACGCCCGCCCGGGCAGGCGGCGGCGAACTGCGGATAGTATGCCCGGCACAGCGCCTGCATTTGCGCGAGCGCCGCCGCTTTGTCCGGCAGGGGCGGGGCGGCCGCCTCAGCGGCGCGGCGGGCGGCGAGACGCCCCTGCGCGGCGCGCACCCAGTCGGCGCGGGCGGCCACAAAGGCATCCACCGCCGCCGCCGGCACCAGCCGGTGGGCGCTGGCGGCAACGCTGCCGTCCGCCCGCACGCGCAGGTTGATGTTTTTGACCCGACGGCGCACCAGCGTGTAGGCGATGCCGCCGGCACAGCGCGGCTGCGCCGCTTGCCGCTGGGCCATCAGCGCCGCGCCCCCCTTTGACAAAAAACTTTCCTACATTGTACACGCTTTTGGGATTTTGCGCAAGCCGGGCGGGGCGGCGGGGCGGCGGGGCCGTAAAATTTTTGGATTTTCTAGTATCATTTTTTAAGTCATTGCACGGCGGCGCGGGATGTGTTATAATGAAAATCACCAAAAATTGCGCGCATACAGTGCATACTTTGGCGACATTGCCCGGTTTTTACCGCCGCGGCCCTGCCGCCGTTCCCCGGCGCCTATCCTACTTAAAAAGGAGAGACCTGCTATGAAAATGTCCGCCCGCACCATCAAACAAGACCCGCAGGCATGGGAAAAACTGGGCGTTGCGCTGCCCAAATTTGACCATGAAGCGATGGTCGCCGCCACCAAAGCGCACCCAATCTGGGTGCATTTCGGCGCCGGCAACATCTTCCGCGGCTTTGTGGCCGCTTTGCAGCAGCGCCTGCTGAACGAGGGCCTTGCCGACCGCGGCATCATCGCCGCCGACACCTTTGACTATGACATCATCGACAAGATCTACACCCCGTTCGACTGCCTGACCATGAACGTCACCCTGAACCCCGACGGCACCACCAGCCGCGAGATCATCGGCTCGGTGGCCGAGGGCCTCAAGGCCGACAGCGCCGACGCCGCGCAGGTCGCCCGCTTCAAAGAGATCTTCCGCGACCCGTCGCTGCAGATGATCTCCTTCACCATCACCGAGAAGGGCTACGCGCTCTACCGCCCCGACGGCAGCCTGATGCCGGTCGTCGTCGCCGATATGGACGAGGGCCCCGCCAAGGCCCGCCACGCCATGAGCTTTGTGGCCGCCATGCTGCTGGAGCGCTACAAGGCCGGCGCGCTGCCGCTGGCCGTCGTCAGCATGGACAACTGCTCCCACAACGGCGAGAAGCTGCAGTCCAGCGTCATGACCGTCGCCAAGGCCTGGCTCGACAAGGGCTTCGTCGGGCAGGATTTCATCGATTATCTCGAGGACGAGAGCAAGATCGCTTTCCCGTGGAGCATGATCGACAAGATCACCCCGCGCCCGCACCAGATGGTGCAGGAGAGCCTGGAGAAGGACGACATCGAGGACATGGCCCCCATCGTCACGGCCAAGAACACCTTTATCGCCGCTTTCGTCAACGCCGAGCGCCCGCAGTACCTGGTCATCGAGGACAAGTTCCCGAACGGCCGCCCGCCGCTGGAGAAGGCCGGCGTCTACCTGACCGACCGCGACACCGTCAACAAGACCGAGCGCATGAAGGTCACCACCTGCCTGAACCCGCTGCACACCGCGATGAGCGTGTACGGCTGCATGCTGGGCTACACCCTGATCTGCGACGAGATGAAGGACGACGACATCGTGGCCCTCATCAAGCGGCTGGGCTACCAGGAGGGCCTGCCCGTCGTCGTTGACCCCAAGATCCTGGACCCCAAGGCCTTTATCGACGAGGTCGTGGAGCAGCGCCTGCCCAACCCGTTCATGCCGGACGCGCCGCAGCGCATCGCCACCGACACCTCGCAGAAGGTGGGCATCCGCTTCGGCGAGACCATCAAGAGCTACATCGCCGAGGGGCGTGACCTCAACAGCCTCGTCTCCATCCCGCTGGCGCTGGCCGGCTGGCTGCGCTACCTGCTGGCCGAGGACGACGACGGCGTGGCGATGGACGTCAGCGCCGACCCGCTCAAGGACGACCTGCAGGCCAAGCTCGCCGGCATCGAGGCCGGCAAGCCCGAGACCTACCACGGCCAGCTCAAGGGCATTTTGAACAACGCCTCCATTTTTGGGCTTGATTTGACCACGACCCCGCTCGCCGACAAGATCGAACAGTACTTCGTGGCGGAGCTGGCCGGCGTGGGCGCCGTGCGCAAGACCCTGCACGACGCGCTGGCGTGAGTTTTGCAAAAGCATCCCGGGCCGCCCGCGGCGGCCCGCCGACAAAAAATCTTTAAGGAGGACCTACTATGCCAATGAAAATGGGCTGGCGCTGGTACGGCGAGGGCAATGACCCCGTGACCCTGGGCGACATCAAGCAGATCCCCGGCGTGACCAGCATCGTCTGGGCGCTGCACTCCAAGATGCCCGGCGAGATCTGGACCGAGGAGGAGATCAAGAAGGAAGTCGATCTCATCCACTCCTACGGCTTTGACGCCGAGGTCGTCGAGAGCGTCAACGTGCACGACGACATCAAGATCGGCCTGCCCACCCGCGACGAGCTGATCGAGAACTACAAGGTCTGCATCCGCAACCTGGGCAAGTACGGCGTCAAGGTCATCTGCTACAACTTCATGCCGATCTTTGACTGGACCCGCACCGACCTGTTCCACCCGGTCGGCGACGGCTCCACGGCGCTGTTCTATGAGAAGGACGCCATCAAGGGCGACTACAAGAGCATGGCCGAGTACATCATGTCCTTCACCGAGAAGTACAACATGACCTTCCCCGGCTGGGAGCCCGAGCGCATGGCCAAGCTGGACGAGCTGTTCAAGGCCTACGCCCCCGTCACCAAGGACAAGCTGTGGGACAACCTCTTCTACTTCCTGCGCGCCATCATGCCCACCTGTGAGGAGGCCGGCATCAAGATGGCCATCCACATGGACGACCCGCCATGGGATATCTTCGGCCTGCCGCGCCTGATGGTGGACGAGGCCGCCTGCCAGAAGCTGCTCTCCACCGTCGACCACCCCTGCAACTGCCTGACGCTGTGCACCGGCTCGCTCAACGCGAACCCGGCCAACAACTGCGCCGACATCGTGCGCAAGCACCATGACCGCATCGCCTTCGCGCACATCCGCAACATCCACCACTTCCCCAACGGCGACTTCTCCGAGGCCGCCCACCGCGACTGCTGCGGCGAGACCGGCATCATCGAGGTGCTGCGCGCCTACCATGACGCCGGCTGGGAGGGCTACATCCGCCCCGACCACGGCCGCCAGCTCTGGGAGGAGGGCCCCGGCGTCTGCCGCCCCGGCTACGGCAAGTATGACCGCGCGCTCGGCATCCAGTATATGCTGGGCGTGTGGGATACGCTGGACCGCCTGCAGGGCATCCGCTGACCGTATCGCTTCCCGGCCCCCGGCGCCGCCCCTTTGGGCGGCGCCGGGGGCAATTTTTTGCGCCACCCCCTACCCAAACCGCGCCGGGTGTGCTATAATCGGTCTTATGCTGGGGGCGTATGGGCCCCCGCCGTACATTCCACACAGGAGGGATACCCCATGCCCGCTTCCGTCGCGCTGCTTGCCATCTCGGGGGCCGACGCCAACGTCGTCGTCACCAGCATCACGCTGGTGTTCGCCATGCTGGTGGCACTGTGCCTCGTCGTGACCGCCGAGGGCAAGCTGTTCGATTTGAAAAACAACAAAAAGGCGAAGGAAAAACAGCGCCAGCTCGAGGCCGTGAACAGCGCCATCGCCGCCGCGCCCACCGTCGGCACGCCGGCGGCACCCGCCGCCCCGGTCCCGGCGCCCCTGCCTGCCGCGGACGGCGCCGTCCCGCCCGAGGTCGTGGCCGCCATCACCGCCGCCGTCTATGCGCTGGAGGGCGAGGGC
>CANRLV010000003.1 GCA_947631565.1 uncultured Gemmiger sp. | reverse complement strand
GTGGCCATCTACCAGGAGCAGGTCATGCAGATCTGCCGCGACCTGGCCGGCTTCAGCTACGGCCAGGCCGACAACGTCCGCCGCGCCATGAGCAAGAAGAAGCACAAGGTCATGGAGGAAGAACGCGAGCACTTCGTCCACGGCTGTACCGAGCCCGGCAAGGAATGCGCCGGCTGCGTGCGCAACGGCGTGCCGGAAAAGGTCGCCAACGACATCTATGACAGCCTCATCCACTTTGCCTCCTACGCCTTCAACAAATCGCACGCCGCCTGCTACGCCTATGTGGCGTTCCAGACCGCCTACCTCAAATGCCACTACCCGCGCGAGTTCATGGCCGCGCTGCTGACCAGCGTGCTCGATTCCACCGACAAGGTCATCGAGTATTCGTCCGAGTGCCAGCGCCTCGGCATCAAGGTGCTGCCGCCGGACATCAACGTCTCGCGCGGGGGCTTCACCGTCGACGGGCAGAGCATCCGCTTCGGCCTCAACGCCGTCAAGAGCGTGGGGCGCAGCCTCATCGAATCCGTCGTAAAGGAGCGCGCGCAGCGGCCCTTCCGCGGCCTGTACGATTTCTGCAAGCGGATGCGCGGGCAGGAGCTCAACCGCCGCGCGCTGGAAAACCTCATCCGCGCCGGCGCCTTTGACGCGCTCGAGCCCAGCCGCCGCGGTATGCTGGAGAGCGTGGAGCCGATCTTGAAGAGCGTCGAGACCGACGCCCGCCAGAACCTGGAGGGACAGCTCGACCTGTTCAGCGCGGCCGGCGCGGCGGGCGGCGCGGATGCCGCCGCCGAGGACTACAAGGTCCCCGCCCTGCCGGAGTACACCATCCCCGAGCTGCTCAAGATGGAGAAGGAGGTCTCGGGCCTCTACCTGTCCGGCCACCCGCTCGGCGCCTACCGCGACAGGATCGCCCAGGTCTCCACCTGCACCATCGCCCAGCTCCAGGGCGAGGACGCGCGCAGCTTTGACAACCGCAGCGTGGTGATGATCTGCACCGTCGTCAAGACCCGCGTCATGACCACCAAATCCAACACGCTGATGGCCTTTGCCACCGTCGAGGACCTGACCGGCACGATGGAGATGCTGGTCTTCCCGCGCGTTTTTGCCGACTGTCGGCCCTATCTGCAGGACAACGCCGTCATCGTCACCAGCGGCCGCGTCTCGGTCAAGGAGGAGGAGGCCACCCGCCTGCTGGTGGACAGCGTGCAGCCCATCGACAGCTACGGCCCCGGCCCGAACGGCGCCCGCACGCCGCCGCGCAGCGCCGCCCCGGCGCAAAACGCCCGGACTGCGGCCTACTACCTGACCGTGCCGGGGCGCGAGAGCCCCCAGATGGCCAGGGTCGAGAACCTGCTCAACAACATTTTTGACGGCGGTACGGTGCGCGTCTACTTCAAATTTGCCGACAGCGGGCAGAAGGTGATGGCCCGGCACATGGCGGTGGTCGATGACCCGCTGCTGCGCGCCGAGCTCGTGCGCGTGCTGGGGGCGGACAACGTCATCATACGGTGACGGCGCGCGGGCGTCTGCCTGGCAAGATTTATTACAGAATTTGAGACATTTGTCCATATTTAGCCGGCGCGCCATGTGCTATAATGGTAAAAGCCGCAAGCAATTTCAATTTGGCGGCGCCTGGCGTATCGGAAATGGGGAACACGGTATGGAAACTGCCAACAAGAGCATCAAGAGCATCGGCGTGCTGACCTCGGGCGGCGACGCGCCCGGCATGAACGCCGCGGTACGGGCCATCGTGCGCGCGGGCCTGGCCAAGGGCTACCGCATGGTGGGCATCCAGCGCGGCTACAACGGTCTCATCAACGGCGAATGCGTCGAGATGGACCGCCGCAGCGTGTCCAACATCATCAACCGCGGCGGCACCGTGCTGTACACCGCCCGCTGCCTGGAGTTCAAGACCCAGGCCGGCCAGGCCAAGGGCCTTGCCATGTGCAAAGAGAAGGGCATCGACGCGCTCATCGTCATCGGGGGCGACGGCTCCTTCATGGGCGCGCGGGCGCTGGCCAACCACGGTATCCCCTGCATCGGCATCCCCGGCACCATCGACAACGACATCGCCTGCAGCGAGTACACCATCGGTTATGACACGGCCATGAACACCGCCATCGAGGCCATCGACAAGCTGCGCGACACCACCCAGAGCCATGATCGCTGCAGCGTGGTCGAGGTGATGGGCCACCATGCCGGCTACATCGCCCTCAACGTCGGGCTGGCCACCGGCGCCGTGGCCGTCATCCTGCCCGAGATCCCGTTCGACTTTGAGCGCGATATCCTGGCCCGCATCCAGCGCACCCAGTCCACCGGCAAGCGGCACTACATCATCGTCGTGTCCGAGGGCATCGTCCCCGCGCAGGAGCTGGCCAACCAGATTCAGGCCGCCACCGGTATCGATTCCCGCGCCACGGTGCTCGGACACATCCAGCGCGGCGGCTCGCCCACGCTGCGGGACCGCGTCAACGCCTCGCTGATGGGCTACCGCGCCGTCGAGCTGCTGGACCAGGGCGTCTACAACCGCGTCGTCGCCATCAAGGATGGCAGCATCGTGGACTATGATGTCAACGAGGCGCTGGCGATGAAAAAGACCATCGACCTGCACGACCTTGAGGTCGTCAACACCATCTCCATCTAGAATAAAACACACTTTTCGGGCGGCGGAAAAAATTTCCGCCGCCCTCTTGCATTCCGGCGCCGCCTATGGTATGATACTTGGGCAATACACACGCATTGCGTTGCTTTTTTGTGCCCAAAAACAGGGTGTTGGCGGGTTAGAAGGCATCAAACGCAGTGCGGCGGGTAAAACTAAATTTCAGGAGGAACCCCACTATGGCGATCGTATCCATGAAGCAGCTGCTCGAGGCTGGCGTCCACTTCGGCCACCAGACCCGCCGCTGGAACCCCAAGATGGCGAAGTACATCTTCACCGAGCGCAACGGCATCTACATCATTGATCTGCAGAAGACCGTGCGCAAGCTGGACGAGGCGTACAACTACGTCAAGGACCTGTCCGCGAACGGCGGCGAGCTGCTCTTCGTCGGCACCAAAAAGCAGGCGCAGGAGTCCATCCGTGACGAGGCGACCCGCTGCGGTATGCACTATGTCAACGCCCGCTGGCTGGGCGGTATGCTCACCAACTTCCGCACCATCCGCAAGCGCATCGACCGCATGGAGCAGCTCAAGACCATGCAGGAGAACGGCACCTTTGACCTGCTGCCCAAGAAGGAAGTCATCAAGCTCCAGCTCGAGATGGAAAAACTGGAGAAGTACCTCGGCGGCGTCAAGAACATGAAGAAGCTGCCCCAGGCCATGTTCATCGTCGACCCGCACAAGGAGCGCATCGCCGTGGCCGAGGCCCGCAAGCTGCATGTGCCCATCATCGCCATCGTCGATACCAACTGTGACCCCGACGAGATCGATTACGTCATCCCCGGCAATGACGACGCCATCCGTGCCGTCAAGCTCATCTCCTCCGCCATGGCCGACGCCGTGCTGGAGGGCAAGCAGGGCGTGCAGGAGGCCGAGGCCGCCGCGGCCGAAGCCGCCGAGGAAGAGAACGCCGGCTGATAAAGTGCGATTTGTTTTATTAGAGAAAGGATAGAGAGTTATGGCTAATATTTCTGCCAAGGACGTTATGGAGCTGCGCAAGCAGACCGACTGCGGCATGATGGAGTGCAAAAAGGCCCTGACCGACGCCGAGGGCGATTTCGCCAAGGCCATCGAGCTGCTGCGCGAGCGCGGCCTCGCCACCGCCAGCAAAAAAGCCGGCCGCATCGCCGCCGAGGGCATGGTCTATGCCGAGGCGACCGCCGACGGCGCCGTCGTCGTCGAGGTCAACGCCGAGACCGACTTCGTCGCTAAGAACGAGAAGTTCGTTGAGTTCACCAAGGCGCTGGCCGGCGTCATCGCCGACAAAAAGCCCGCCGATGTCGATGCGCTGCTCGCCTGCCCGATGGGCGCCGGCACCGTCGATGACGAGCTCAAGGCCCTGATCCTGGTCATCAAGGAGAACATCAAGGTCCGCCGCTTCGCCCGCTATGAGGGCGCCTGCGCCGCCTATGTGCACGGCGGCGGCACCCACGGCGTCATCGTCCGCTTCGAGACCGACCCCGCCGTGGCCGCCAAGCCGGAGTTCGCCGCTTTCGGCAAGGACATCGCCATGCAGGTGGCGGCCGCCAACCCCAGCTATCTCGACGAGACCGCCGTGCCCGCCGAGGTGCTGGCCAAGGAGAAGGAGATCGTGCTGGCCCAGATGGCCAACGATCCCAAGACCGCGAACAAGCCCGACGCCATCAAGGAGAAGATGGTCGTGGGCCGCCTGGGCAAGTTCTACAAGGAGGCCTGCCTGGTCGACCAGGCCTTCATCAAGGACGGCAATGTCGACATCAAAAAGTATGTCGCCGACACCGCCAAGCAGTTGGGCGGCGACATCAAAATCGCCGAGTTCACCCACTATGTGAAGGGCGAGGGCCTTGAGAAGCGCAGCGAGGACTTCGCCGCCGAGGTCGCCGCCGCCATCAAGGGCTGATTTCCCGCGCAATACAACAGATAAAACACCGCCGCCGGGCGCTTTGCACAAAGTGCCCGGCGGCCTTTGCCATTTCCCGGGCCATACCGGGCAAAAAGGGGGCCGCGGCGCCCCGGTCCGGGGACCTGGCGTCGGGCGCCCAAAACGCCTTGCGGCGGGCGCTTCCGGCATATTGTCAGACTTTTGTAACCGGTATTTGTGTATTTTGACTACAATTCAACAGAAATCAAAAAAATTTGCTGTTGATTTAATGCATTGAAGTATTTGCCCCAAACGGCTATAATACTTGGTATCACAGCAGGGGTTGTGCGACCCCGCTACACTGTGAGACACTTTCTAGGAGGGAAAAGAATCATGAAAAAGTTTATGAGCCTGGTGCTCGCGGCTGCTATGGCGATGAGCCTTGCCGCCTGCGGCGCCTCCGCTGACACCAGCGAGCCCGCTGCCGACAACGCCGGCGCCGCCGCGGATGCCGCCACCGATGCCGGTGCTGACGCCGGCGACGCGGCTGCCGATGCCGGTGCTGTCACGTTACATGTGGGCGGCATTGGCCCGCTGACCGGCAATGTGGCCGTGTACGGCCTTGCCACCTATCAGGGCGCGCAGATCGCCGTTGACGAGATCAACGCCCTCGGCGGCATCCAGCTGGAGATGGACTTCAAGGATGACACCGGCGTCGCCGAGACGGCCATCAACGCCTACAATACCCTGAAGGATTGGGCGGACGTCATCTACGGTACCACCACCACCGACCCCTGCATCAACGTGGCGAACGAGACCTTCAACGACCGCTTCTTCCAGGTCACCCCGTCCGCCTCCTCCACCAAGGTCACCGAGGGCCGTGACAACGTCTTCCAGATGTGCTTCACCGACCCCAACCAGGGTACTGCCGCCGCGGACTATGTGAAGGACCACAGCCTGGGCGAGAATATTGGCATCATCTATAACAACGCCGACGCTTACTCCACCGGCCTGCGCGACGCCTTTACCGCCCGTGCCGCCGAGATCGGCCTGAACATTGTCGAGGAGCAGGCCTTTGCCGATGACAACAACGCCGACTTCTCCGCCCAGATCAACGCGCTGGCCGCCGCCAACGTCGACCTGCTGTTCATGCCCATCTACTACACCCCGGCCTACAACATCGTCAGCGCCGCCAAGGCGCAGGGCTTCGCGCCCAAGTACTTTGGCTGCGACGGCATGGACGGCATCCTGGACATCGAAGGCATGGATCCCTCGCTGGTCGAGGGCCTGATGCTGATGACCCCGTTCAACGCCAGCGCCACCGATGACACCACCGTCAGCTTTGTTGAGAAGTACCAGGCCGCTTACGACAGCCTGCCCAACCAGTTCGCGGCGGATGGCTACGATGCCATGTATGCGCTGTACTATGCTGCCACCAAGGCCGGCATCACCAACGAGATGAGCCATGAGGAGATCTGCGAGGCGCTGATCGCCACCTTTACCGGCAGCGACTTCTCGGTGGACGGCCTGACCGGCTCCGGCATGACCTGGTCCACCGTCGGCGAGATCTCCAAGGATCCCGTCGCGGTCCGCATCGAGAACGGCGTCTACGTTACCATGTAAATATGGTGTGCTGACCGTTCGCGCTGTGCCGTAGAACAAAGCAAAACAGCCAAACGGGGGCCGCACGATCGCACGTCGTCGGCCCCCTGCTTTTCTCTTTTTTCATCCGGAACAGGATACCAGACACATCCCCCGCCCGGGGCGGCGCGAATCTCTGCCCGCGCCGGGGGCGACTGACCAAAAATCGAGGTGTGGTCCATGCAATTCCTCTCCAACCTGTTGGGCGGCGTCAGCATCGGCAGTGTCTATGCGCTGATCGCGCTGGGATACACGATGGTTTACGGCATCGCGCGCATGCTCAACTTTGCGCACGGCGATGTCATCATGGTGGGCGCGTATATCGTGTTCTTCACCTTTTGCAGCGGGGGGATGAACCCGCTGCTGGCCATTCTGGTCTCCATGGCGGTCTGCACGGTGCTGGGCGTCACCATTGAGCGCGTGGCCTACCAGCCGCTGCGCGGGGCGCCCTCGCTGGCCGTCCTCATCACCGCCATCGGCGTCAGCTATCTGCTGCAAAACGGCGCGCTGCTGCTGTGGGGGGCCAATCCGCGCGCCTTCACCTCCGTCATCGCGGTCAGCCCCATCGTCCTGTTTGGCGGCCAGCTGACCATCCCGGGCATCACGGTCGTCAACGTGGCGGCCTGCCTGCTCATCATGGTGGGGATGATGCTGTTCGTCAACCATACCACGCCCGGCCATGCCATGCAAGCCGTCTCCGAGGACCGCGGCGCTGCCCAGCTGATGGGCATCAACGTCAACGCCACCATCTCGCTCACCTTTGCCATCGGCTCGGCGCTGGCGGCGGTGGCCGGCGCGCTGCTGTGCTCCTCGTACCCGATGCTGATGCCCACGACCGGCGCCATGCCCGGCATCAAGGCCTTTACGGCCGCGGTGTTCGGCGGCATCGGCTCCATCCCGGGGGCACTGCTGGGCGGCATCCTGCTCGGTGTGATCGAAAACCTGAGCAAGGCGTACATTTCCACCCAGGTCTCGGACGCCATCGTTTTCCTGGTCCTCATCGCCATTTTGCTTGTGCGGCCCACCGGCCTGCTGGGCAAGCGGCGTGTCGTCAAGGTGTAAGGGGGTGCCGGTCGTGCTTCAACGGATCCGCAATATGCGTTCAAGAACCCGCAGCAATCTCATCACCTTCGGCATCGTCATCGGCTTTTACGCGGTGGTGCAGATCCTCTCCGCGGCGGGCCTCCTCAGCAGTGCCTTTGCGGGGCAGCTCATCCCCATCTGCGCCTATGTCATCCTGGCCGTCTCGCTCAACCTCACCGTCGGCTTCCTGGGCGAGCTCAGCCTCGGCCATGCCGGCTTTATGAGCATCGGCGCCTTCAGCGGCGTCTCCTTCTGGGTCGCCACGCAGGGGATGCTGCCCAGATGGCTGGGCGTGCTCTGCGCCTTTCTCATCGGCGCCGTCTGCGCCGGTCTGTTCGGTCTGCTGGTCGGCGTGCCGGTGCTGCGGCTGGAGGGCGACTATCTCGCCATCGTGACGCTGGCGTTCGGTCAGATCATCGTCAACGTCATCAATGCGCTGTACATCGGCATCGATTCCCGCGGGATCCATCTTTCCCTCCGGGATGCGGCCGCGCTGGGGCTTGAGGAGGACGGCAAGGTCATCATCAACGGCGCGATGGGCATCACCAACATCCCCAAGGCATCCACGTTCACGCTCGGCATCGTGCTGGTCGTCCTTACGCTGGCGGTCATCCTCAACCTGATCCATTCCCGTGCCGGGCGGGCCATCACCGCCATCCGCGACAATGAGATCGCCGCGCAGAGCATCGGGCTGGACATCACCAAATACAAGCTGATGGCGTTCATCGTTTCGGCCGTGTTTGCCGGGGTGGCGGGCGTTCTGTACGCGCTCAACTTCACCTCGCTGGTCTCGCGCCGGTTCGATTACAACACCTCCATCACCATCCTGATGTTCGTCGTTTTGGGCGGTATGGGCAACATCCGCGGCTCCATCATCGCCGCCGCGCTGCTGACGGTGCTGCCGGAGCTGATGCGCGGTCTGGGGCTCGAAAGCTACCGTATGCTGCTGTACGCCATCGTGCTGATCGCCATGATGCTGTTCAACTGGTCCCCGGCGGCGCTGGAATGGCGTGAAAAAGTCACCGCCAAGGCCAAAAAGGCCATCGCGGCGCGCAAAAAAGCGGCCGCCCCGGTCAAGGACAACGGAAAGGGGGCGGCGTAAATGGCACTGCTGGAGGTCAGTAACCTTGGCATCGCTTTCGGCGGCCTGCAGGCCGTCGCCCAGCTGGATATGAAGATCGAGCAGGGCCAGCTCTACGGCCTGATCGGTCCCAACGGCGCCGGCAAGACCACCGTGTTCAATATGCTGACCGGCGTGTACAAGCCCACCGAGGGCAACATCGTGCTGGACGGCGTGGACATCACGGGCAAAAGCCCGCGCAGCATCTCGATGGCCGGCATCGCCCGCACCTTCCAGAACATCCGTCTGTTCAACGATATGACGGTGCTGGACAACGTCAAGGTGGCGCTGCACAACCGTATCCGCTACAATATGTTCACCGGCATCCTCCGTCTGCCGCCCTACCGCGACAGGGAGCACGAGATGAACCGCGAGGCGCGCAAGCTGCTCAAGATCTTTGAGCTGGATAAAGAGGAAAAGCTCCGCGCCAGCCAGCTGCCCTACGGCAAGCAGCGCAAGCTGGAGATCGCCCGTGCCCTTGCCACCAAGCCCAAGCTGCTGCTGCTGGACGAGCCGGCCGCCGGCATGAACCCCAACGAGACCGCCGAACTGATGAACACCATCAAGTTCGTGCGCGACACGTTCGGTATCTCCATCCTGCTCATCGAGCATGACATGAGCTTCGTCATGGGCATCTGCGAGTACATCACCGTGCTCAACTACGGGCGCGAGCTGGCGCGCGGCACCGGCAAGGAGATCCGCAACAACCCCAACGTGATCGCAGCGTACCTGGGAGGTGATGACTGATGGGCGAGATGCTGGTCGTCAAGGATATCAACGTCTACTATGGCTCCATCCACGCCATCAAGAACGTCTCTTTCCATGTGGACGAGGGCGAGATCGTCACCCTGATCGGCGCCAACGGCGCCGGCAAGACCACCACCATGCACGCCATCTCCGGACTGCTCAAGATCGCCAGCGGCGAGATCGACTACTGCGGCGAGATACTCAACAAGATGCCCGCCCACAAGATCATCCGCCACGGGCTGGCGCAGGTGCCGGAGGGCCGCCGCGTGTTCAGCGGCCTGACCGTGGAGCAGAACCTGCTCATGGGCGCCTACACCCGCAAGGATGGGCGCGAGGCCATCCAGAACGACTTCGACATGGTGTATGAGCTGCTGCCCCGCTTAAAGGAGCGGCGCAGCCAGGCGGCGGGCACGCTGTCGGGCGGCGAGCAGCAGATGCTGGCCATCGGCCGCGCGCTGATGTGCAAGCCCCGGATGCTGCTGCTGGACGAGCCCTCGATGGGCCTTTCGCCGCTGCTGGTCAAGGAGATCTTCAAGACCATCCGCAACGTCAACCGCCAGGGCGTGACCGTGCTGCTGGTGGAGCAGAACGCCAAGATGGCGCTGGACATCGCCAACCGCGCCTATGTGCTCGAGACCGGCAAGATCAAGATGGAGGGCGAAGCCACCGAGCTCGCCAACAACATCGAGGTCCGCAAGGCCTACCTCGGCGCACAGTAAACACAACACAAAGGAGCCGCCCGCGGCAGCGCGGGCGGCTCTGACTTTATACTTTTTTCGCTCGTTCCAAGAGGACGACGGGTTTGAAAAACACATCGTGGATGGACAGCTTTTTGCAAAGGACTGCAAACAGGAGCGGGAGCGAGGCGCTCAGTGCAAAATTGAGTGCGATGCTCAGAACATAATGGTCATGGATAAACGCGGGGAAAACAGTTCGCGCCCCAGCCAGAATAGCGCAGTGGATCAGATAGACCTCAAGGCTGTATTTTCCGAAAAGAGAAAACAGACTGCTATGCTGCAGGGCGGGGATGTGCGCAAACCCATACCATAAGCCCTGCACGATGCCCAGCGGGATTATCATGTTGGCTACGGGAAAAACTTGTGGAGGGAGGTGACCGGTCCAACGCAAAGCGTAAGCACCGACGGAAAGCGGCAGCAGCACTGCCGTAATGACCGGGCGGCCAAACCAAGCGGCGGTACCGTGTCGGCAGCAGACGCCAAGCCAGAAGAAGAAAGCAAAATTCAGAAGTTTATCCAGCGGAAAGATCCCATCGGAAACAAAGGTGCTGAGGATACAGAGAACGGCCGTGATGTACAGGACCGCCATGCTGTGACGGAGGATGGGCCCGCGCGAAAAAATAGCATAGTACAAAATCAAAATGTACAGATACCAATAGGGATTGATCGGATGGATGGGAAAAAGAAGAATGTCCGACCAAGTAGTAGAAAGCAACGTGAAGCGGCTGCAAAGAATTTTGAACAGGCCATAAGCGATGTCGTAGATGACATAGAGCATGATGAGATTTTCGGCCTGACGGCGCATACGTGCCTTTTTGATCTGTCCGTCCGTATCAAAATACGCTGTACGGAACAGATACCCGCTGATCAGCATAAACAGCGCCATATGAAAGGAATATATTATATCAGGCAGGAACGTTATGCTGGGGTGGGTAAGGTACATTCCAGCGTCCCGGTAACTGGCCAAAACATGGCCGAGGACTACGGTCAGAATCGCGAAGCCTTTCAGTGCGTCAATGTGGCCGATCCGTTCGGGGGGGGGGTACCTGTCAGCTGTTTAGTGGTAAAGGTATCTGTACACATTTTGATGATCAAACGCTCCTTTTTTGAATGACAATATTGGACCAGCTGAGCATCGCCTCTCTGGGCGGGGCTCGGCGTGCCGCTGTTAGTAGGTGATGATGATGCCCTGGTCCTGCGCGTAAAAGCTGCACAGCCCCGCGCAGGGCACGATGCGCACGTCGGCGCCGGACCACTTGGCGCGGATGCCGTGGCGCAGCAGGCGGGCGGCATTGGGGTTCGCGCAGTGGCTGATGAACACGATGCGGCCGCCGTCAAAACCGGTGACCGACATCTCCTCCAAGATCTTCGCCAGAACGCGGGTCTCGCCGCGCGTCTTGTAGAAAAAGTCGATCCTGCCGTCGGCCGTGCGCCGCCCCAGCACCCGCATATTGAGCTTGCCGGCCAAAAAGCCGACCACACGGTTGACGCGGCCGTTTTTGGCCAGGTTCTCAAAGCTGGCCAGCGCAAACATGATGTGCCCGGCGTCGTTGTAGGCCTTGAGCGCGGCGCAGATGTCGTCAAAGCTGTCGCCGGCGGCGATGCGCGCGTTGGCCAGCTCGGCGGCGGCGGCCAGCGCGCCGGCGTCGCTCAAGGTATCCAGCACAAAGATGTTTTTGTCCGGGTGCTCCTCCAGCACCATCTGGCGCGCCGCCATCGCGGCGTTGTAGCTGCCGGACAGGTTGCTGCTGATGGTCAGGGCGATGGCGTTGTCGGCCAGCTCGAACCAGGCGGCCCACTCCTCCGGGCTGGGGCAGGCGGTGGTGCTGGCGCCGTTGTAGGCGGTCATCGCCTCCAGCATGGCGTGGGTGTTGAGCGTGGGCAGGTCAACGTACTCGCGCTGGCCGATGCGGATCTTGAACGGTACCAGCGCGAAGGTCACGCCGGGGGCGGTGTCCAGCTCGCGGATCTCGCAGGAAGAATCGCTGACGATGAGCCATTCCATCGGTCGGGCCTCCTTTTCGGATGTGCGGAACGGGGGAGTGATAGAAACAGTATAGCGTATTTTCGGCACCGCGGCAAGGCGCGCCGAAAGTTTTTTTGCCGGGTGCCTTGGCCGGCCCGGAAATTTTACACCCACACCGCCCCGCAGCCCTTGCACGGGACGCGCAAACGGGGTATAATGGATTTGAAGATCGACGCCGGCCCCATATTTTGGCCTGCGGCGAGTGATGCAGAAAAAGAGGGACCGCCTGCCATGGCCGATTACTACGCGTATCATCAGGAGATCATGCGCCGACGCCGGCGCAAGCGCCTGCTCATCGCGGCGCTGCTGGTTCTGGCGCTGCTTGCCGCCGGCGCGGGATTTTACTACTTCAGCGCCGACAAAGACGAGGCCCTGCCCGCCGCGGCCGACGCCCTGCCCACCGCCGCCGAGCCGACGCCGGAGCCCGAGCCCACCCCGGAGCCTACCCCGGAACCGGCGCCGGAGCCTGCGCCCGAGCCCGCCGGCTATGAACCAAAACACCTGCTGCCGGCGGTCGACACCGCCGCCTGGGACACGGCAGCGCCGGTCGAGCCGACCATAGACCTTGAATATTCCAACACCGACTACCGCATGGTCGCGGTGCCGATGCTGGGCACCGTCGACCGTTCCACCTTCGATACCGCCACCTTTGTGGGCGACAGCATCATGTCGGGCCTCGGCATCTATGACGCCGGCCTGCCCAACGCCAAATATGTGGCCTATATCGGGGCCTCGGCCAACACCTTCGTCAACAACGGCACACAGACAAACGCCGTCACCAAGGTGGAGGAGACCCCCAAGGAGGCCATCGCCGCCACCCAGCCCGACGTGCTGTATATCATGTGCGGCACAAACACGCTGCAGCAGCTCGGCACCGAGGAGGGCCTCATCGCCTACTACGGCCGTATGCTGGACGAATTCCGCGAGATGCTGCCCGGCATCCCGTTCTATGTGCAGGCCATCCCCAATGTGCAGGAGTATGTACAGGATGGCGGCGGCAGGCAGACCGCACGCCCGGGGCTGTACCCGGAGCGGCTGGAGACCGTCAACAATATGCTGGCCAATCTGGCGCTGTCCAAGGGGTGCTACTTCGTCAACATCAACGAGGTGCTCTCCGGCCCCGACGGCTATATGAAGGACGAGTACGACGCCAACTATGACGGCATCCACTTCAACCCCGCTGGCTACCGCGTCTGGGGCGAGTATCTGCTCACCCACACCGTGTGGAGCCCGCGCAACAGGTATGTGGGCGAAAACCCCTATTATATCTACGGCAAGTAAAAACTGTGCTGAAACGCCTGCGCGGCCCGGCCGCGCGGGCGTTTCGTGTATTAGTACAAGGAACGATGAACCATTATGTGTATGTTGCACAAATCAAAAACCGACTTTTTTTCTTTTTTGTTCTGAATCCCTAAATACCCCCTTGAAATTTCCCCCAAAAGCAGGTAAACTATGGATATAAGTAAGATGGCGGTGGTATGCCCGCCGCCAAAACGCGAAGTAAGGGGATAGTATCGTGAGCAAAACGACCTCCGCGCCAAAACCCAATGACCTGCCTGCCTTTTTGTTCCATGAGGGCAACAACCAGGAAGCCCAGCGCTTCTTCGGCGCCCATATGACCGAGCAGGACGGCCAAAGCGGTGTGCTGTTCCGCGTTTGGGCGCCGCACGCGCAGGCGGCTGCCGTTGTGGGTGACTTCAACGGCTGGGACGCCGGCGCCCACCCCATGCAGGGGCTGGGCGGCGGCATCTGGGAACGGTTCATTCCCGGCGTGCCGGAGTATGCGGTCTACAAGTTCTGCCTGACCACGCCGGCCGGGGAGCAGGTGCTCAAGTCCGACCCGTATGCCTTCCACACCGAGACCCGCCCCGCCAACGGCAGCAAGGTGTATGATCTCGACGGCTACGCCTGGGGCGACGATGCCTGGCAGAAGGCCCAGAAAGCCAAGGACGTCATCAATTCGCCGATGTCCATCTACGAGCTGCAGATGGGCAGCTGGCGCATGAAAGAGGACGGCGTGCCGTATAATTATTCCGAGGTGGCCGACCTGCTGGCGCCCTATTTGCAGGAGATGGGCTACACCCATGTGGAGCTTTTGCCCATCACCGAGTTCCCGTTCGACGGCAGCTGGGGCTACCAGTGCACCGGCTACTTTGCCCCCACCAGCCGTTACGGCGCCCCCAAGGACTTTATGGCCTTTGTGGACAAGATGCACCAGGCCGGCATCGGCGTCATCCTGGACTGGGTGCCCGCCCACTTCCCGAAAGACGCCTACGGCCTGTACATGTTCGACGGCGCCCCCTGCTATGAGGACCCCAACCCCCGCCGCGGCGAGCACAAGGAGTGGGGGACGATGGTGTTCAACTTCGGCATGGGCGAGGTGCAGAGCTTCCTCGTTTCCAGCGCGCTGTTCTGGGTGGACGAGTACCACATCGACGGCCTGCGCGTCGACGCCGTGGCCAGCATGCTGTACCTCGACTACAACCGCCGCGACGGCGAGTGGGAGCCCAACGTCAACGGCGGCAAGGAAAACCTTGAGGCCGTGGCCTTTTTGCAGAAGCTCAACGGCGTGGTGTTGGGCCGCCACCCCTACAAGATGATGATCGCCGAGGAATCCACCGCATGGCCGATGGTCACCAAGCCGGCCAAGGACGGGGGCCTGAGCTTCAACTTCAAGTGGAACATGGGCTGGATGAACGACATGCTCAGCTACATGAAGACCGACCCGCTGTTCCGCGCCGGCAACCACAACAAGGTCACCTTCAGCTTCTTCTACGCTTTCAGCGAGAATTTCGTGCTGCCCATCAGCCACGACGAGGTCGTGCACGGCAAGTGTAGCCTCATCAACAAGATGCCCGGCGACTACGAGACCAAATTCGCCAACCTGCGCACCTTCTACGGCTATATGTGGGCGCACCCCGGCAAAAAGCTGCTGTTCATGGGGCAGGAGTTCGGTCAGTTCATCGAGTGGGACGAGAAAAAGCAGCTGGACTGGATGCTGCTGGACTACGAAAAGCACAAGCAGCTGCAGGCCTATGTGCGGGACCTGAACCACTTCTATACCGCGAACCCCGCCCTGTGGCAGGTCGATTACAGCTGGGAGGGCTTCCAGTGGATCGTCCCGGACGACAACCAGCAGAGCGTCATCGCCTTTTTGCGGCGTGACGCCGCCGGCAAGATGGTGATGATCGTCTGCAACTTCAACCCCGTGTGGCGCAACGGCTACAACATGGGCGTGCCGGTGTCCGGCACCTACAAAGAGGTCCTGAGCTCCGACGACGCCAAATACGGCGGCTCCGGCTTCTCGAACGGCTCGGTGCGCAGCAGCAAGGGCACGATGCACGGCTTTGACCAGCACATCGCCCTCACGCTGCCGCCGCTGTCCACCGTCTACCTGACGGTGCCTGCCCCGCGCAAAAAGCCCGCGTCCGGGGCGGCCGCCGCCAGGGAAGCGGCCAAGCCCAAAAAGGGCGCCAAGAAGACCACCGCCCGCTGACGATTTGGAAAAACGGCCCCACCGGACCGAATTTATAAGGAGAGAACAACTATGGCAAAAGAAATGATCGCAATGATTCTGGCCGGCGGTCAGGGCTCGCGCCTCTACGCGTTGACCCAAAAGCTCGCCAAGCCAGCCGTGCCTTTCGGCGGGAAGTATCGCATCATCGATTTTCCGCTGTCCAACTGTGTCAATTCCGGCATTGACACAGTCGGCATCCTGACCCAGTACCAGCCGCTCGTCCTCAATGAGTATATCGGCAACGGCCAGCCGTGGGACCTTGACCGCCTGCACGGCGGCGTTCATGTGCTGCCGCCCTACCAGCAGGCCTCGGGGTCGGACTGGTACAAGGGCACCGCCAACGCCATCTACCAGAACATCTCTTTCATCGACCGCTATGACCCGCAGTACGTCATCATCCTCTCCGGTGACCAGATCTGCAAGCAGGACTACAGCGATTTCCTCCGCTTCCACAAGGAGAAGAACGCCGAGTTCTCGGTCGCCGTCATGGAGGTGCCGTGGAGCGAGGCCTCCCGCTTCGGTCTCATGGTCACCGATGAGAACGACAAGATCAGCGAGTTCCAGGAAAAGCCCAAGGACCCCAAGTCGAACCTTGCCTCGATGGGCATCTATATCTTCAACTGGGACATCCTGCGCAGCTACCTGATCGCCGACGAGGCCGACCCCAACTCCGAGAACGACTTCGGCAACAACATCATCCCCAACCTGCTCAAGGACGGCCGCCGTATGTACGCCTACCGCTTCGCCGGGTACTGGAAGGACGTCGGCACCATCCCGAGCCTGTGGCAGGCCAACATGGAGGTGCTGGACCCCAGTCATTCCGGCATCGATCTGTTCGACGAGGACTGGAAGGTCTATTCCCGCAACTCCGGCCAGCCCTGCCAGACCGTCGGCGCGGACGCCGAGATCTCCAACTGCATGATCACCGAGGGCTGCCGCGTGCACGGCGTCATCAAGGACAGTATCCTGTTCCCGGGCGTCGTCGTCGAGCACGGCGCCACCGTTGACGGCGCCGTCATCATGGGCAACACCACCATCAAGGCGGGCGCCCACGTCGCGCACTGCATCGTGGCCGAGAACGTCGTCATCAAAGAGGGCGCCAAGGTCGGCGCCATGCCGGCCGGCGGGATGGACATTTCGAACCCCGGCGACGTGGCCACCGTCGGGTCCGGCGTCACCGTCGGTGCCGGTGCCGTCATCGGCCCCAAGGCAATGGTATCCAGTGATGTAAAGGATGGTGAGGAGCAATGGTAAGCAGCAACAACAACGCCCTCGGCGTGATTTTCGCCAACACCTACGACGATCTTGTTCCCGATCTGGTGACCGAGCGCTCGATGGCGTCCATCCCGTTCGGCGGACGCTACCGCATGATCGACTTCGTGCTCTCCAGCATGGCCAACTCCGGCATCGACAACGTCTCCATCATCGTGCGCCGCAACTACCATTCGCTGATGGACCATCTGGGCGCCGGCCGCGAGTGGGACCTGACCCGCAAGCACGGCGGTCTCAACATCGTGCCGCCGTTCGCGGACCGCACGGTCAAGATGTATTCCGGCCGCGTCGACGCTTTGCAGAGCATCCTGCCCTTCCTGGAGGAGCAGAAGGAGAAGTACGTCATCCTGTCCGACGCCTGCAACGCCCTCAACTTTGACTTCAACAAGTTCATCGACGCACACATCGCCTCCGGCGCCGACGTGACCATGGTCTACAACCGTTCCGAGATCCCGGCCGGCGCCCGCAATGACAACTACACCATCTCGCTGGACGACGCCGGCCGCGTGACCGAGCTGCTCTCCAACGACTACCGCCCCGGCGAGCAGAACCTCTCGCTCAACATCTATGTCATCGAGCGCGAGAGCCTCATCGAGCTGGTGCGCAGCGCCGCCGCCCGCGGCCTCATCTACTTTGAGCGCGACATCCTCGCCCGCAACATCAAGCTGCTCAACGTGCAGGGCTACCGCTATGACGGCTATGTCGCCCGCATCACCGACATGAAGAGCTACTTTGACGAGAACATGAAGATGCTTGTCCCCGGCGTGATGGCCGAGCTGTTCGACCCCGCCGCCCCCATCTACACCAAGATCCGCGACGACAACCCCACCCGCTACCTGGCGGGCAGCTGCGCCAAGCACAGCGTCGTCGCCGACGGCTGCGTCATCGAGGGCACGGTCGAGAACAGCGTGCTCTTCCGCGGCTGCCGGGTCAAGAAGGGCGCCGTGGTCAAGAACTGCGTGCTCATGCAGGATACTGTCGTTGAGGAGGGCGCCGACGTCCAGTATGTGGTGGCGGATAAGAACGTCCACATCACCGCCGACAAAAAGCTCTCCGGCACCGACTCCTTCCCGGTCTACGTCGCCAAGGCGCACACCGTGTAAGCAGCGGGTCGACTGCGCCGCCCCGCTGTAAGGGGGAGATTCGGCTTTGTTGGCTCAGCGGAGCTTCGCCAAGTCGCCTGCACCTCCCCCTTAGATTCCCCTCCATCGCAAAAAATGCCGTTCTCATGCCAAAGGCGACTCCAACGTCATTTTTTGCTCTAGAGGTATCCACATCGTCGGCACATGTCCGCCGATGTGGATGGATTTGAAATTCGCAAACCATTCCATTTCGAGGAGGGTTCCGTGATGAAAATTCTCTATGCAGCCAGCGAGGCTGCCCCCTTTGCCAAGTCCGGCGGGTTGGCCGATGTGGCCGGCGCGCTGCCCAAGGCGCTCGTTGCCGACGGCATCGACTGCCGCGTCGTCATGCCCCTGTATGAGGACCTCAAGTTCAAGGATACGCTGGAATACCTCACCAACTTCAGCGTGCCGGTGGGCTGGCGCAGCCAGTACTGCGGCCTGTTCAAGGCCGTGCGCGACGGCGTGACCTTCTATTTCATCGACAACGAGTACTACTTCAAGCGCAGCGGCCTGTACGGCTTTTACGATGACGGCGAGCGCTTTGCTTTCTTCTCCCGCGCCATCCTCGAGATGCTGTTCTACACCGACTTTGAGCCCGACATCATCAACTGCAATGACTGGCAGACCGCGCTCACCCCGGTGTACCTGAACCTGTACTACCGCCATCTGGACAAGTTCAACCACATCAAGACGGTGTTCACCATCCACAACATCGCCTACCAGGGCAAGTACGGGCTGGACATTCTGGAGGATACCTGCGGCATCGGTATGCGGGACGCCCATGTGGTCGAGTATGATGGCTGCGCCAACTTCATGAAGGGCGCGTTCGAGACTGCTGACAAGATCACCACCGTCAGCCCCACCTACGCGCAGGAGATCCTGGACCCGTGGTTCAGCCACGGGCTGGACGGCCTGCTGCGCCAGAAGCAGTACAAGCTGTGCGGCATTTTGAACGGCATCGACGTGCAGGTCTTTGACCCCGCCGTCGACCCCGACATCGTCAAGAACTATGACGCCAAGACCTTTGCCGACGGCAAGGCCGTGTGCAAGGCCGCTTTGCAGGACGAGATGCATCTGGACAAGGACGGCAGCCCCGTCATGGCCATGGTCACCCGGCTCGTCGGCCACAAGGGCGTCGACCTGGTCCAGACCATCGCCGAGGGCCTGACCCAGGAGGGCATCGAGCTGGTGATTTTGGGCTCCGGTGAGGCGCAGTACGAGAACTTCTTCAACGAGCTGGCCGCCCGCCACCCGGGCCGCGTCGGCGTGTACATCGGCTACAACGGCAAGCTGGCGCAGCGCATCTACTCCGGCGCCGACATCTTCCTCATGCCGTCCCGCAGCGAGCCCTGCGGCCTGGCGCAGATGATTGCCTGCCGCTACGGCACCATCCCCGTCGTGCGCGAGACCGGCGGCCTCAAGGATTCCATCAAGGATTCCGGCGACGGCTTCGGCAACGGCTTCACCTTCGCCAACTACAACGCCCACGAGCTGTTCGAGGCCTGCTGGCGCGCCAAGGAGGGCTACTGGAAGGCCGACGGCTGGAAGGTGCTGGTCGAGCGCGCCATGGAGTGCGATTTCAGCTGGGCCAACTCCGCCAAGAGCTACGAGGGCCTGTACAACGAGGTCGTCAACCTCTGGTAAACGCCTGATACGCCACACACCCCCTGCGGCTCCCGCCGCAGGGGGATTTTTGTGCAGTTTTTTATGTGTACAGGCCTCAAAAACCTCTTTCCATTTGTCGAAAAGCGGTGTATACTGTAGAAAAATGGGGAAGGGGGTGCCGCCGATGCGCGAAATGGTCAAGCAGGCGCTGAGCCTTGCCGCACTGGTGCTGGTGCTGGCACTGCCGGGCTGCGCCGGCAGCGCCCTGCTCACGGCGCAGGGGCCCACGGTGGACGCCGCTGCCCTGCATGACCTGGCCGGCGCCGTGCCGGCCACGGAGGAGGCCGACGCCGCCCCGACCCCGGCGCCGCAGGACGTGGCCGTGCCCGAGGCGGCCATGCCCGAAGAAACGGACGCGGCCCCGGCGGAGGAGGATGCGGCGCTGACCGTCGACCCCGGCCTGTTCGGGCAGCAAAACAGCGCGCTGTCGGCGCTGGCGGCGTGGTCGGGCCTTGCAAGACTGCGCGATACCGTGACCGAGCACCCCATCGAGCTGGAGGTGCCCAACATCCTGCAAAACCCCGAGCTGCCCAACGGCTGCGAGATCACCTCGGCCGCCGTGGCGCTCAACTACCTCGGCATCCCGGCCGACAAGGTCGTGCTGGCCGAACGGTACCTGCCCTGCGGCGAGGACCACCTGACCGCCGACCCCGAGCAGGAGTACATGGGCAGCCCCTTTGCCGGGCAGGTCGGCTACTACTGTATGCCGGCCCCCATCGAGACGGCCGTCAACGCTTACCTTGGCGACATCGGCAACACCGACCGCCGCGCGCGCGATGTCTCCGGCGCCGATATCGAGGAGCTCAAAGCATACCTGCACGACGGCGCGCCGGTGCTCGTCTGGGTCACCCAGTATTTTGAGGAGCCGCGCTATGCCGACCATTTCACGCTGCCGGACGGCAGCCAGCCCTATGTTAACCTGCACTGCGTGGTGCTGACCGGCTATGACGACGATACTTTCTACCTGACCGACCCGCTGGAGGAGAAGGACCGCATCGACGCCGCCACCTTCGCCCACATCTACGGGACGATGGGCTGCCACGCCCTCGTCATCGAAAAGCAGTGACCTCAAAAACAATTTTGCGCCGCACGGCCCCTGAGACCGCGCGGCGTTTTGTAATACAGTTTACAAAAACATGAAAAACCGCAAAATTTGCAGACGGTGGGGCAGAGCATGTGCTATACTGGTAAAAATGAGCCAAAGGGGGCCCCGCCGATGAAACGCCTGCTCTGTACAGCGCTGGCCATGCTGCTGCTGACCGCCTGCGGCGCCGGCGATACGGGTACAGCCGCGCCGTCCGCCACGCCCACACCTGCACCGACACCGGCTCCAACGGCCAGCCCCGCCGCCGAGCCGACGGCTGCGCCCGACCTGCCGCAGGGCTTTGCCGCCGTGACCGGCGCCACGCTTGCCTATGACGACATCCGCCCCGTCGTGCAGCAGGGCCTGGACCCGCCCGATATGGTGCGCGGCTACTTTACCGTCTGCCAGGACGGTCTCTGGGGGCTGATGCGCGCCGACGGCACCGAGGTGCTGCCCTGCGCGGCCACGGCGCCGGTGCGCCGGTGCGAGCAGGGGCACTGGATGTGGGACACACCGCTGGTCGTGGGCGAGGAACGGGAGCAGACCGACGCCGTCCTGCAGCAAAACGGTGACGGCAGTCTCGAGCCCGGCCACGGCGGCTGGATCGGGCAGTTCTTCTTTGACCTGACGCGGGGCGAGCCCTGCCTCTATCACGGCATGGACGGACGGTTCTTCTTCACGCCGGTCGGCACGCCCGACCTGCTGCCGGAGACCTGTGCCGAACGGCTGGACCCCGCCGCCGCGCTGCTGCCGCTGGCCGACCGCCGCGAGCAGGAGGATGAATTCGCCGGTACCGTGCCCGGCGAGGCCGAGAGCGACCTGTATTACTACGATACCGCTGCCGGCACCAAGGTGACGGTGCAGACGGAGGAGCCGGTGACGGCGGCGGGCTTTTTCTATGATGAGGCGCTTGCTCCGGTCCGCCTGGGCGAGGGGAACTGGGCCTACATCGACCGCAGCGGCGCACTGGTAACGGAAGCGGTCTACGCGCCGGTGTTTGACGAGGCCTACGCCTACAACGATGCGCTTGGCATCTGGCGGGCGGCCGAGCCGATGATGGCCGCGCCGCTGCGCGGCGGCTATGCGGCCGTGCGCCGCGCCGACACCGGCGGCTGGGGCTTGCTCGATGCCGCGGGCGCCGAGGCGGTGCCCGCCGTGTATGCCGGCTGCGTGTGGGACGGCACCGTGCTCTGGCTGCGCCCGGACGCGCAAAGCCCCTGGCAGGCGTACACGCCGGCGGCGTAACGCAGACAAATTTAAAACCATCGGCCCCGGCGGACATGTGCCGACCGGGGCCGATACCACTGGAGCAAAAAATGCCGTTCAAGTCGCCCTTTGGGCATGCGAACGGCATTTTTTGCGACGGGGTGTGTCCAAGAGAGGGGCGCAGGCGGACCGGCGCAGCCAGTAACGCCGAGCCCCTCTTTTGAGGCCGTCAGGCCAGGTGTGCTGCTACCCACTGGATGAGCATATCCAGCGCCACGCGGTTGCGCCCGCCCTCGGGCACGATGAGGTCCGCCTTGCGCTTGCTCGGCTCCACGAACTGCTCGTGCATCGGCTTGACGGTGGTCAGATACTGGTCCACCACGCTGTCCAGCGTGCGGCCGCGCTCCTTGACGTCGCGCAGGATGCGGCGCAGGATGCGCACATCGGCGTCGGTGTCCACGAACACCTTCATATCCATCTGCTCGCACAGCTCCGGGTCGGCAAAGATCAGGATGCCCTCCAGGATGATGACCGGCGCCGGCGCCACCCGCACGGTCTTGTCGCTGCGGTTGTGCACGGTGTAGTCATACACCGGCACCTCGACCGTCTGCCCGGCCTTGAGCGCTTTCAGGTGCTCGATGAGCAGCGGCGTGTCAAAGCTGTTGGGGTGGTCATAGTTGAGCTTGCAGCGGTCCTCATAGGTCAGGTCGTCGTGGCGCTTGTAGTAGCTGTCATGGTCGATGACGCTGACCTCGTCGGCGCCGAAATGGTCGCGCAGCTCACGCGTCAGCGTCGTTTTGCCGCTGCCCGTGCCGCCCGCGATGCCGATGACGATGGGTTCCATGCCTTACACGTCCTTCTCTTCCGTTTTTTACAGCGCCAGCGTCAGCTGCCGCCCGCTGGGGTGGTAGGCGCGGTACTTGATGCCGGTCATGTTGAACAGCCGCCGACTTGCCATGCTCACCGGGGTGTCATGGTATTTGTCTGACAGATAGATGATCTCCTTGATGCCACTCTGGATGATGGCCTTGGCGCACTCATTGCAGGGGAACAGCGTGACATACACGCGCGCGCCGCGCAGGTCATGGTGGGCGCTGTTCAAAATGGCGTTGAGCTCGGCATGGCAGACATACATATACTTGGTGTCGAGCTGGTCGCCCTCGCGCCCCCAGGGCATATCGTCGTCATTGCAGCCGATGGGCATACCGTTGTAGCCCAGCGACAGGATCTTGTTTTCCGGGCTGACGATGCAGGCCCCGACCTGGCTGTTGCTGTCCTTGCTGCGCTGGGCCGAGAGCAGGGCGATGCCCATAAAATACTCGTCCCAGCTGATGTAGTCGCTGCGCTTTTGGCCGTCCATACAAGCCCACCTCCTGTTTTTTTCATTATACCGCCCGGCGGCGCGGCGCGCAAGCGGTTTTCAGCGTGTGTGCAGATATTTTTGCCGCGTCGCCTCGCCGCCGCGCAGGTGGCGTTCGGCCTTGTTTTTCTGCACCACGGCCTGCACCTCGGCCCAAAGACCGGGATTTTGGTGCCGCAGCCGCGCCTGGTCCTTCCACACCGTGCTCTTGCTGATGCCGAACACCTGCGCCGCCGCCCGCACCGTGGCCCCACTCTGGGCAATGTACCGCCCGATCATCACGGCGCGCTCCTCCGGGTCACCCTTCATCCGCTGCCTCCTTCTTGTCACAGGGTCTCTGCCCAACCCTATGCCAAAAGACGGCAAACTATGTTAAAAAATGCCCGCCCCCGCGCCATTCGGCGCGGGGGCGGGGAGCGTGTATCCCGTTATTCGTATGTCTTGCGCCCGGCAAAAACGCACAAGGGACGCTTGCACAGGCCCTTCTGCATCAGCTGCACGGCGGCGGCCAGCGTGGCCCCGGCGCTCGAGCAGGCAGGCACGCCGTCAAAGGCCAGCACCTCGCGGGCGGCGCGCTCGGCGTCCGGCGTGCTCACCGGCAGCACGGTGTCGACCACATAGGGGTTGTAGTTCTCCGGCACAAAGCCGGGCCCGATGCCGGCGATGCCGTGGTGCCCCAAAAAGCCGCCGCTGATGGCCGCGCATTCGCTGGGCTCCACCGCCACCACACGGATCATCGGGTTCCACGCCTTTAGGCACTCGGCCACGCCGGTGATGGTGCCGCCGCTGCCCACGCCGGCCACCACGGCGTCGATGGAATCGCCCACGGCCTGCAAAATGCGGCGCCCGGTCACACGGCGGTGGAACTCCGGGTTGTCGTCGTTGGCAAAGTAGTTGGTAAAGTAGCCGCCGTAGCGCTTGGCGGTGTCCCGCGCCAGCTGCTCCAGCGCCTTGCGCCCGCCGCCGCTGCACACCACGATGCGCGCGCCCAGGCTTTGCAGGTGCTCGCGCCGGGCCACCGGCAGGCTGCTGGGCACCACCAGCAGGCAGGGGTGACCGGACACCGCGCAGGCGATGGCCAGCGCCGCGCCGAAGCTGCCGGAGCTGGCCTCCACCACCGGCATACCGGGTTTGAGGTCCCCACGGTTGGTGGCCAGGGCGATCATCGCCTCGGCCACGCCGTCCTTGATGGTGCCGGTCGCCCCGCCAAAGGCCAGGTAGGCCAGCACGCTGGCCGGCAGCCCGTGCCGGCCGGAGTAGCCGGCCAGGCTGACCACAGAGCCGTGATACACCGCCCCGTAATAGTTCTCAAACACTTTCACCGCCGGCACCTCCCTCCGTTTTGGGCTCATGCGCTGACTATTATAGCATAGTTTGCCGCAAAATGCACCCCAAACGGCGTCTTTTGTCGGATTTTTTGCAAAAACCCGCGCCCAAAACCTTGACGGGCACCCGCAGGCCTGCTATAATGGACAGCAGTGTAAAGGAAAACGCTTTACATTTACAGCCAAAACGGACCGCAGGGGAGGGGAGCCGTATGCCCAGACCGCAGAAGGACCTGTCCTTTTCGGTGCTGCTGGACCAGTACGGCCCCGCCCTGACCGAGAAGCAGCGCGAGATCCTGACCGAGTATTACAACGAGGATTTCTCGCTGGCCGAGATCGCCGAGAACTACGGCATCACCCGCCAGGGCGTGCGCGATGCCATCAAGCACGGCGAGGCGGCGCTGCTCGCCCTTGAAGAAAAGCTCGGCATGGCCCGCAAGGAGGCCGCGCTGCAGGCGCAGCTCGGCCGTCTGCGGCAGCTGGCGGCGCAGGTGCGCACCGTCAACAGCGGCCTGTACACGGCCGACGCGCGCATCGACCGTGCGGCCGCCGAGATGCTGCGGCTGCTGGAGCATATGGCCGCGCAGGAGGACGCCGATGGCATTTGAATCACTGTCTGAGCGCCTGTCCGGCGTTTTCAAAAAGCTGCGCGGCAAGGGCAAGCTGAACGAGGCCGACATCAAGGCGGCCATGCGCGAGGTGCGCATGGCGCTGCTGGAGGCCGACGTCAACTACAAGGTCGCCAAGGACTTCTGCGCCAGGGTGTCGGAGAGGGCGATGGGGCAGGAGGTCATGCAGAGCCTGACCCCCGCCCAGCAGGTCGTCAAGATCGTCAACGAGGAGCTCACCGCCCTCATGGGCGGCAAGGAGCCGCAGCGCCTGCGCATCAAGAACAAGGGCCAGACCGTGCTCATGCTGTGCGGCCTGCAGGGCAACGGCAAGACCACCCACGCCGCCAAGCTGGCCGTCTACTACCGCAGCCAGGGCCGCCGCCCGCTGCTCGTCGCCTGCGACGTCTACCGCCCGGCTGCCATCGAGCAGCTGCGCGTGCTGGGCAGGCAGGCCAACGTGCCGGTGTTCGAGCTCGGCACCGAAAAGCCGGAGCTCATCGCCCAAAAGGCCCTGGCCTATGCGCGGGACTACGGGCACGACATCGTCCTGCTGGACACCGCCGGCCGCCTGCAGATCGACGACGTGCTGATGGATGAGCTCGTGCGCATCAAGCAGGCCGTCACGGTGGACGAGACGCTGCTCGTGGTGGACGCGATGGCCGGCCAGGAGGCCGTCAACGTGGCCAGGACTTTCCACGAGAAGGTCGGCATCTCCGGCGTCATCCTGACCAAGACCGACGGCGACACCCGCGGCGGCGCCGCGCTCTCGGTGCTGGCCGTGACCGGGCAGCCCATCTACTTCCAGGGTGTTGGCGAAAAGCTCGGCGACCTGGAGCCGTTCTACCCGGCCCGCATGGCGGGGCGCATCCTCGGCATGGGGGACGTGCTCTCCCTCATCGAGAAGGCCCAGACCACGCAGGACGCCAAACAGGCCGAGGCGGCCGCCCGCCGCATGATGGAGAACAAGTTCGACCTCAACGATATGCTCGCGCAGTTCGACCAGATCAAAAAGATGGGCGGGGCATCGGCGCTGCTGCAGATGCTGCCGGGCGGGGCCAGGCTGGACCTCGACGCCGTGGACGAGAAGGCCCTGCCCCACATCGAGGCTATCATCTTTTCCATGACGCCGGCCGAGCGCGCCCATCCCTCCATCATCGACGCCAGGCGCAAGCGGCGCATCGCCGCCGGCAGCGGCCGCACCGTCGAGGAGGTCAACCGCCTGCTGCGCCAGTTCGAGGCGATGCGCAAGATGATGAAGAAGGCCCGCCGCAACCCCAAGGGCTTTATGCGCGCGATGGGCGGTATGCCGGGTATGCCCGGCATACGGTAAGGCCGCTTACAATTTGGTATGACCCGTTTTGGGCTACACGATACAACAAGAACACAAAACACCTGGAGGAAAGAATCATGGTCAAAATTCGTCTGCGCCGCATGGGCGCCAAGAAAGCTCCCTTCTACCGCGTCGTCGTGGCGGACAGCCGCTTCGCCCGTGACGGCCGCTTCATCGAGGAGATCGGCTACTACGACCCCACCACCGAGCCCAGCGTCATCAAGATCGACGCCGACAAGGCCAAGCAGTGGCTGTCGAACGGCGCCCAGCCCACCGACACCGTCCGCAGTCTGCTCAAGAAGGCGAACGTCCTGTAAGGCGGCCCCGCCACCATCGTATAGGAGGAACGTCACATGCAGGAATTGCTCATTGCCGTCGCCCGCGGCCTTGTTGAGGACAAGGACGCCGTGCAGGTAACGGTCGATCCCGCGCGGGAGGACGGTACCGTCGTCTACCATCTCAGCGTTGCCGCCGAGGATATGGGCCGCGTGATCGGCAAACAGGGCCGCATCGCCAAGGCCATCCGCGTCGTCATGCGCGCGGCCGCCGTCCGCCAGGGCGAGAAAGTGGTCGTTGAAATCGACTGACGCCTGCCCCCAAAACCCCAAACGCCCCACCGCCCGGTGAGGCGTTTTTTGAAAACACAGAAAGGACCCTCTATGCAAGACTATCTGCCGGCCTGCAAGCTGGTCACCACCCACGGCGTGCGCGGGGAACTCAAGGCGCTGCCGCTGTGCGACGGCGCGGCGTTCCTAGCCAGGCTCAAAACGCTGTACGGCGCCGCCCAAGGCGG
Organism: uncultured Gemmiger sp.; assembly: GCA_947631565.1. Classification (GTDB taxonomy): domain Bacteria; phylum Bacillota; class Clostridia; order Oscillospirales; family Ruminococcaceae; genus Gemmiger. Next base: position 48,292 of record CANRLV010000003.1, on the reverse strand, counting down.
CGAGAACTTTGCCGTGCGCGGCGTGCGCGGGCAGGGCAGCACGGTCATCCTGCGCCTTGGCGGCGTTGACGATATGGACGCCGCCCGCGCGCTGGTGGGCAGAACACTCTACTTCGCCAAGGCGGAGGTCCGGCTGCCCAGGGACCGCTATTTCATCGATGACCTGCTCGGCTGCGCCGTCGTCGATGCCGCCGACGGCACGGTGTACGGCACCATGACCGCCGTCGACCATCCGGCGGCGCAGGACATCTACACCGTCACCGACGCACAGGGCACCGAGCATATGTTCCCGGCGGTGCCGGAATTCTTAAAGGGCATCGACATCCAAAACCGCACCGTCACCGTGGCGCCCATCCCCGGTATGTTCGGGGAAGCGGTCAACGGTGATGAGGACTAGAGCCATGCGCATCGACATCGTAACGCTGTTCCCGGACCTCTGTGACAGCTTTTTGGATACCAGCATTTTGGGCCGGGCGAGGAAGCGCGGCCTGTTCGACGCGCACTGCCACCAGATACGCGACTATACGGCCAATAAACAGCGGCAGACCGACGATTACCCCTATGGCGGCGGGCCGGGCATGGTGCTCTACGCCCAGCCCATCGCCGACTGCCTGCGCGCCGTGCAGGCGCAGTGCGCGCAGGCAGGGTATCCTGAACCGCACATCGTGTTTTTGACCGCGGCCGGCCGCCCCTACACCGAGGCGGACGCCAAACGCCTGACCCGGTATGACTGCCTGACGCTGGTCTGCGGCCACTACGAGGGCATCGACGAGCGCGTGATAGAGGCCTTTGCCGACGAGGAGCTTTCCATCGGCGACTATGTGCTGACCGGCGGCGAGCTGGCAGCGCTGGCCGTGGCCGACAGCGTGCTGCGCCTGCAGCCCGGCGTGCTGGCCGAGCAGCAAGGCTATGAGGAGGAAAGCTACTGGGACGACCTCTTGGAGTACCCGCAGTACACCCGCCCCGAGGTGTGGGAGGACCGCGCCGTGCCGCCCGTGCTGCTGACCGGCGACCATGAAAAAATCGAAAGCTGGCGCGCCGAACAGAGCCGCGCCCGCACCAGGGCCCGCCGCCCCGACCTCTATGAGCGCTGGGCCGGGACCCACCCGCGCGCCGTGCCCAAATGGAAGCGCGGCGAAAAGGCGCAGCTCGTGCGCACCGACGCCCAGCTGGAACAGGCGGCGGCCGTCTACCACGCGGCGTGGCAGCGGCAGCGGCAGGACCTGTGCACGCCGGCGTACCTGGCCGCCAATTCCCGGCAGGTGTTTGCCGCCGAGTTGGCGCGCGACCGCGCGGCGGGCTGGGCGTTCTATCTGCATACCACCGACGGTATGCCGGACGCGCTCGTCGGCGTACATCGCCCCAGCGGCGAGATCAGCCGCCTGTATGTGCTGCCCGAAATGCAGGGCCGCGGCATCGGCAGCAAATTGCTGGACTTCGCGCGCAAAAAAATCACGTCCGACGGAAAAACGCCCTGGCTGGAGGTGCTCAGCTTCTTTCCCGGCGCGCAGCGCCTGTACCGCCGCATGGGCTTCGTGCCCACGGGCGACGCCAGAGCATTGGACAGTACCCCCAATCTGCCCGGCACGCCGGCGCCGGTGCTGCTGCGGTTCCGGTATGCCCCGCAGGCGTGACGGCTTGCCTATATGGGGGCAGGCCCCGGGCCGTTACCACTACAACTTGTGCCCCCGCCGGCAATCATTGGGAAAATCCATGGCAAAACTGTACAAAGAATGGGGAGTGGAAAGGGCATAATACCAGAATCCTGCCAAATTTGCGCAAATCCACTGTACAAAATTGCCGCCATCATATAAAATAAAGACAGTATGGCGGTGCGTAGGGCCCGCCTGCCCGGACCTGCGGTTTTGCGGTCAAGGCTATACTTTGCGAAAACAGGAGAGAATAGCTATGTACGTAAAAGAAGTTACCGTTGAGAATCAGGTGGGTCTGCACGCTCGTCCCGCAACGTTCTTCATCCAGAAGGCCAACGAGTACAAGGCCTCCATCTGGGTCGAGAAGGAGGAGCGCCGCGTCAACGCCAAGAGCCTGCTGGGCGTGCTCAGCCTGGGCATCGTGGGCGGCACCGCCATCCGCATCATCGCCGACGGCCCGGACGAGCAGGCCGCGGTCGACGGCCTCGTCAAGCTGGTCAACTCCGGCTTCTCTGAGTAACAGGACCTGCAAAGCGCGGCGGGGGCTCCCTGCCGCGCTTTTTGTCTGCTTCTTGCCATTTTTTGCCGGGGGAGGTGTGCCGCGTGACCAAACAGGAGCTGTACAAAAAGGCCTGTATGCTGCCGCTTTTGCCGGGTGTCTACATCATCCGCGACAAAAGCGATACCATCATCTACATCGGCAAGGCCAAGCGCCTGCGCACGCGCGTGTCACAGTATTTCCGCGAGGGCGTGCCCCATGACGCCAAGGTCACCCAGATGATCGCCCACGCCTTCGCGTTTGACGTCATCGTCTGCCAGAGCGAGTTCGAGGCGCTGGTGCTGGAGGCCAGCCAGATCAAGGCCCACACCCCCAAGTACAACATCCTGCTCAAGGATGACAAGGGCTACAGCTACGTCAAGGTCACGCGCGGGGACTGGCCGCGCATCTCGGCCGCCTTGCAGAAGGACGATGAAAACGCCGACTACATCGGCCCCTTTACTTCGTCCTTCGCCGTGCGCCAGATGGTCGAGACCGCGCAGGACTGCTTTTTGCTGCCCCGCTGCAATAAGGAGTTCCCGCGCGAGCTCGGCAAGGGCCGGCCCTGCCTCAACGCCCACATCGGCAAATGCATGGCCGTGTGCAGCGGCAGGATATCCCGCGAAGCCTACAACGACGCCGTGCAGGCGGCGCTGCATATGCTGCGCTACGGCAAGCGCGACATCGTCCGGCAGCTAAAGGAAAAGATGGACGCCGCCGCCGAGCGGCTGGACTTTGAGACCGCCGCGCTGCTGCGCGACCAGATCAATGCCATCGAGCGCGTGGTCGAGGGGCAGAAGGTCGTGCGCGGCGACGAGACCGAGATGGATGTCATCGCGCTGGCCGGCACCTCCCGCGCCGTCTGCGCCGCCGTGCTGCGTTACCGCGAGGGGCGCCTGGCCGACAAGCGGGAGTTCGTCTTCCATGACACCGCCGACATCGGCGCCGTGCGCGAGGAGTTCCTGCCGCAGTATTACCTGGACGGCGAGACCGTTCCCAAAACGGTGGCCGTCGACGCGCTGCCCGCCGACCACGAGGCGCTGCAAAAGGCGCTGGAGCAGGCGCGCGGCAGCGCCGTCAACCTGTATGTGCCGCAGCGCGGCGATGTGGCCAAGCTCGTCACGATGGCCTACACCAACGCCGTCGAGCGTCTGGGCCGCGAGAGTGGGCGCTATTCCCGCGAGGAAAAATTATTGGAGGAGGCCGCCCAGGTGCTGGGCCTGCCGGCCCCGCCCAAGGTCATCGAGAGCTACGATATCTCCAACTGGGGCGACGGCTCCAGCGTATGCGGCATGGTCGTGTTTAAAGACGGGCGGCCGTACCGCAGCGGCTACCGCCGCTTTGCGATGAAAACGGTGGCCGGTACCGACGACTACGCCTCGCTGGCCGAGACGCTCGCCCGCCGCGCCGCCGAGTACGAGGCCGCCCGCCGCGGCGAAAAGCCGGACGGACCGAACAACCAGTTCGCGACCCTGCCCGACCTGCTGCTCATCGACGGCGGCCGCGGGCAGGTGAGCGCCGTCAAGGCGGCGCTCAAGGGCACGGCGCTCGAGCATGTGCCGACCTTCGGCATGGTCAAGGACGACCATCACCGCACCCGCGCCATCGTCGACGACAAGGGCGGCGAGATCGCCATCAACCGCCACCGCAACATCTTCACCTTTGTGACCAACATCCAGGACGAGACCCACCGCTTCGCCAACGACTACCGCAGGCGCATGATGAAACGGAAGTCCTACGCTGCCACCCTGACCGATATCCCCGGCGTCGGCCCCAAAACGAGCGAGGCGCTGCTGCGGCACTTCAAAACGGTCAAGGCCGTGCGCGCGGCGAGCATCGGCGACCTGGAAGAGGTCAAGGGCATCAGCCACGCGATGGCGGAAAAGATCTACAACGCCCTGCGGGCCTGAATCGGCACAGATATGCCCCCGCGCGCCGGTTTTTCCATCCTGCACCCTTGACAACCGCCCCAAAACGCCGCATAATGGACGTGTAGTTCCGGCAGGGAGGGGGAGCGCCCATGCGCGTCATCGCCGGGTCGGCCCGCGGCACCCCGCTCAAGGCCCTGCCGGGCACGGCGGTCACCCGCCCCACGCTGGACCGCGTCAAGGAAGGTATGTTCTCCAGCGTGCAGTTCCTGCTGCCGGGCGCACGGGTGCTGGACCTGTTCGCCGGCAGCGGCCAGCTGGGCATCGAGGCACTCTCCCGCGGGGCGGCGCAGTGCACCTTCGTCGAACTCTCGCGCCCGGCCGCCGAGGTGGTGCGCGCCAACTGCCGCGCCGCCGGCGTGGCGGACCGCGCCGCGGTGACTGTGACCGACGCTTTCACCTTTTTAAAGCACGCCCGCGGCCCCTTTGACATCGTGCTGCTGGACCCGCCGTTCGGCCACGGCACACTGCCGGCCGTGCTGGACCGGCTGGAGCCGCTGCTCAGCCCCAACGCCGCCGTTCTGGCCGAGAGCGAGCCTGACGCCGCGCTGCCGCCTGTCTGCGGCGCGCTCGCGCTGCTGCGGCAGTACCGATACGGTAAGATACTCGTCACCCGCTACGGGCGGGAGGAAACGTGAACATACACACAGAGGAGGAAGAAGACCCATGAACGTTGATCAGCTGCTGGACCTGATGGAAGAAACTTTGGAGGAGGGTACCGCCGTGCCTTTCGCCGCCGCGCGCCGTGTGGTGGACGTGGACCGCATCCGCGACATCATCGACGAGGTGCGCAACAACCTGCCGGACGAGATCCGCGACAGCAAAAAGATCGTCAACGACCGCGAGCAGATCCTGGAGATGGCCCGGCAGGAGGGCGACAACATCGTCAAGCAGGCCGAGGAGCGCGCCCGCGCCATGGTCAGCGAGCAGGAGATCGTCAAGCGCGCCAAAAAGTACGCCGCCGACATGATCTCCGGCGCCAAGACCCAGTCCGACGAGCTGCTGCGCAGCGCCAACAACTACTGCGAGGACCTGCTCAAAAAAGCCGAGGAGGCGCTGACCCGCAGCGTCAACGGCATCAAGAGCACCCGCATGAACCTGCGCAACGCTGCCGCCAAACGCCCCACCACGCCCACGCCGCCCCGGCGGTAAGCGCCCGCTTTCCACACCGCTTAAAATTTCACAAAATTTTTTGCCCGCAAAGGCCAAAACAGGCCTTTGCGGGCTTGATTTTTTTGCCATTCTCTGTTAAACTGGTAGCACATGGTGGGTAGAAATGGGTAAACTATACCCTAAAATGGGTCAAAGTGGAGAATTTCAACGGTTTCCACCGAGTTTTCAACAGTGCCGCCCCGCCGCGGCTGGATTTTACAACGAAAGGAGATGCGCCCCATGCTGGTCGGTCAGTACGATTATGCCGTGGACGGCAAGGGCCGCATCAACTTCCCGGCCAAATTCCGCGAGGAGATGGGCGAGGTCTTTTATGTCACCCGCTGGATGGACCACTGTCTGGCCGCTTTCCCCAAGGCGGGGTTTGAGGCGCTGGCCGAAAGGATCGAGGAGAAGGGCGTCGTGCGCAGCCGTGCCGCGGCGCGGGCGTTCTTCAGCGCCGCGGTCGAGGTCACGCCGGACAAGCAGGGCCGCATCCCGCTGCCCGCCCGCCTGCGGGCATATGCGCACCTTGACCACGATGTGAGCATCATCGGGAACCGTGATTTTGCCGAGATCTGGAACACGGCGGACTGGAACGCCAGCCAGCAGAACGCGGACGACGACTTTACCGCCATGATGGAGGAGCTCGACTTCTAAAACGCAGCACAGCAGGGGGGACAGCGGCATGGAATTCAGCCACACGCCCGTACTGCTGGACGCCTGCTTGCAGGGGCTTGCCATCCGCCCCGGGGGCACCTACCTGGACGGCACGGCCGGCGGCGCCGGCCACAGCAAACCGATCGCAACGCGCCTGACCACCGGGCGGCTCATCGCTTTGGATCAAGACCCGGATGCCGTGGCAGCCGCCGCGGAAAAGCTCAAGGGCCTGCCCGCCCGGGTGGTTCAGGCCAACTTTAAAGATACCGCCGCCGTGCTCGATGCCCTCGGCATCCCGGCGCTGGACGGCGCTTTGCTTGACCTGGGCGTGTCCAGCCACCAGCTGGACGATGCCGCCCGCGGCTTCAGCTACCTGGCCGACGCGCCGCTGGATATGCGCATGAGCCAGTCCGGCCCCACCGCCGCCGACCTGGTCAACACGCTGGGGCGCGAGGAGTTGGCCCGCATCCTGCGCGACTACGGCGAGGAGCCGCACGCCTGGCAGATCGCCGGCCGCATCGTCGCCGCCCGGCAGGCGCAGCCCATCGCCACCACCGGCCAGCTGGCCGCCATCGTGGCCGGCGCCCTGCCCCCGGCCGAGCGCCGCAAGCACAAAAATCCCGCCCGGCGCAGCTTTCAGGCCATCCGCATCGCCGTCAACGGCGAGCTGGACGCGCTGGACCAGGGTCTCGAGGCCATCTTTGGCAAAATGGCCCCCGGCGGGCGGCTGTGCGTCATCACGTTCCACAGCCTTGAGGACCGGCTGGTCAAGAACAAGTTCCGCCGCTGGGCCGCCGGCTGTACCTGCCCGCCGGAGCTGCCGGTCTGCGTGTGCGGCGGCAAGCCGAAGGCGGTGCTCGTCACCCGCAAGCCCGTCACGGCCGACGCGGCCGAGCAGGCCGCCAACCGCCGCAGCCGCAGCGCCAAGCTGCGCGTGCTGGAAAAGCTTTGATGTGACAAAACGCGCCGGGCCGCAGCAAGCCGGCCGGGCGTGCACGATAGAGAAGGGAGAGGGAGCCCATGGCCTCGAATGCCTATGCGGCGGCGCAGCCGCAGCGCCGCCAGCAGACGGTGCCACCGGTGCGCGTGGTGCGCGGGGGGCGTTACGGTCTGCGCAGGGCGCGGCAGCTGGCCCGGCAGGCCGGCACCGTGCTGGCGGCGGCGGTCATCCTAATCATGATGGTGGCTGTCATCTACAGCCAGGCGCAGGTCACCCGTCTTTCCAGCGAGATCGACGCGACCAGGCAGGAGCTGACCAACGCCCAGAGCACCTATGACTATCTGGCCTCGCAGATGAGCGCCATCACCTCCAACGCCAACGTGCAGCAGATCGCCGAGGGCAAGCTGGGCCTGGTCCGGGCCGACAACAGCCAGATCACCTATATCCGCCTGCAGGAGCAGACCACCGTCGAGCGTGCGCCCGGCGGCGCCGCGGCTTTCTTTGCCGATTTCAGCACCGCCGCGCTCAGCCTGCTGGGCGCGCTGGCGCCCTGACCGCCGCGCCCGCTCGGGGGCGGCGCGTACTTCGCTTTTCCTGCCGCCCGGCCGCTGTGGTCGGGCGGCGCGTGCAAAAGGGCGGGGCATGATGCACAAAAAACCGCCCCCCTGCATACAAATCAGGATGTAAAGGACCAACACATTTATGGAGCATACCCCCCGCCGGCATGAGAATACGCCCCAGGTCGACAACACCATGCGTGCCCGCACGCTGGCGCTGGTGGCGTTTTTTCTGATTTTCGGCTTCGGGCTGCTGCTCTACCAGCTCTACGCCCTGCAGCTGCGCGACGGCGCCGACTACCGCGCCGAAGCCGTGCAGCAGCAGCTGTCCGACACTGTGCTGCCGGCCACCCGCGGCGCCATCTACGGTGCCACCGGCAAGCTGCTGGCCAAGAGCAGCGTGGTGTGGAACATCGTCGCCGACCCCTCGGCCATCACCGAGGAGGGCGAAGCCTACCTGCGCGAGGGCTGCGAGCACATCGCCGCCATCATCGATGACGAGACCGTCACCGCCGACAGCCTGCTCGCGGCGCTGAACGCCACCAACGCCGAGGGCCAGCGCTACAGCTACCGCGTGCTGGCGCGCGGGCTCGATATGCCCACGGCGGATGCCGTGCTCGAGTACGCGCGCGGCTTCTGCGTGCCCAAGCGCGACGCGGACGGCAACATTCTGGCCGAGCGCGACGGCACCCCGCAGAAGGGCGACCGCGTGCTGCTGCTCTACCGGGAACAGAACTCCTCGCGCAGTTACCCGTACGGGGCGTTTTTGTCCTCGGTCATCGGCTTTTTGAACAACGACGGGCAGGGCTTTTACGGGCTGGAAAAATCCTACGACGAGCTGCTGTCCGGTACACCGGGGCGCATGGTCGGCACGACCAGCGCCAACGGCTACGAGCTCGAAGGCTCCGACACCGAGACCTTCCCCGCCATCGACGGCTATGACCTGCACCTGACCATCGACGAGAACGTGCAGGAGATCGCCGAGCGCTATCTGGCCGGCGCCATCGAGGTAAACAACGTCCAGAACCGCGGCTGCGTCATCGTGATGGAGGTCAAGACCGGCGCCATCAAGGCCATGGCCACGCTCAACCAGTTCGACCCCAACGACCCCTACACCATCTATGACGAGGAGCTGCGCGGCATTTTGGAGGGCGGCACGCTGGACGCCGGCACCACCGCCACCCTGCGCAGCCGCCTGGGCGAGGACGAGGTCGCCGACATCGTGGCCGACGGCCTGATCGATGAGGACGAGTATTCCACCGTGCAGGGCATGATGCGCGAGGCGCAGTGGAAGAACAAGAACCTGACCGAGCTGTACTACCCCGGCTCGGTGTTCAAGCTCATCACGGCCTCGGCTTCGCTGGATTCCGGCCTTGCCACCCGCGACCAGAGCTTTACCTGCGGCGGCGCCTACACCGTCAACGGCGGCACCGCGTGGGAGCACACCTACACCTGCGCGCAGGGCGCCGCCCACGGCTTGCAGGACATGGGCACCGCGCTCAACAACAGCTGCAACATCTACTTTGCCCAGCTGGGCAAATTCATCAGCCCCAAGACCTTTTTTGACTATTTCGACGCGTTCGGCTTCACCGAGCCGACCGGCATCGACCTGCCCAACGAGACGCGCTGGATGATCTACCACGACCAGGCCGCGATGGAGCAGGTCGAGACCAACCTGCTCTCGGCGACCTTCGGCCAGAACATGGCCATCACGCCGATGCAGATGGCCACGGCGGTGGCGGCGGTGGTCAACGGCGGGTATCTGGTCACGCCCTATGTCGTCGATTCCGTCACCGACCAGGCGGGCAACATCATCCAAAAGGCCGGCACCGACATCCGCCGCCAGGTCATCTCGGAGGAGGTCAGCGCCCAGCTGCGCGACATGATGGAGAACAACGTCGGCCACGGCGACCCCAACGACACCGCCTACCATTCCTGCCGTAAGGCCTATGTGGCCGGTTACCGCATCGGCGGAAAGTCCGGCACGGCCGAGCAGCTTGCCAACTCCAAAAAATGGAGCGACACCTACCGCTACGCGATGAGCTTCGTCGGCGTGCTGCCGATGAACGACCCCGAGCTGCTGGTCTTCGTCATGCTCGACGACCCGCGCGGCAACTCGGAACTCGCCTCCGACATCATGGTGCCGGTGGTCGGCAACATCATCAGCGAGGTCGCGCCCTATCTAGGCATCGAGCAGGCGGCCGAGTACGCCCCCAGCGGCACCGTCAAGGTGCAGAACACCGTCGGCACCGACTGGGCCACCGCCCAGGTCAACCTGAACCGGATCGGGCTGTCCCACCAGGTCATCGGCCCCACCGGCCCCATCACCTACCAGTACCCCTACGGCGGCATGACGGTCCCGGCCGGCTCCACCGTCTACCTGTACACCGAGGCCACGGCCGGCCAGAGCACCATCGTGCCGGACGCCATCGGCAAGACCGGCACCTTTGCGGTGCAGATGCTCCGTTCGGCCGGCGTCAACGTGCAGCTGGTGGGGGACGCGGCCGGCCGCGTGGTCGAGCAGGACACCGCCCCCGACACCACCGTCGAGATGGGCACCGTCGTCACCCTGACCACCGACCGCGGCGTGCCCGAGCCGGAGCCGGAACCGGAACCAGAACCGCAGGCATGATGCGCCCCGCCAAGGGGCGGCAGAACCTGATATCGTAAGGAGAGAAGACCTATGCGACCCATGCGCGCCAATGAACTGCTGGCCGGGCTGGCCCTGGCCGGCAACGAGCCCGTCACCGCCGTCGTCACCGACAGCCGGAAGGTCATCCCCGGCTGCGTCTTCGTCTGCTTTGCCGGCGAACACTTTGACGGCCACGACTATGCCGCCGGGGCCTATGCCGCCGGGGCGGGGTACATCGTGGCCAATCATCCGGTCGCGGGCGTGCCCGAGGCGCGCATTGTCCTCGTGCCGGATTCCTACCTGGCCATCCTGCGCATGGCGGCCAACTACCGTATGCTGTTCAATCCGCTGGTGGTCGGCGTGACCGGCAGCGTGGGCAAGACCACCACCAAGGATTTCTGCTACGCGGTGCTCTCGGCCTTCGGCAACACGCTGCGCAGCGCGGCCAACCACAACAATGACCTGGGGCTTTCCTGGACGCTGTTCGAGCTCGAGCCCACGCACGAGTACGCCGTGCTCGAGATGGGTATGAGCGCCCCGGGCGAGATCGAGCGCCTGTCCCGCGCGGTGCGCCCCTCGGCCGGCATCATCACCACGGTGGGGTCCTCGCATCTGGAGAGCCTCGGCACGCGCGAGAATATACTGAAGGCAAAGCTGGAGATCTGCGCCGGCCTGCCGGACGAGGCGCCGCTGGTGCTGAACGCCGACAATGACCTGCTGCCCGCGGCCAACCTGCCGGGGCGGCTGCGCCCGGTGTGGTTCTCGGCCGACGCGAACAACACGGCGGCCGACGTGCGCGCCGTCAACATCGAGCAGGGCACAGACGGCACTACCTTCACGCTGCTGGACGCACAGTACGGCCGCCTGCCGGCCGTGACCATCCCCACCGCCGGCGTGCACACCGTGCGCGACGCGCTGGCCGCCTATGCGGCCGCTACCCGGCTGGGCCTTGACCCGGTGCGCGCCGCCGCCGCGCTGGCAAACTATGTGCCCAGCGGTATGCGCCAGCACGCGGTGGTCCATGGCGGCATCACCGTCATCGAGGACTGCTACAACGCCGCCCCCGAAAGTATGCGCGCGGCGCTGGCGGTGCTGCAAAAGCGTCCCGAAAAGCGCCATGTCGCCCTGCTGGGCGATATGCTGGAGCTGGGCAGCGTGAGCGAGAGCGCCCACACCGCGGTGGGGGAGCAGGCCGCCGAGACCGGCGTCGACCTGCTCATCACCTGCGGCGAGCTGGCCAGGGGCATCGGCCGCGCGGCGCAGGCCAGGGGCGTTGCAACTTTGCATTGCCAAACGGCCAAGGACGTGGTAAACTGTTTACAGCAGCATCTGCGCCCCGGCGACGTGCTGCTCGCCAAGGCCAGCCACGCGGTCGGCCTTGAGCAGGCGCTGAAGGAGTACTACAGCGCCCACTGACCGTTTGGAGGGTGAAGTAGGGTATGGGGATGATCGTCTCCAGGATGTTGATCGCCGCCGCGTTGGGCAGCTTTCTGGTCACGGCGGTCTCGGGCTGTGTGGCGGTGCCGGCCCTGCGCCGGCTGCATTTCGGCCAGTCCATCCGTGAGGATGGCCCCACCTGGCACAGCAAAAAAAGCGGCACGCCCACCATGGGCGGGCTGTGCTTTATCTTCGGCATCCTGGCCGCGGTGGGCCTTGTGTACCTTGCCTTCCAACGCTTTGCGCCGGAGCTGTTGGGCCGGCGGGAACTGAACATCACGCTGCTGGTGCTGGTGTTCGCCGCCGCCAACGGCGCCATGGGCTTTGTCGACGACGCCATCAAGGTCTTCAAGCACCACAACGAGGGCCTGACCGAGGGCCAGAAATTCATCCTCCAGTTCGCCATCACCGGCGCTTTCCTGTACGCTTTGCACACGCTGGGCATGGACAGCACGCTCATCCTGCTGCCCGTTTTCGGTATGGTGGACCTGGGGCTTTTGTACTATCCCATCGCCTTTTTCGGGCTGGTGTTCCTGGTCAACGCCGTCAATCTGACCGACGGGCTGGACGGGTTGTGCTCCTGCGTGACCTTTGTCTCGATGCTCGGCTACCTGCTGGCGGCCAGCCTGCTTTCCTACTACCACATCGCGGTGCTGGCCACCGCCGTGGCCGGCGGCTGCGCCGGGTTCCTCGTGTGGAACTTCTACCCGGCCAAGGTCTTTATGGGCGACACCGGCAGTATGTTTCTGGGCGGCATGGTGGCCGGGCTGGCTTTCGCCCTCGGCCGCCCCGAGCTGGTGCTGTTCTTCGGCATCGTCTATATCTGGGACGCCATGACCGTGGTCATCCAGCGCACCTACTTCAAGCTGACCCACGGCAAGCGCATCTTTAAAATGACGCCCATCCACCACGCCTTTGAGATGCGCGGCTGGCGCGAGGCAAAGATCGACGGCTTTTTCAGCCTGCTGGCCGCCGTCGGCGTGGTGCTGGGCATTTTGTACGTCTATCTGGTTTAACGGCAGCCGTTCTAAAAGAGGGGAGGGGCAGCGATGTCCGCTGGCAGCGTGTTCGGGCCGATCCTGGGCCTGCTGTACGACGTGTTTTTTGCCAACATCTTCCGCTTCCTCGGCAACATCGCGCTGCCCCGGCAGGACCGCGGCCGCGTCTCGCGCGGGTTCGTGACCACGCTGGTCGTGCTGCTGGTCTACGGGCTGGTGGTGCTGTTCTCGGCCAGCTATTCCACCGGCTACGCCAAGACCGGGGACCTCTACCAGTACATCCGCCCGCAGGTGGCGGTGGCGGTCATCGGGCTGGTGCTGATGTATGCCATCTCCTTCGTCAACTACCGCGCCTTGCAGTTTGCGCACTGGCCGCTTTACCTGCTCACCATCCTGATGCTGATCTGGGCCCTGTTCAGCGAGAGCTACAACAACGCCCACCGCTGGATCTTTCTGTTCGGGTCCGTCACCGTGCAGCCGTCTGAGATCGCCAAGTTCTCGTCGGTGCTGTGCGTGGCCACCTACACCGCTACCCACTATGACAAGCGCAGTACACTGCGCCACGGCATCCTGCTGCCGCTGCTGCCGCTGGGCGTGTATATGCTGCTGCTGGCGCTGGAGCCGCACCACTCGGCGATGGTGCTCATCGCGGCCATCGTCTTCACCATGCTGGTGTGCGGCGGCTGCGGCCTGGGCTGGATGGCCTTCGTGGTGCCCACGCTGCTCGTCGGCGGCTGGATGTTTTTGACCAACGAGAACAACACCTGGGCCAACGAACGCATGAGCAGCTGGGGCCTGTTCGCCACCGATACCTCCAAGCTGGGCTGGCAGATGCAGCAGAGCGTGTATTCCATCGCCTCCGGCGGGCTGACGGGGCTGGGCCTTGGCAACAGCCGCCAGAAGCACCAGTGGCTGCCGGAATCCGTCAATGATTTCATCTTCTCGGTCCTGTGCGAGGAGCTGGGCTTTATCGGCGCGGTCATCTGTATGCTGCTGTTCGCGCTGTTCATCGTGCAGGGCATCATGATCGCCCTGCGCGCGCCGGATTACTTCGGCAGCATGGTGGCCATCGGCATCACGGCGCAGGTGTCGTGGCAGATCTTTTTCCACATCGGCACCGTCACCGGCGCCACCCCCAACACCGGTATCAGCCTGCCGTTCTTCTCGGCCGGCGGCACCAGCCTTTTGCTGCTGCTGGCCGAGATGGGGGTGCTGCTCAGCATATCGCGGGCGGGCAACGCCCGCATCGCCCGGCAGGAAAAGGCGGCCCGCAGCGCCCAGCGCCGGCCCGTCTACACCCGCCGCGCGGTGAACTAACGTTTTTGGAGGCTTTGGATGCGTGTTCTGATCGCCGCCGGCGGCACCGCCGGCCACATCAACCCGGCGCTGGCGATTGCCGGCGCCTTAAAAACAGCCTGCCCGCAGGCCGAGATCCATTTTGCCGGGCGTAAAAAGGGCATGGAATACGGCCTTGTCACCAAGGCCGGGTATCCTTTCCACAACATCGAGATCAACGGCTTCCAGCGGCACCTGAGCCTTGAAAACATCGGCCGCAACCTCATCGCCGTGTGGCACCTGGCCCTGTCCGGCCCGCGCACCAAAGCGATTTTAAAAGAAGTAGAGCCCGACCTGGTCATCGGCTGCGGCGGCTACGTCAGCGGGCCGGTGGTGCGCGCCGCCGCCAGGGCCGGCATCCGCACCGCCATCCAGGAGCAGAACGCCTTCCCGGGTGTGACCAACAAGCTGCTCGCGAAGGACGTGGACCTGATCTTCTCGGCCAGCGCGGCGGCGGTCGAAAAGCTCGGCGCGCCCGAAAAGACCACCGTCACCGGCAACCCGGTGCGCCCGGAGATACGCGCGTGGGCCCAAAAGCGGGAGGCCGCCCGCAAAGAATTGAATGCGGGGGCCCGCACCGTCATCGTCAGCTTTGGCGGCAGCCTGGGCGCCGAGCGCATCAATCAGGTCGTGGCCGAGCTCTGCGCGTGGGAGGCAAAAAGCGGCCTGCCCATCCTGCACCTGCACGCCACCGGCAGCCGCGGGGTGCAGCTGTTCAAGGACCTCGAACAAAAATACGGCTTTGCCCCCGGCGACGATCTGGTCGTGCGGGAGTATATCGACGATATGCCGCGGCTGCTGGCCGCCGCCGACCTCGTCATCGCCCGTTCCGGCGCGCTGACGCTGGCCGAGCTGGAGGCGATGGGCCGCGCGTCCGTCCTCATCCCCAGCCCCAACGTGGCCGAAAACCACCAGTACTACAACGCGCTGGAGCTGCAGAACGCCGGCGCGGCCCTCGTGTTTGAGGAGAAGGACCTGACCGGGCAAAAGCTCATCGAGGCTGTGCAGGGTCTGCTGCAGGCGCCCGGCAAGCTGGCCGCGATGGGCCAAAACGCCAAAACGCTGGGCAACCTGCACAGCCTGGACATTATCACGCAAAAGCTGCTGGAGCTGGCCGGCTGAGCCCGGCCCCAAAACCGACCCCAAAAAAGGAGGCACGCCTATGGACCGCGACTCGCGCAGCCGCAGGGCGGCCTCCCGTTCTGTCTCCGGGGGCGGCAGCCCCCAGCCGCGCCGGCAGCCGCCCCGCCGCGCGCAGCCCAATCCCCAGCGCCCCGGCTACGCGGCCGGGTCCGTCGGCCGCCGCGTGACGGCCGCCGAGCGCCGCCGCCAGCGCCGCAACCGCACCGTTCTGGGCATCGTGCTGGTGCTGGCCATGCTGGCGCTGGGCGTCATCCTCTCGGTCAATCTGCTGTTCAAAGTGACGGCTTTCCGCATCACCGATATGGACGGCAACCTTCCCGCCGACCTCGGCATCTATACCGAGCAGCAGGTGCTCGAGCTGCTGGGCATCGCCAAAGGGGACAGCCTGTTCGGCTTTTCCACCGCCGACAAAAGTGCCCAGCTGGCCGCCCAGCTGCCGTACCTTGACGAGGTCGAGGTGCGCACCGCCATGCCCGGCACCGTGGTGGTGCGCGTGCGCCCCGCCACCGAGCGCTTTGCCGTGGCGCTGCCGGTGGGCTGGCTGGTCCTGAGCGACCAGCGCAAGCTGCTGCGCACGGCCGACGACTTCCCTGAGGGACTCATCGAGCTGGAGGCGGCGCTGCCCGCCATCATGCCCAGCGTGCCGGGGCAGACCTTGAAGCTCGAGACCTACAACTCGCTCAATGCGCCGGCCGAGCCCGAGACCGTGGACGGCATCGTGCTCTTCCCCACGGCGGCCCCCACGCCCGGCCCCGGCGACGTCGACGCCAACGACGCGCTGCGCCAGCTGGTCGAGGGGCTTGACGCGGCCGGCCTGCTGGCGGGCACCACCGGCATCTCGGTGGCAGACATCAGCGAGATCTCCTTCCGCTATGAGGACCGCCTGACGGTCATCGTGGGCACCGTGCACAACCTGGCCGACAAGCTCAAGCTGGCCGGCACGACCATTCTGGACGTTGAGGGGCAGGGCCTTGGCGCCACCGACCGCGGCGTGCTGGATGTCTCGTACCAGCGTTCGGACGGCGAGATCTGGGCCTACCTGCGCCCCGACACTCCCACCCCGACGCCGACCCCGCCGCCCGCCACGCCCGAGAGCGCCGAGCCGGAAGCGTGAAAAGGCTTTCCCCCGCCGGGGGGAAGGCTTTTTTGTTTTTGCGGGATTTTGTGTTACTTTTTCGCCCGGCCGCGGCACTGTAGCGGTGAAGGATGTGATGCTACCTTGCGCGCACAGGACCCCATCCCGTTTTTTGAAGCCCTGTATGACGAGACCTACCGCGCCACGCTGCGCCTTGTCACGCGCGGCTGCGCCGACGCCGACCGCATCCCCGACCTCATGCAGGATATCTACACCGACGTCTACGCCGCCATCCTCACCCACGGGACCGACTATTTTACCAACCCGGTCGGCTTCGTGCGCCGCGTCGCCCGCCATAAGCTGGGCGAGTGGTACGGTCTCAAGGCCAGGCTGCAGTGCATGGTGCCGCTGCGCGGGATGGACGACGACGGCGGGGAATACGACCTGCCCGAGCTCGCCGCCGAAGTCTCGGCCGGCGAGGCGGCCGAGGCGCGGCTGCTGGCCGCGCAGGCGGCCGAGAGGCTCAAGACCTTTGCGCCCGAGACGCGCCGCATCCTGCTCTGCCGCATCGAGCTGGATATGCCCTTTGCTCAAATCGCCAAACTGCTGGGCATGAAGGAGGCCACTGTCAAGATGCGCTATTACCGGGCCCTCGCCGAGCTTCGGGAACTCTACCAAAAGGAGGGTGTCGGCCTATGACCGAACACGAACTGCTGCGGCAGACGCTCGCCGCCGCCGGGGCGGACAAAACCGCCATCCGCCATGCCGCCGTGCGCCGCGGCGCGGTGCTGGCCGCCCGACAACTGAAAGGAGACCCATCCATGCAAACCCGCAAGACCCTTCCCGCCGCCGTGGCTGCCGGCGCGCTCTGCCTGTGCGCGCTCGGCGCGGCCGCCGCCGGATTCTTCCTCACGCCCAAAGAAGTCGCCGATGAACTCGGCTATGCCGCCCTCTCCGCCGCCTTTGCGGGCCCCGATGCCGTCGCCGTCAACGAGACGAAGACCGACGGCGATTACACGGTCACGCTGCTCGGCCTGACCAAGGGAAAAAACCTTTCGGATTTTGAGCATGACGGCGCCGCTGCCGAGAGCACCTATGCCGTCACCGCCATCCGCCGCACCGACGGCGAGCCCGTCACGCTGGACGAGCAGTTCCTCGTCGGGCCGCTGATCTCCGGCGAGGACCCGGCCACCTGCAACCCTTTCATGATGAACGGCGGCTACGCCGCCGCGGTCAGGAACGGCGTGCTCTACTGCCTTTCGGAATGCGATACCGTCTATCCTTTCGCCGACCGCACGGTCTATCTTATGGCGCAGGAGGGTATGCTCCCGGACTTTACGGCCTATCTCTATGACGCCGGGACCGGCGCCATCACCGCGAACCCCGATACCGCGGGCCTCAACGTGCTGTTCACACTGCCGCTGGACGCTGCCTGCGCCGACCCCGCCAGGGCGCAGGCATTGCTGGACGAGTGGCGCGGCACCGGCCCGGCCGAGCCGGTGCCCGAGCTGCCGCCAGAGCAGCAGACCTTCGAGGATGCCATGGACGATTACAGCACATTGAGCGTGGAGGAGCTGCGTGCCCTCGGCACCGTGGAGCGAACCGAGACCGTGCCCCGCACCGTTGAAAACGGCGTCGATGGCTGGCGCTTCGGCAATGCGGATGACCCCGACAGCGAGCCGTACTTCCTGCAGCCGGTGATGTTTGAGACCTTTGGTGAAAGCCATGTCGGCGGCCTGACTGCTGGCGGCGGCGACGGCGGAGCACAGTATCGCGCCTACATCTACACCCACAACGCCGACGACACCGCCACGCTGGAAAAGCTTATCCTGCCTGCACGGTAATGCCATCCCCCGGATATCATCCTTACCATACCCCGCGCAGCGAGACGGCGGCCAAACGGCCGCCGTCTCGCTGCGCCTGTGTTATACTTTATCCAAAATTTATACGCAACTTTTTTCTCCGCCCGCGCCACTATACCGGTGAAGGATGTGATGCCCCTTGCGCGCTTTGGAACCCATCCCGTTCTTTGAGACCCTCTACCGCGATACCTACCCCCAGACCCTGCTCACCGTCACCCGCGGCTGCGCCGACCCCGCCGAGATACCGGACATTTTGCAGGATATCTACGCCGACGTCTACGCCAACATCCTGCTCTACGGCGCCGACCATATCCGGGACCCGGCCGCCTATGTGCGCGCTGTGGCCCGCCGCAAGCTGGGCGCCTGGTACGGGCTGAAGGCACGGCTCCAGCGCTTTGTGCCGCTGCAGACGGCGGACGAAAACGGCGACGAGTATGACCTGCCCGAGCTGGCCACCGAGATGTCGGCCGCCGATATGGCCGAGCAGCGCCTGCTGGCCGCGCAGGCGGGGGAGTGGCTCAAAAGTTACCCGGCGGAGGTCCGCAAGATTTTTATCTGCCGATTTGCGCTGGATATGCCACTCAAGCAGATCGCCCGGGCGCTGGGCCTCAACGAGAACACCGTCAAGGCGAAGCTCTACCGCACACTGCGGGAGCTGTGCGAACACTGCCAAAAGGAAGGTGCCGACCCCCATGACCAAACATGAATTCTGGGACCGCGCGTTTGCCGCCCAGGGCCTTGACGCGGCCGCCGTTCAGCAGGCGGCCCTGCGGCAGGGCGCGGCGCGCGCCGCCCGCCAAGTGAGCCAAGTGAAAGGAGGCCGCCCTATGCGTGCCCGTAAAACCGTTTTCGCCGCCGTGACCGCCGGCGCTGTGTGCCTGTGCGCCCTCGGCGCGGCCGCCGCCGGCGGCCTGTTCAAGACCCCGCCCGAGGCCGCGGCCATCATCGCGCCGCAGAACCTCACGGCCTTTGCGCAGGAGAAAAACTACCGGACCCTCGTCGACATCTACAGCGCGCCCGACGTGCTCACCGTCAACGCCGTGCAGGCCGACGCCGGCTACACCGTCACGCTGCTGGCCGTCGCCAGCGAGCCCGCCGCCGCGGACGGGGACCTGGCCCACACCCACATCCTGTACACCGTGGCCCGCACCGACGGCACCCCCCTGACCGAGGAGGAATGGATGCAGGAGATCCGCGACGGTGTGCTGCTGCAGGGCGACCGTGCCGAAAATCCGCGGGCGAACGGCGAGGAGAGCACCTTCCGCGCCAAAGACGGCGTGCTCTACGCCGACGTCCGGGTCCCCGACCTGTACCCCTTTGCCGACCGTGAGATCTACTTTGCCGTCATGCAGCAATGGGGCCTTGCCGGCACGCTCGGCTACCACACCGGCACCGACGGCCGCATCAGCACCGCGGCGGACTATGAGAATCTGAACATCCTGTTCACGCTGCCCCTCGGGGCCGAGCACGCCGACGCCGCCGCGGCCGCCCGCGTGGAACAAAGCTGGCAGTATACCCCCACGGCCGAGGAGCAGGCCCTGCTCGACGAAGCCATCGCGCGCGCCAAGGCGCGCGACGAGCAGAACGCCGCCGCGGCCGCCGAACAGGCCGGCCAGCCGCTGCCGGAGCCGGACAGCGCGCAGGACACCGTCGCCAACAGCAGGGGCACGCTGGCCTCGATGAAAGAGGACCTCGGCCCCTGGGCCGACTGCACCCGCGCCGAGCTGCGCGCGGCAGGCGAGATGCTGTACAAAAAGGTCTGCGAGCTGACGCTGCTGCCCGGCCAGTCCGAGCCCTGCTACTATTACGAGAGCCGGTACAGCAGCCGCATCTTCGGTCTCAAGGAGCTGGGCGGCGCGCCGTGGGCCGTGGTCGGCCTTGGCCTTGAGGGCGGCGCCGTGACCGAGGTCACGCTCCTGGAGGACAACGGCGACGGCACCGTCACGGTGGAAATTTTGGCCCTGCCGCCGCTGGCCGAATAAATTCGCCCGTCATCTCCCTAAGTTTGGCTCCCCGGCGACAGCCGGGGAGCTTTTGTAGTATAATTTTTGTCACAGCCTGTAACATTCGGGCCGGGCATACACACCAACTGGCAAAGGCAGTGGAAAGGGGGCGGCGATATGGCGGCGCTGGTGCCGGAGCTGGAGGAGCTCTACCGGCGGTACAAGGCCGAGCTCTACCGCTACCTCTGCGGCCTGACGCATGACCCGCACGAGGCCGAGGACCTGCTGAGCGAGACCTTTGTGCGCGTGCTGCGCTGCCTGCCCACCTTCCGCGGCGAAAGCAGCGTGCGCACCTGGCTGTTCAGCATCGCCCGCCATACCTGGCTGAACAGCCTGCAAAGGCGGCGGCCAGCCCTCAGCCTGGACGAGCTGCTCGAGCGCTATCTGTGGGAGGGCCCGCCCGCCCCCGGCGGCGCCGACGCGCGCCAAACGCTCGCCCGCGTGCGGGAGCTTTTGGCGCAGCGCGGCGAACGGGACGCCGCCGTCGTCACGCTGCGGGCCCAAGGCTATTCCTACGCCGAGATCGGCGCCCGCCTGCACATCAACGAGAACACCGCCCGCGTGGCCGAGCACCGCACCCGCGTCTGGCTCAAGGCAAAGCTCCAGGAGGAGGGATACACCGATGTCTGAACCTGTAAAGATCACGATACCGTGCGAGGTCTGCCGCGACCTGGCGCCGCTTGTGCAGGACGGCGCGGCGAGCGCCGGCAGCGCGGCGCTGGTGCGCGAGCACCTGCAAACCTGCGCTGGCTGCCGCGCCCTGTTCCCGGACCTGGCCGGGGCGGGGGAGACCCTGCCCGCCCCGCCGCCGCCCGACGACGGCAGGGTCCTGCGCGCTCTGCGCGAGCGCATCAACGGCCTGCTGCTGGCCTTTATGGCGGGCGGCACGCTGCTGGGCAACCTCGTCATGTTCTCGCCAAACTTTTCGGTCTTCTTTCTGCTGATTTTCCCGGCTGTGACCGGCGTCGCCTGTTGGCTCGATTCCAGGCTGTGGCGCCTGACGCCGCTGCTCGCCTGCGTCATGGCCTTTGTGCCGGACTATCTGCGCCTTCTGGGCGAGGCACAGGGGACACTGCGCCCCGTCCGGGCTTTCGTCCATGCCGTGCGCAACGGCTGGCTGCTGTGGGCGGTGCTTATCGTCCTGTGCCTGCTGGGCGCGCTGGCCGCCCGTTTGTTCCAATACGCCGTGAAAGGGGAAAAGTCCGATGAGACCGCTGACCGTTAAGACAAAACGCATCCTCGCCGCCGCGGGCGGCGCCGCCATCGTGCTGGCGCTGCTGCTGGGCGTGGATGCCATTTCCGGCGATCCCTTGAGCCGCGCCTGGAGTCGGCGTGCAGCCGTCCGGTATGCCGAAAAGCTCTACCCGGGGCAGAGCTTTACCGTGCTGGGCGGCTGGGGCGGGCGCTTTTTCCGCTACGTCAATGAGGTCCAGTCCGCGCAGAGCGCCGATACCCGCTTTGAGATCGAGACACGGTTTTGGCTTTTCACCGATGATACCGGCCCGGGCGATGATGTGCCGGACCACGTCTGGCGGGTGGAGCAAAGGCGCAACACCTGCCTGCGGCTGGAGCAGGCAGCGGACGAGCAGCTGGCGGCGCTGGCCCGGGAGCAGTACGGCGAGGCCTTTGCCCCTTATAACGAAAGCGGGTACCGCCCCTTCGTCTTTATGCTCTGCTGCGACCCGCCGTATAAAACGCAGCAGGGCACCGTCAGCTGCAGCCAAAACGCGGCGGCCTGGGGCGGCGCTCTTGAATTGGACGAGCCCTTTGCCCCGGCGGTGCTGCAAAAGGTGCCCACTATACTGACCGCCTGCCGCATCTGCCCGGGCGGCGCCGTCACGGCGGCGGAGGAAAAGCAAGCCCTGCGGGAGCTCAAGGCTTTCGTCGAGGGTGTGGGCTGGTCGGCGGATTATTACCAGGTCCGCTTCCTCTGCCCGAGCGAAGGATCCGGCGGCTTTGTGGAGTTCGCGGCGAGCGACGCGGTGCCCGCGGAGGACATCAAAGCCCGGTAAACACAAAAGCACGCCCGGCGGGCCGTTCGGCCCGTCGGGCATTTTCCAGTAAAACTATTCTACCTTGACCATGCGGTAGCCGATGCCGACGTGCGTCTGGATATACTGCGGCGCGCCGGGGCCGGCGTCCAGCTTTTTGCGTAAGGTCGCCATGAACACGCGCAGGCTCTGCACATTGCTCTCCCAGCCGGCGCCCCACACGTTCTGCGTCAGGTAGGTGTGGGTCAGCACCCGGCCCACGTTGCGCGCCAGCAGGCACAGCAGCTTGTACTCGATGGGCGTCAAATGCAGCTCCTCGCCGCCCAGCCAGGCGCAGCCGGCAGCGAAATCGATTTTTAAAGCCCCGTTTTGAAACATGGCACCCGCGGCGCTGTCGGTCTGTAAGTAGGCCAGCCGCCGCTGGGTGGCGCGCAGGCGGGCCAGCAGCTCCTCGACCAAAAACGGCTTGGTCAGGTAATCGTCGGCGCCGGCGTCCAGCGCCTCGACCTTGTCGTCGGCCTCGCTGCGGGCGCTGATGACGATGATGGGCATCCCGGACCAGGAACGGATGCGGCGTATCACCTCGACCCCGTCGATGTCCGGCAGGCCGAGATCGACGAGGGCGATGTCCGGGTTGTGGGTGGCGGCGGCCATCACCGCGCTCTCGCCGGTGGGCGCCGCGATGTACTTGTAATCGTTGGTCTTGAGCGCCGTGGTGATGAGGTTGCGCACCGGGGCGTCGTCCTCCACCACCAAGATCACCGCCTTAGGCATCGACCTTCACCTCCCCCAACGGCACGGTGAACGTGAACACGCAGCCGTGCGGGTCATTGTCGGCAAGGGTCAGCGCCCCGCCATGGGCGGCCACGATGCTGCGGCACAGGCCGAGCCCCAGCCCCAGGCTGCGCCGCCCGTCCGCCACCGGGGCGTCGCCGGTATAAAACATCTCAAAGATGCGCGGCTTGTGGGCGTCCGGGATGCCGGGCCCGTCGTCGGCCACGCACACCGCCGCCATCTGCCCCTGCCGCCGTGTGCTGACCGTGATGGCCGAGCCGGGCGGGGTGTACTTGACGGCGTTGTTGACCAGATTGATGACCACCTGCGCCAGCAGCGTCGGGTCGGCGCGGACGAGCAGCAGCTCCTCGGCCGGCTGCACGCGCACAGTATGCTCGGCGGCGTGGCGGTCGATGTGGCGCAGGGCTTCCTCAATGATATCGTCCAGCACCTCGTCGCTGATGTGCAGGTTCATCCGCCCCTCCTCCAGGCGCGTGACCGACAGCAGGTTCTCGACCACGCTGTTGAGCCACAGCGCGTCGTCGTAGATGTCGCCGAAGGCGCGGGTGCGGGTCTCGTCGTCGAGCTTTTGCCAATCTGACAAAAGATACCCGGCGTTGCCGGCGATGGAGGTCAGCGGCGTGCGCAGGTCGTGCGAGATGGTGCGCAAAAGGTCGGCGCGCAGCTTCTCGTTTTTGGCGCGCACGGCGGCCTCCTCCTTGGCGCGGGCGTTGCGGCTGTTTTCCAGCGCCAGCGCGCACTCGCCCAAAATCGAGAGCAGCATCCCTTCCTCGAACGGGTCGAGCGGCGCGGCGCCCGGGTCGATGCCCAGCACGCCGTACACGGTCCCGGAGCCGCGGATGGCCAGATACAGCCCCCTGGCCTGCGCCTGCTCGCCGGTGCCGGCCCCGGCGCGGCGCTTGTTGGCAAACACCCACTGCGCCGCCGCGCGCTCCGGCGCCTCGGCGAACAGCGCGCCGCTGCCCTCCGGCCGGGCGAAGACCTGCCCGGGGCCCAGGCCCCGGCCGGCCTCCGGGTAGACGATGATGTCCCGCTCGAGCAGCTTGCGCAGCTGGCTGGCCGTGATGCGCAGCATCTCGTCGTCGCTGCCGGCCTGCTGCAGCAGGCGGTTGGTGTCCAGCAAAAGGTTGGTGCGGAAGGCCGCCAGCGCCGACTGGCGGGCGTTCTCTTTCAAGCGGATGGCGAGGGTGCCGGTCATCAGCGAGGCGATGAGCATGATGGCGAAGGTGAACGGGTACCCCGGCTCATAGGCGTGCAGGGTCAGGCGCGGCTCGGTGAAGAAAAAGTTGAACGCCAGCACGCTGGCCAGCGAACTGATGACGCTGCACACCGGGCTCGAGGCCAGCAGCGCCGTGACCAGCACGCCGAGGATGTACACGGTGATGATGTTGGCCTCGGTGAAATGCAGGGCGGCAAAGCCGCTGCCGATGCCGGTGGCGGCGGCCAGCACCAGCACCGTCACGCCCAGGTCCCGCAGGGACGGCTGCACATAGCGGGTCAGGATGCTTTTGCGCAGGCCGTAGGCGTCGGCGGCGTCGGGGTCGGGGATGATGTGGATCTCCAGCTCCGGCAGGCTCTCGGTCAGGCGCTCGGGCAGGGTGGGCGCGCCAAAGAAATGGCGGCGCACGGCGCCGCTGCGGCCGATGACGATCCTGGTCACATGGGCCAGGCGTGCAAACTCGGCGATCTGCACCGAAACATCGTCGCCGTACACGGTGGTGACGGCGGCGCCCAGGCTCTTGGCCAGGCGGGTGTTCTCCTCCAGACGCGCGCGGTCGGCGGCCGGCATACGGTCGGCGGCCGGCGTGCGCACATACAGCGCCGTGAACGCCCCGCCGAAAGCCCCGGCCATCGTGGCGGCGGTGCGCACGATGCGGGCGTTCGTGGGCGAGGCCGACAGGCAGACGAGGATATGCTCAGCCGGCCTGCCCGTGCTTTGCGCTGTGCTCTGCGGCGCTGGCGTCATCGGCGGCGCCCCCTTCCGTGTCGTCATCGTCCTCCATTATAAAGCAGTCCGGCACAAAGGTAAAGTGGGCGCGGCGCGTTTTTTGCGGCGCGGCGCGGTCAAGGTTGCGGGCCCAAAAGCGGTCCAGCCCGCCCATCAGCCGGTAGCCCAAAAGCCCCAGCACCAGCAGCAGAAGGACGATCAGCCAGCTTGCCATCCGTTTCACCCTCCTTTACAGACGCTTGCGCTCCTCCGCCTACAGGCGGAAGCATTTTTGCAGGTCGCGGGTCGTGCCCAGCGCCAGCAGCGTGGCGCCGGGGCGCAGCACGGTGTCGGGCGTGAGCACGGCGTTGAGGCGGCCGTCCTCTTTTACGGCCAGGATGTTGATGTTCCAGCGCTTGCGGATGTCAAGGTCGCCCACGCTCTTGCCGACCCAGGCCTCCGGCAGCGAGACCTCGAAGATGGCGTGGGAGTCGTCCAGCTCGATGTAGTCCAAAATATGGTCGGTGGAATAGCGGATGGCCGTCCATTTGGCCACCTGCTTTTCGGGGTAGACGACCTCGTCGGCGCCGTTGCGCAGCAGGAACTTGGCCTGGATGTCCCGCTCGGCGCGCGATACCACGAATTTTGCGCCCAGATCCTTTAAGCAGGAGGTGGTGATGAGCGAGCTCTGGAAATCGTCGCTGATGGCCACGATGCACACATCAAAGTTGCGCACGCCGAGGCTTTGCAGAAATTCCTCGTTGGTGGCATCGCCGATCTGGGCGTTGGTCACCAGCGGCAGCACGGCGTTGACGCAGTCCTCGCGGTGGTCGACGGCCAGCACGTCATGCCCGAGCTGGTGCAGGTTCTCGGCGATGTGGCGGCCAAAGCGGCCCAGACCGATGAGCAGGATGGATTTCATGGCAAACACTCCTTTTTTCTGTCAGCCGACGATGATTTTTTCCTGCGGCAGGCGGGACAGCCCCCGCCGCGGCGCCGCGCCGACCGCGTAGACCAGCGTCAGCCCGCCCACGCGGCCCAAAAACATCAGCGCCATCAGGATGACGCGGGAAACAGTGCCCAGCGTCGGGGTCAGACCCAGCGTCAGCCCCACGGTGCCGATGGCCGAGGCTGTCTCGAACATACAGTACTGGACCGGCAGCTCCTCGATGGCGCAGATGGCCAGCGCCCCGCCGAAGAACAGCAGCACATACAACAGCAGGATGGCCCCGGCCGTGCGGCCGGCCTCGTCATCCAGCCGCCGGCCGAACAGGCTGGCCGATTCGCGCCGGCGCAGCACGGCGGCCGTGTCGGCCAGCAGAACGGCGAGGGTGGTGGTCTTCATGCCGCCGGCCGTCGAGCCCGGCGAGCCGCCGGTCAGCATCAGGCCGATGAGGATGCTCTGCCCGGCGCCGGTGAGCGCGGTCAGGTCAACGGTGTTGTAGCCGGCGGTGCGCGGCGTTACGGCCTGGAACAGCGAGGCCAGCAGCCGCTGCCTTAGTGGCAGGTGGTCGAACTCGGCAAAAAAGAACCAAAGCGCCGGCAGCAAAATGAGGATGCCGGTGGCGGTGAGCACCACCTTGGTCTGCATGCGCCAGCGCTGCCAGTGCAGGCCGTTCTGGCGCAGGTCCGCCCAGGTCAGGAACCCGATGCCGCCGGCGACGATGAGAAAAACGACGGTCAGGTTGATGACGGGGTCGGCCGCATAGCGGGTGAGCGAGGCGTAGGGCGCTCCGGCGCTGCCCATGATATCGAACCCCGCGTTGCAGAAGGCCGAGACGGAGTGGAACACCGCCATCCAGATCCCGCGCGGGCCATAGTCCCGGCAGAAGACCGGCAGCATGGCCGCGGCGCCGGCTGCTTGCAGGGCCAGCGACGTGCGCAGGATGAAGCGGGTCAGGCGGACCACGCCGCCCAGCTGGGGGGCGGCCAGTGCCTCCTGCAGGGTCGTGCGCTGGGAAAGCGACACATTGCCCCGCCGGAGCACAGTGAAGGCCACCGCCACCGTGATGACGCCCATGCCGCCGATCTCGATCAGCACCAGGATGACCGCCTGCCCGAACACCGACCAGTGCAGCGCCGTGTCCCGCACCACCAGCCCGGTCACGCACACCGCCGAGGTGGCGGTGAACAGCGCGTCCCCGAACGGGGTCGCGGCGCCGTCCCGCGCCGCAGCGGGCAGGCACAGGGCCAGCGCACCCAGCAGAATGACCAGCGCAAAGCCGCCGATGATCAGCTGGTAGGACGTCAGATGCAGGCGCCGGTGTGCCAGCTCCGCCATACGGCAAGCCCCCTTTCCCTTACAAAACAGTATACCCCCGACGGTCTAAAATGGGTGTTAAACCGGCGGGAAAGAAGATAAAGAAAGTATAAAGGCGGATTTACAGACCTTCAAAGTCAAACGGCGGCGTGTATTCTTCACGCGCGCTGCTTTTTTCCTGCGTGTAGCCGTCACAAAGACCGAGGCGCACGGCGGCGTCGACGGCCTTGCGGTACTCATAGCTCGTCACCCGGCGGCCAAGGCCCAGCTCGGCGGCCCGGTAAAACGGGGTGAACTGCCGCATCAGGCTGAGCAGCAAGGGCACGCCGGTCTGCCTGCGCAGCGCCGCCAGCCTTTCCAGCACCGCCACCGCGTCATCGGCGTGGCCGGGCAGCACCAGCACCCGCACGAGCACCCCCTTTTGCAGAAAGCCGTCGGCGTCATACACCGGCGCGCCGGTCTGGATAAGCATCTGGCGCAAAGCGGCCTCACATACGGCGGGGTAGTCGGCCGCGGCCGAAAGGCGCTCGGCCAGCGCAGGGTCAGCGTATTTCCAGTCCGTCAGCCAGACATCCACATAGGGGGCAAGCCTTTGTACAGTCCCGACCGTCTCATAGCCGCCGGTGTTGTAGACGACGGGCAGTGCAAGGCCGCGCGCGCGGGCGGCGTCCAGCGCCGGCAGCACCCACGGCAGCCACTGCGTGGCGGTGACGAGGTCGAGATTTTTGGCGCCTTTTTCCTGCAATCCCAAAAAGATCTCCGCCAGACGCTCGGTGCTGACGGGCCGGCCCACGCCGCCCTGGCTGATGGGCCAGTTCTGGCAGTAGCCGCAGCGCAGCGCGCAGTGGCTGAAAAACACCGTGCCGCTGCCCGGGCCTGTCTCGGGGTCGCCGGCCAGGCAGGGCTCCTCCCAGTGGTGCAGGGCGGCGCGGGCCGCCAGAAGCGTATCGCCGGCGCCGCAATAGCCGGTCTGCCCGGCGGCGCGGTCGGCCCCGCAGGCGCGCGGGCATAAGGTACAGGCGGTCGGCAGCTCCATCCCGGTGCCTCCTTTACAGCACTTGGCCAACAGTTTTAAAATAAGTTTACCACATTTGCCGCGGATGTGGTATAATGGTAGCCAAATAAATCACAACAAAGGAGTGTGCCGCCATGTCTACCCCCCACAACCGTGCCGAAGCCGGCGATTTCGCCAAGACCGTCCTCATGCCCGGGGACCCGCTGCGCGCCAAGTTCATTGCCGAGACCTTTTTGGAGAGCCCGCGCCTTGTCACCGATGTGCGCGGGATGCTGGGCTACACCGGTACCTATCAGGGCAAGCCGGTCAGCGTGATGGGCAGCGGTATGGGTATGCCGTCCATCGGCATCTATTCCTATGAGCTGTACACCCAGTACGGCGTCGAGAACATCGTGCGCATCGGCTCCGCCGGCTCCTACACCGACAAGGCCAAGCTGTTTGACGTCGTGCTGGCCACCGGCGCCTATTCCGAGAGCAGCTATGCCCAGGTCCAGTCCGGCGATACCGCCGACATCCAGTACCCGAGCGAGGGCTTGAACGCCGCGCTGCGCGAGAGCGCCGCCCGGCAGGGGATACCCCTCATCGAGGGCGTCATCCATTCCGGCGACGTCTTTTACCGCCAGCCCAGCGATGCCAGGCCCGCCTACTGGGAGCGCCTGCGGGACGAGAAGGGCTGCCTGTGCGTCGAGATGGAGAGCTTTGCCCTTTTCCACAACGCCCGGGTGCTGGGCAGGAACGCCGCCTGCCTGCTGACCATCTCGGACAGCTTCGTTTCGCCCGAGATCACCACCGCCGAGCAGCGCCAGACCAGCTTCACCGCCATGATGCGGGTGGCGCTGGGCGCCGTTTGAGAAAGGGCGTACCCTGCCTATGGAAACCAAGCAGATACAGGAACTGATTCGCGCTGCCCTTGCGGCCCGCGGCTTTGCCTACGCGCCCTACTCCCGCTTCAAGGTGGGCGCGGCGCTGCGCAGCACCGACGGGCGGGTGTTCACCGGCTGCAACGTCGAGAACGCGGCCTTCACCCCGACCTCCTGTGCCGAGCGCACGGCGCTGTTCAAGGCCGTCAGCGAGGGCGTGCGGGAATTTGACGCCATCGCCATCGTCGGCAGCCTGGACGGGCAGACCAACACGCTGGTCACGGCGCCCTGCGGCGTCTGCCGCCAGGCCCTGTTCGAATTCACCGGCCCCGCGCTGCCGGTCATCCTGGCCAGGAGCGAGGACGATTATATCCTGACCACCCTGGGTGAGCTGCTGCCCTACGGCTTCGGCCCCCAGAATCTTGCCTGACCCCCTGTAAAGGAGCTTTTCACGCCCATGCACCGTATCCGTTTGCCCCGCATCACCAAAGCCGCGGCCGCGCTGCTCGGCGCGCTGCTGCTCGCCGCCTGCAGCGAGCAGGCCGCCGAGACGCCGCAGCCCACCCCGCCGCCGCCGGCCGTGGTGGACGACGCCGTCTATGTGCTCGCCGCGCAGGACGTCGACACGCCGCCGGACGGCGGCGGCGCCCCCATCGCGGCAGTGTTCAACGCGGCCGGGCCCGACGGCGCCGGCCTGAACGCCGCGCTGTGGCGCGGGGTCGAGACCTTTGCCCAAAACTTCGGCTTTACCGCCAGGGCCTGTGCGGCCGACGCCGATGAGACCGAGGCCCTGCTGGCGGCGTTCGAGAGCGCCGTGAACGAGCAGGCCGGGCTCATCGTCTGCGCCGGCGACGATATGGCCGCGGCGCTGCACACGGCGCAGGAGCTGTACCCGACGGTCAACTTCCTGCTGCTGGGCGCCGAGCCCCACAGCGAGGATTATTCCGACTATACCGCCGCCGGCAATGTGCACAGCGTGCTGTTCCGGGTGGAGCAGGCGGCCTGGCTGGCCGGCTACGGCGCCGTGATGGACGGCAACACCAGCCTGGCGGTGGCCGCCGCCGGCGCCATGCCGGAGTCGGTGCGCAGCGCCACCGGCTTCATCCAGGGGGCCGAGGCCGCAGCCCGGCGCCAGGGCGTGCAGGTCATCTGCCGCACCTGGTACAACGCCGTCGGCCGATCGGCCGACGAGGTGGCCGACTATGTGAACGGCTGGTACGACAGTGGCGTGCAGGCGGTGTTCGCGCTGAACAGCACCGTTTTGCAGGGCTGCCTGCAGGCGGCGCAGGAACGGCAGGGCGTATCCGTCATCGCCAGCGGCGCGGACCAGAGCAGCCGCGGCGAGGCCGTCCTGACCACCGCCGCCAACTGTTATTCCACCGTCGTGCAGAACAAGCTGTATGAGTACTATGCCGCCGGCGCCACCTGGGGCGCCGAGACCGCCGGGCAGACCGTGCGCCTGGGCGTGCTGGAAAATGCCGTCGCGCTGCCCACGGCCAGCTGGCGCTTCACCGCCTTTACCGTCGACGATTACGCGGCCCGCTATGCCGACCTGCGTGACAACATCGCGGCCGTGGAGGTCATCTCCGACACCGGCACCCTGCCCGCCGTGGCCAACGTTGCGGTGTGGGCCGAAAACTGAAGCAGGCTCTCTTCTGCCGCCCCGGCCCGGGGCGGCAGAAGTATTTTGTTATGCTTTTGTAAGCCTTTTCGTCGTTTTGCTCATTGAAAAGCCTGTGCGGAGCGACTATAATGGTAGTATTCGGACAGGAACGCCCTGCCCGGAATGAACGGAAAAAGGAGAACAAACATGAAAAAGCTGCTTTCCCTGATGCTGGCGGCGGCCATGATGCTGAGCCTGGCGGCCTGCGGTTCCACCGCGGACACCGGCGACGCCGACACCTCCGCCCCCACCGATGCCACCAATGACACCGCCGATACCGGCGACGCGGCCGATGCGGCGGCCCCCGCGGGCGACATGGCCGTGGCGATGATCACCGACTACGGCGACATCACCGACCAGTCCTTCAACCAGACCACCTACGAGGCCTGCAAGGCGTATGCCGAGGCCAACGGCATCGACTTCATCTACAAGCGTCCTACCTCTGACTCCGACGCTGACCGCGTCGCCATGATCGAGCAGGCCATCGACGAGGGCTACAACACCATCGTCATGCCCGGCTACGCGTTCGCCAATGCGGTCAAGGAGACCGCGCCGGAATACCCCGACATCACCTTCATCGCGCTGGATGTCGGCGCCGGCGACCTGGGCGATGACTTCACCGTGCCCGCCAATCTCTACTGCGCCACCTATCAGGAAGAGCTCTGCGGCTACATGGCCGGCGTTGCGGCCGTCAAGCTGGGCTACAAGAGCATCGGCTTCCTGGGCGGCATGGCGGTGCCCGCCGTGCAGCGCTACGGCTACGGCTTCGTGCAGGGCGTTGACGCCGCTGCCGCCGAGCTCGGCCTGTCCGACGTGACCCTCAACTACGCCTACGGCAACCAGTTCTCCGGCGACGCCGACATCACCGCCGTTATGGACACCTGGTACCAGGGCGGCACCGAGATCGTGTTTGCCTGCGGCGGCGGCATCTACACCTCCGCGGCCGAGGCTGCCCAGAAAGTCGACGGCAAGGTCATCGGCGTTGACGTGGACCAGAAGGGCATCATCGACGGCGCCTACGGCGACGGCATGACCGTCACCTCCGCCATGAAGGGCCTGGCCCCCACCGTTCAGGTGCTGCTGGCGGCTGTGCAGAACGGCCTGTTCAGCGAGTACGGCGGCAAGATCGATACCCTGGGCCTTGTCTCTGAGGACCCCGAGGCCAACTACGTCCAGCTGGGCACCACCCAGTGGGCCGACGGCTTCACCGAGGATGACTACAAGGCGCTGGTGGCCGATATGTACAACGGCGTCATCACCGTTTCCAACGCCACCGACGGCGCTGCGGCGGACTTCGCCACCGTCATCACTGTCAACGATCAGGGCAACTTGAAGTAAGCAAAAGTTCCTGTACCGGCTGCCGGGCGCGTGAGCGCCCGGCAGCTTTTGCATAAAATTTTGCCAAAAAGTGAAATTTTTTTTGAAAACCTGCGAAAGGTATGCTATAATGGTAAACAGGAAAATTTATCGCCGTCGGGCGCTGGGCGCGGCGGTGAAAAACGGAGAAAAAGGAGGAATGCAGGGTTGGAAAATTACGCCATTGAGATGCTCCACATCACCAAGCGGTTCCCGGGCATCATCGCCAACGACGATATCACCTTGCAGCTGAAGAAAGGCGAGATCCACGCGCTTCTGGGCGAGAACGGCGCCGGCAAATCCACGCTGATGAGCGTGCTGTTCGGCCTGTACCAGCCCGAGGAGGGCGAGATCCGCAAGGACGGCAAAAAGGTCGATATCAGGGACCCCAACGACGCCAACGACCTTGGCATCGGCATGGTGCACCAGCACTTCAAACTGGTCGAGTGCTTCTCGGTGCTGGACAACATCATCCTGGGCGTCGAGCCCAACAAGGCGGGCTTTTTACAAAAGGACGAGGCGCGCAAAAAGGTGATGGACCTGTCGGAGAAATACGGCCTGATGGTCGACCCCGACGCCATCATCGAGGACATCACGGTCGGTATGCAGCAGCGCACCGAAATTTTGAAGATGCTCTACCGTGACAACGAGATTCTGATCTTTGACGAGCCGACCGCCGTGCTCACCCCGCAGGAGATCGAGGAGCTGCTCCAGATCATGAAGAACCTTGCCGCCGAGGGCAAGAGCATCCTGTTCATCTCGCATAAGCTGGCCGAGATCATGGCCGTGGCCGACCGCTGCAGCGTGCTGCGCAAGGGCAAGTATATCGGCACCGTCGACGTCAAGGACACCACGGCCGAGGAGCTCTCGGCCATGATGGTGGGCCGCAATGTCAGCTTCCATGTCGACAAAAAGCCCTCGACGCCCGGCGACGTTATTTTGGACGTGCAGGGCATGACGGTGGCCAGCAAGGTGCACGCCAACAACGCGGTCAAGAACGTCAGCTTCAAGGTGCGCGGCGGCGAGATCGTCTGCATCGCCGGCATCGACGGCAACGGCCAGACCGAGCTCGTCTACGGCCTGACCGGCCTTGAGCCACTCAAGGAAGGCTCTATCCGCCTGAACGGCAAGGACATCACCAGGGCCTCCATCCGCACCCGTTCGACCTCCGGCATGAGCCACATCCCCGAGGACCGCCACAAGCACGGGCTGGTGCTGGACTACACGCTGGAGGACAACCTCGTTTTGCAGCGCTACTTTGAGCCGGAGTTCGTCTCCAAATTCGGCTTCTTGAAGCGCAAGCCCATCCGTGACTACGCCAACAAGCTCATCGAGCAGTATGACGTGCGTTCCGGCCAGGGGCCCATCACCATCGCCCGTTCGATGTCCGGCGGCAACCAGCAGAAGGCCATCATCGCCCGCGAGATCGACAAGGACCCCGACCTGCTGGTCGCCGTGCAGCCCACCCGCGGGCTGGACGTCGGCGCCATCGAGTATATCCACAAGCAGCTGGTCGCCCAGCGCGACGCCGGCAAGGCGGTGCTGCTGGTCAGCCTTGAGCTCGACGAGGTCATGGACGTGCCGGACCGCATCCTCGTCATGTACGAGGGCGAGATCGTCGGCGAGCTGGACCCCAAGACCACCACGCAGGAGGAGCTCGGCCTGTATATGGCCGGCGCCAAACGGGATGAGGTGAAAGCATGAAAAAGATACTGAAAAACGATGCCGTGCAGTCGCTGCTGGCCTCGCTGCTGTGCGTGCTGCTGGGGCTTTTGCTCGGCTACATCGTGTTGCTGTGCATCAACCCGGCCGGCGCGGCGGATTCCATTCTGGCGGTCATCAAAAACTTCATGAACTCCTCGCGCGCCAATCTGCGGCTGAAAAACTTCGCCAACACGCTGGTCAAGACGGCGCCGCTGCTTATGTGCTCGCTGAGCGTGCTGTTCGCCTATAAAGTCGGTCTGTTCAACATCGGCGTGGCCGGGCAGTTCGTGGCCGGCAGCTGCGCGTGCCTGTACGGCGCGCTGGCGCTGCACTGGGGCTGGCTGCCCTGCCTGCTGCTCAGTGTGGCGGCGGGGGCCGTGTTCGGCGCCGCGGTCGGCCTGCTCAAGGCCTACTGCAACGTCAACGAGGTCATCTCCGGCATCATGCTCAACTGGATCGGGCTGTACCTGACCAATATGCTGCTCTCGCAGGTCAAGGAACCCACCAGTCCCTACACGCTGCACCTGGCCAGCGACGCCCCGCAGGCCATCCTGCCCTCCTTCGGGCTGGACAAGCTGTTCAACGGGAACCAGTACATCACCATCGCCATCCCGCTGGCGGTCATTTTGGCCATCGTCATCCTGGTGCTGCTCAACAAGACCAAGCTCGGCTATGAGCTCAAGGCGACCGGCAACAACAAGAACGCCGCCAAGTACGCCGGCATGGCCGAAAAACGCAACATCATCCTGACGCTCATCATCGCCGGGGCGCTGGCCGCGCTGGCCGGGGCTTTCCTCTACCAGACCGACTACGAGCAGTGGTCCGTCACCCAGTCCAGCGTGCCGGGCATGGGCTTCAACGGCATTGCCGCCGCCTTTTTGGGCGGTCTGCACCCGCTGGGCGCTATCCTCTCCTCCTACTTTATCCAGCACATCACCAACGGCGGCGCCTACGTCGATTTGACGATGTACTCCTCGCAGATCTCTGATTTGATCTCCTCCATCATCATCTACCTGTGCGGCTTCGTGTTCTTTATCAAGTACGCCGTCAACACCGGCCTGGCCAAGAGCGAGGAGAAAAAGCTCCGGAAGGCAAAGGCCGCGCCAGGTGAGGAAAACGTGAAAGGAGGCGAGGCGTAATGTTGCTGCTGCTGCAATACACACTCATCTTCTCCTCGGTGCTGTTGCTGGTCGCCCTGGGTGGCTGCTTTGCCGAGCATTCCGGCGTCATCAACCTGGGCCTTGAGGGCATCATGGTGTTGGGCTCCT
The DNA here is from genome assembly GCA_947631565.1 of uncultured Gemmiger sp. Taxonomy (GTDB): domain Bacteria; phylum Bacillota; class Clostridia; order Oscillospirales; family Ruminococcaceae; genus Gemmiger. The sequence goes on along the minus strand of CANRLV010000003.1, from coordinate 13,544 downwards.
TGGGCGGTGCGCTGGTCATGCGCTTCTGGCCCGGGCTGCCGGCCATCCTCATGGTGCCGGCCGTGCTGCTGGGCGCCATCCTCTTCGGCATGGGCTATTCCTGCCTGCTGGGCGTGGCCTGCATCAACTTCAAGGCCGACCAGACCATCGTCGGCACGGCCATGAATATGCTGGCCACGGCAGCCGCCACCGTCTTTGTCAAGGCGATGAACACCGCCGTCAACCCCGACGACGTGTCCTCGGTCATCCAGTACGGCGGGCCCAAGAGCAGCTTCATCATCACCATCGGCCGCTTTGAATTCAACTGGTTCATGCTCATCGCCGTCATCGCGCTCATCGTCGCCTATGTGGTGCTGTACAAGACCAAGTTCGGCCTGCGCCTGATGGCCTGCGGTGAACACCCGCAGGCGGCCGATTCCGTCGGCATCAACGTGTACAAGATGCGCTGGGCCGGCGTGCTCATCTCCGGCGTGTACGGGGGCCTTGGCGGCATCTGCTACATCCTCGCCGGCGTGTCGGAGTGGAAGTTCGAGAACGGCGTCGCCGGCTTCGGCTTCCTGGCGCTGGCCGTCATGATCTTCGGCCAGTGGAAGCCCCAGCGCATCGCCCTGGCGGCGCTGCTGTTCGGGCTGTTCCGGGCGCTGTCCAACGTGTACTTCGGCATCGGCTTCCTCTACGCGCTCAACATCCCCGGCACCGTCTACAACATGATGCCCTACATCGTCTCGCTGGTGGTGCTGGCCTTCACCTCGCAGAACTCCCGCGCCCCCAAGGCCGAGGGCATCCCCTACGACAAGGGCAGCCGTTAAAGGCGCATTTGCAAAACCCATACGCCGGGGCGGCCGCACAGCGGCCGCCCCGGCCTGCTTACAAAACAGGAGAACAGCCATGCGAATGTACGATATCATCGCCAAAAAGCGCGACGGCGGCGTTTTGAGCCGCGCCGAGCTGGAATTTGCCATCGGCGGCTATGTGGCGGGCACCGTGCCCGACTACCAGATGAGCGCCCTGCTCATGGCCATCTACCTGCGCGGCATGACCGATGAAGAGACCGCCACCCTGACCGACGTCATGGCCCACAGCGGCGACATGGTGGACCTGTCCGCCATTGCCGGCGTCAAGGCCGACAAGCACTCCACCGGCGGTGTGGGTGACAAGACCACCCTCGTCATCACGCCCATCGTGGCGGCGTGCGGGGTCAAGGTGGCCAAGATGAGCGGCCGGGGCCTCGGCCATACTGGCGGCACCATCGACAAGATGGAGGCCGTGCCCGGCACCCGCACCGAGATGACACAGGAGCAGTTTTTCGCCCAGGTCAACCGCATCGGGCTGGCGGTCATCGGCCAGAGCGGGCACATCGCCGTGGCCGACAAAAAGCTGTATGCACTGCGTGATGTCACCGCCACCGTTGGCTGCCTGCCGCTGATCGCCTCCTCCATCATGAGTAAAAAGCTGGCTGCCGGCTCCGACGCCATTTTGCTCGATGTGACGATGGGCTCCGGCGCTTTTATGCAAAACCTGCCCGACGCCGTCGAGCTGGCCCGCCAGATGGTGGCCATCGGCACGGCCAACGGGCGCAGGGTGGCGGCGATCATCACCGATATGGACAAGCCCTTGGGCCACAACATCGGCAACGCGCTCGAGGTGGCCGAGAGCATGGCCGTGCTGCAGGGCCGCGCCCCGGCCGACCTGACCGAGGTCTGCTTGCAGCTGGCCGCCAATATGCTGGTGCTGGCCGGTAAGGGCACGCTGGCCGAATGCCGCGCGCTGGCGCAAAAAACCATCGACGACGGCTCGGCGTTCGAGAAATGCTGCCAGATGTTCGCCGCCCAGGGCGGCGACGTCGCGGCCCTCAAGGACCCGGCCAAACTTCCGCAGGCGGCGTACAGCTACGAGCTGACCGCCCCCGCCGACGGGTACATCGTCGAAAACAACGTCGAGCGCATCGGCGCGGCCAGCGTGAGCCTGGGCGCCGGCCGCCTGACCAAGGAGGACACCATCGACCCGGCCGCCGGCATCGTCCTGCACAAAAAGCTCGGCGACGCGGTCAGGGCAGGGGAGAGCCTGGCCACCTTCCATGCCAGCGACCCGGGGCTGTTCCCGGTCGCCGAGGAGACCTACCGTTCCGGCCTTGTCATCGGGCCGGAAAAACCGGCCGAGCCGCCGCTGATCTATGCGCGCGTCACCGCCGACGGCGTCGAGACCTTCTGATAAAAATGCGGTGCGGTGCCGCCGGGGGGACCGGCGGCACCGCACTTTTTGCCGCCGCGCTATGGTATTCGGCGGCGGAATGTGGTATACTGTACGGCGGTAATGCTTGTGGCGCCCGCTGCGGCGGGCCCGTTTTGTGTAAAGGATAACGCTACCATGTCGTTTGTCTCGTGGGGGTTCCTGTTCTTTTTTGCGGCGGCAGCCTTTTTGTTCTGGCTGGCGCCGTGCTCCTTGCGCGCGTGGGTGCTGCTGGCGGCCGATGTGCTGTACATGGCCAGCTTCGGGCTGGCCTCATTGGCGGCGCTGTGCGGGGTGACGCTGCTGACCTGGCTGTGCGCTTTGCAGGTGGAGCGTGCCGCCGCGCCCGGCCGGCGGCGGGCATGGCTCGTGCTGGGGCTGGCCGGCAGCGCCGGCTGGCTGTTCGCCCGCAAGCTGCTGGCGGCGGCGCCGGCCTTCTCGCCGGTGCCGGCGGTCGGGCTCGCCTTCTATGCGCTGCAGGCGGCCGGCTACCTGGCGGATGTGTACGGGGGCCGCATCCCGGCGCAAAAAAATCTGCTGCGCTACGCGCTGTACACGACCTTTTTCCCGCGTTTGCTCAGCGGCCCCATCGGCCGCTATGACGCGTTCGCTCCCCAGCTGGACGCGCTGCTGGACGGCGGTGCCCGGCCACAGGCGCAGCAGCTGCAGGCGGGGTTCGTCACCATGCTGTGCGGCTATGCCGAAAAGCTGATTCTGGCCGATACGCTGCGTGTTTTTGTCGACGGCGCCTACGGCAGCTACGCACAGCAGCCGGGCTGTGTGCTGGCGTTGGCCACCGTGCTGTACGCGTTCAGCCTGTATTATGATTTCGCCGGCTACAGCCACATCGCTGTCGGCGCCGCGGCCGTGCTGGGCATCCGGCTGGAGCGCAATTTCGCCCGCCCCTATCTGGCGGTGAGCCTGCGGGATTTCTGGCGGCGCTGGCACATATCGCTGTCCGGCTGGCTGCAGCGGTATATCTACATCCCGCTGGGCGGCAGCCGGCAGGGCCGCGCGCGCCGCTGGCGCAATCTGGTGCTCACCTTCCTTGTCAGCGGGCTGTGGCACGGCACCGGCCTGCAGTTCCTGTTTTGGGGGCTGCTGCATGGCGTGTACCAGATCGCGGCGGACCTGCTGCCCGCCACGGCGCCAAAGCGGCGCTGGCTGCGGCGGCTCGGCGTGTTCGTGCTGGTGGACCTGGCATGGCTGTTCTTCCGTGCCCCGGGCCTGGCGGCGGCCTTTGCCATCCTGGGCCGCATCCTGACGGCGTTCGCACCCGCCGCGCTGTTTGACGGCACGCTGCTCACCCTTGGCCTTGCCAGGACCGAATGGGCCGCCGTGCTGGCCGCATGGGCGGCGGCCGGGGCCTGGGCGCTGTTTGCCGAACGGGAGGAGGGCGCCGGCCGTGACCCGGCCCGTGCCCTGCGCGCGCTGCCGGGCGCCGTGCGCTTTGCCGGGCTGGCCGGGCTGGCGGTGCTGGTGCTGCTGTTTGCCTGCCGTGCGGTGGGCGGCAACGCCGCCGCGTTTTACTACGCACAGTTTTAGGGGGGGTGGAGCCTTTGCCGCGTTTTTTGCTGCGCATCGCCGCGTTCTGCCTGACCGTGCTGCTGCTGTTTGGCGGGGTCCTGCTGCTTTCGGCCAAAGAACCGCTGCGCACCCCGCTGCTGGTCCTGACGGACAGCGCCGGGTATGTGACCTCGGCGGCGGCCGAGGAGGTCCTGCCGCACATCGCCAACGTGCAGGCGCAGGACGGGGCGACGGCGCTGATCGTCGGCGACAGCGTGTGCGCGCAGGTGTTTGACCCCTTCTCGCTGTGCAACACCGCCTACCGCATCGACGGCAGCAACGCCGCCGTCACGTTGGCCGGCTACAGCGTGCTGGTACAGCAGTTTTTGCAAAACCATCCCGACGCCGCGGACGTGTATCTGGTGGTCGTTCCCGAGACCTTTGCCCGCGGCTTTGACGGCCGCCACGGCTACCAGTATGTGGCCGTTCCCTTCACGCTGACCGGCCTGCTGCCCGCCTTCAGCGCGGCGGCGCGCGAGGAGCTGCACGCCGCCTACGGCTGGCTCATGCACCCCGCGCTGGCACGCCTGACCGAGGCCTCGCCTTTGGTCAAGAAGCTGACGCTGCAGGCGGTCGCCCGGCGTGTGCCGGAGCCCCCGGCCGGACCGCTGCCGCCCCTTTCCGTGGACAGCCTGCGCTACATCCAGACCCTGTGCGACGCGCACGGGGCGGATTTCCACCTGCTGTGCGCGCCGCTGTCGGACACCGACGGGCGCAGCCAAACGTTGGCCGCGCTGGAGCAGGCGTTCCGCGCGCAGGGGCTGTATGAGCAGTACAGCGCCTATTTTACCAACGTGTACCGCTACCCGGCCGCCGATTTTGAGCCGGATGGCATCCACTTTAGTTTTGCCGACACCACGATGGAGGATTTCGCCGCCGTCATCGCCCGCTATCAGGCCGACACCGGCCTGTTGGCCGGGCTGGTGACCAGCTATGACTGATTTTCTGCTGCAAAAATGCATCCGCCCCGTGTGCACCTTGCGGTGTGCGTGGGGCGGATGCTCCATTTTATTTATGGCAGGCGGCGCTCAGTTCGGTAAAAACCAGGACTTCTTTTGCAGCCGTTTTACATCGCTCCCGGCCTTTTCATAGCCGGCGTCGGCCGCTTTCCGGTAGAGCGCCAGCGCCTTCTTTTTGTCGCGCGGGGCGCCGGCACCGTGCTCATAGCAGCCGGCCAGCAGCCAGAGCGCACGCCCGTCTCCGCGGTCGGCGGCTTTTTGGTACCATTCGACCGCGGCAGCCGGGTCCTTGCCGACGCCCTGCCCGGCTGCGTACAGCTCGCCCAGCGCGCACTGGGCGGGGCTGTAGCCCTTTTCGGCGGCCTTGCGGTACCATTCGGCCGCGGCGGCGGGGGCGGCCACACAGCCGCTGCCGTTTTCAAGGCATTGCCCCAGCAAAAATTGCCCGCGCGGCTGGCCCTGCTCGGCAGCCTTGCGGAACCAGCGCACCGCCTGGCCGTAATCCTGCGCCGCGCCGATGCCCGCGTAAAAGCAGTAACCCAGGTTGCACTGCGCCATCGCCAGGCCCTGCTCGGCCGCCTTGTGGTAGAGCTCTACGGCCTTTAAGGTGTCTTTCCCGACGCCGCGGCCCATTTCATAGCACAGCCCCAGCAGACAGGCGCCGCGGGCGTTGCCGGCCTTTTCCGCCGCCCGGTAGTTCTCGGCCGCCAGCGCGTAGTCGCGCTCCACGCCGGTGCCGTCCTCGTAGCATTCGCCCAGCAGGCACATGGCGCGGCTGCTGCCGCCCTCGGCGGCCTGCCGCAGCCAGCGCACCGCCCGTTTGGCGTCGCGCTCGGTGCCGATGCCCTGCAGGTAGCAAAAGGCCAGGTTGCACTGGGCGCGCTCGTGCCCGGCACGGGCGCCCTCGCGGTACAGCTCGACGGCTTTCGCTTTGTCCATCGCCACGCCCTCGCCCGTCTCATAGCAGAGCCCCAGCGCGCAGGCGGCGTCACGGTAGCCGCCCTCGTGGGCGGCGGTGTAGTATTGGAAGGCCTTGCCAACATCCTTTTCTACGCCATAGCCAAGCTCATAGCATTCGCCGGCAAAAAACTGCGCGCGCGGGTAGTTTTGCGCGGCAGCCTTGCTGAACCAGCGGAAGGCCTCGGCGTTGTCTTCCTTTACGCCGATGCCCAGGTAATAGAAAAACCCAAGGTTGCACTGCGCCTGCGCCAGCCCCTGTTCGGCGGCCGCGCGGTACAGCTCGGCGGCGCGCTGCTTGTTCATCGGCACGCCGTGGCCCATCTCGTAGCACAACCCCAGCGAGCAGGTCGCGTTCGGGTAGCCCAGGTTGTGGGCGGCCGTGTACAGCTCGGCGGCCCTGGCGTGGTCCTGCGCCGTACCGCGGCCGTAGGAATAACAGTCCCCCAGCAGGCCCATCGCGCGCGGATAGTGCTGCCCGGCGGCTTTCTCGAGCCACGGGATGGCTTTCGCCGGGTCGCGCGCCACGCCGATGCCCTGCAGATAGCAAAAGCCCAGGTTGCACTGTGCGGCCGCGTTGCCCCGTTCGGCCCCCGCGCGATACAGCTCGGCGGCGCGGGCCTTGTCCGTCTCCACGCCGGTGCCGAACTCATAGCACACACCCAGCGCGCAGGAGCCGGCGGCGCTGCCGTGCTCGTGCGCCAGCGTGTACATCGCCGCCGCCTGCACGGGGTCAGCGTCCACGCCGTCGCCGTGCTCATAGCATTCGCCGGCCAGCAGGGCGGCGCGGGCGTCGCCGCGGCGGGCGCCCTCCTCATACAGGGCGGCGGCCCTGGCAAGGTCCCGATTCACGCCGATGCCGTTATAGTAGCACACACCCAGCGCGCAGGAAGCGTCGACGTAGCCCCGCTCGCGCGCGGCGCGGTAGCAGGCGACGGCCTTGGCGGCGTCCTTTTCCACGCCGTAGCCGTTCTCGTAACAGACGCCCAGCAGCACCTGGGCGCGGGGATGGCCCTGCCGCGCCGCCAGCGTGAACCAGCGCACGGCGGCCGCCGGGTCCCGCGCCGTGCCGATGCCGTGGTAACAGCATATGCCTAGGTTACACTGGGCGCGGGCAAAGCCCTGCTGCGCGGCCTCGGCGTACAGGGTCACGGCGCGCCCCTTGTCCTCGGGCACGCCGTCGCCGAACTCATAGCAGACGCCCAGCATACACACCGAGGCGAGCACGCCCTCCTCGGCGTTCTCGGCCAGCAGGGCCGCGCCGCGGGCGGGGTCCTTGTCGGTGCCGGTGCCGGTCAGCCAGCACATCGCCAGCTCGTGCCGGGCCGCCAGGTGCCCGCCGTCGGCGGCGCGCGTCAGCCACAAAAAGGCCTCGTGCTCGTCGCGCGCGGTGCCGCTGCCGGTCTGGTAGTCCTGCGCAAGGCCCAACATGGCGTCGAGATCCCCGTCCTCGGCGCGGGCCAGCAGCGCGCGGTGGGCGTCCTCACGCCCGGCGGCGGCCCGGCCCAGCCGGCCCAGCCGTTCGATGGCCTGCGGGTCTATGTAGACAAAGGTCTCCTCGCCGGCGTCCTGCGGCAGCGTGTTTTCGGTTTGCTCGGCCATGGTCCCACTCCTTTTTCTACGGCTGCTTCCAGCATAGCACAATTCGGTCCGGAATGCCACAAAAAACGCCCTGCCGGGCAGATTTTCCGGCAGGGCAGGGGAGCGCGTGCCCCCGTTTTACGCCATCAGCCCGCACACGAGCTGGGCATACGCCACTGGGTCCTCCAGCGGCAGCCCGGCAATGAGCAGCGCCTGGTCGTAGAGCAGCTCGGCATAGCGGCTGACCTTGTCGGTGTCGCCGGCCGCCTGCGCGGCCTTGAGCGCCGCGAACACGGCGTGGCCGGGGTTGAGCTCCAGCACCTTGGTGCTCTCGACGTTCTCGCCGGTGGGCATCTTGCGCAGCACCTTTTCCATCTCGATGGAAAGCCCGCCCTCGCTGGAAAGCGACACCGGGTGCGCCTGTAGCGTGGGGTTGGCCTTGACCTCCTTGACCTTGCCGTTCAAAGCGGTCTTGACAGCCTCGAACAGGTCCTTGTTCTCGGCGTCGGCGGCCTCGGCGGCTTTCTTCTCCTCCTCGGTCTCCAGCCCCAGGTCGCCGCCGTTGATGTTCTTGAACTCTTTCTCTTTGTAGTCCCGCATCATCTGCAGGCAGAACTCGTCGACGTCCTCGCTGCAAAGCAGCAGGTCATACCCCTTGCTCTTGACCAGCTCGGCGTTGGGCAGCTTGGCCAGCCGATCGACCTCGTCGCCGGCGGCAAAGTAGATGCACTTCTGCCCCTCGGGCATCTTTTCGATATACTCGTCCAGCGTGACGTACCTGTTCTCGTTGGCGCTCCAGAACAGCAGCAGCTCGGCCAGCAGGTCCTTGTGCATCCCGTAGTCCCCGTAGATGCCGAACTTGAGCTGGCGGCCGAACGCTTTCCAGAAGGTCTCGTACTTTTCGCGGTCGTTGTTCAGCATGGCGCGCAGCTCGTTCTTGATCTTGCGCTCCAGGCTGTCGCGCATGAGCTTGAGCTGGCTGTCCTTCTGCAGCGTCTCGCGGCTGATGTTCAGGCTCAGGTCCTCGCTGTCCACCACGCCCTTGACAAAGCTGAAATAGTCCGGCAGCAGGTCGGCGCACTTCTCCATGATCATCACGCCGGAGGCATACAGCGCCAGGCCCTTCTCGTACTCCTTGGTATAGTAGTCATACGGCGTGCGCCCGGGCACGAACAGCAGCGCCGTGTAGGTGGCCGTGCCCTCGGTGCGGCTGGTGATGACGCGCAGCGGGTCGGTGTAATCCATAAAGCGGGACTTGTAGTACTCGTTGTAGTCCTCGTCCTTGACCTCACTCTTGGGGCGCTTCCAGATAGGCACCATGCTGTTCAGGGTCTCCAGCTCGGTGTAGGTCTCGTACTCCGGCTTGTAGTCGTCGCCGGCGTCCTCGGGCTTGGGCTTCTGGCGGGACTTTGTGCGGTACATCGTGATGGGGTAGTGGATGTAATCGCTGTATTTCTTGACGAGGTCCGCGAGGGTATACTCGTCAAGATAGTCGCTGTACTTCTCGTTCTCGGTGTCCTCCTTGAGGACGAGGATGACCTCGGTGCCGACGTCGTCCTTCTCGGCCGGGGTCAGCGTATAGCCCTCGACGCCCTTGCTCGACCACTGCCAGGCCTCGTCGGCGCCCTGCGCGCGGGAGATGACCGTCACCTTGCCCGCCACCATGAACGCCGAGTAGAAGCCGACGCCGAACTGGCCGATGATGTCGATGTTGTCGCTGGGATTCTCGCTCTTGAAATCCAGCGACCCCGAGCGCGCGATGGTGCCCAGGTTCTTTTCGAGCTCCTCCTTGGTCATGCCGATGCCGTTGTCCGATACGGTCAGCGTGCGGCTGTCCCTGTCGGCGGCGATGTGGATGGCCAGATCCTCCTTTTGGATGCCGACGCTCGCATCGGTCAGGCTCTTGAAATAGCGCTTGTCGCAGGCGTCACTGGCGTTCGAGATGAGCTCGCGCAGAAAGATCTCGCGGTTGGTGTAGATGGAGTTGATCATCAAGTCGAGCAATTTCTTGCTCTCGGCTTTGAACTGACGCATGGCCATGGGGAAGATTACCTCTTTTGCAAAAATATTAGCACTCGCGTGCTTTAAGTGCTAAAACAACTATAGCACGCGGGGACGCAAAGTGCAAGCCATTTTACAAAAAATTCAAAAAAGGCTTAACAAAACGCGCCGTTTGCGGTATGCTTTTGGTACGACACAACAAAGGGGGCGCCGCCCATGCCGGACAAGGGCCAAATCGCCTACGATTATTTTTTCAAGGGCCACAACTGCGCGCAGTGCGTGGCCATGGCCTATGCGCCCGAGCTGGGCGTAACGCCGCAGCGCGCCGCGCAGCTGGCGGCGGGCTTTGGCGGCGGCTTTGGCCGTATGCGGGAGGTGTGCGGCGCCTTCTCGGGCGCGGTGCTGGTGCTGGGCGCGCTCTACGGCAGCGCCGACCCGGCGCGGAAAACCGCGCTCTACGGCGCCGTGCAGGAGCTGGCCGCGCGCTTCAAGGCTGAAAACGGCAAGGACAGCATCGTCTGCCGCGAGCTGCTGGGCCTCAAAAAAGGGGAGAACGCCGGCCCCGCGGCCACCCCGCGCACGCCGGAATTTTACCAAAAACGCCCCTGCCCGGCCCTGATCCGGCTGGCGGCGGCGCTGCTGGAGGAGTACATCGCGGAGCACCCCGTGCCCGCACCGGAGGATGACGAATGAAGATCTGCTTTTACGCTCTGCGCCCGGATGAAGAGGAATTCTGCGCGCGGTACGCCCGCCAGTACGGCATCGACTATGTGTTCACCGCCGCCGTGCCGGGGCCGGAAAACCTGGCCCTGGCCCAGGGGTGCGACGCCGTCAGCACCAACCCCTGCCGCATCCCGCCGGAATACCTGGACGCCTGGTACGGGATGGGTGTGCGCAGCCTGCCCTGCCGCAGCATCGGCTATGACCACCTGCCGCTTGCAAGGGCCAAGGCGCTGGGGATGCGGGTGGCGCACTCCCACTATCCGCCGCAGGGGGTGGCCAACTATGCCATTATGCTCATGCTGATGTGCACGCGCAAGATGCACCAGACCATGCTGCGCGCCGCCGTGCAGGACTGGAGTCTGCCCGGCAAGATGGGGCGCGATATCTCGGACTGTACGGTGGGCATCATCGGCACCGGCAGCATCGGCACCGTGGTGGCAAAGCACCTGGCCGGCTTCGGCTGCAAACTGCTGGCGTATGACCTTTACCCCAACGACCGGGCGGCCCAATATGTGCAGTATGTCGGGCTGCCGCAGCTGTACGCCGAGAGCGACATCATCACGCTGCACCTCAACGCCACGCCGGAGAACTATCATATGCTGGACGCCGCCGCCTTTGCGCAGATGAAGGACGGGGCGATGCTCGTCAACACCGCGCGCGGCACGCTGGTGGACCCCGACGCCCTGATCGACGCGCTGGAAAGCGGCAAGCTGGGCGGGGCCGGGCTGGACGTCATCAACGGGGAGAACGACCTTTGCTACTATGACCGGTCCGGCCAGGTGCTCAAAAACCGCGAGATGGCGCTGCTGCGCAGCTTCCCCAACGTGATCCTGAGCCCGCACAACGCCTTTTACACCGACGTCAACGTCGCCAGCATGGTCGAGAGCGCGTTCTATGCCGTCGACTGCCTCGCCAGGGGCCTGCCGGACCCCGACGAGGTCCAGCTGTAAGTTCCTGCAAAAGAGGGGTTCGGCTTTGCCGGCTGCGCCAGTCCGCCTGCACCCCTCTCTTGGACACACCCTGTCGCAAAAATGCCTTGCGCATGCCTTACGGCGACTTGCTGCGGCATTTTTGCTCTAGCGGTATCGGCCCTGCGTCTCCGGCCTAAGAGCCGCGCTTCGCGCGGTTGGCCTACGACGTGCGCCTGCGGGCGCAACCGCACATGTCGGTCAGGGCCGATTATTAAAAATGTACTTTTTTTGATAGCTTGCACCCGCTGTGCGGGTGGGGCGGTGGGTCTTACTCCTTGTCGGGGGGATATTCCCCCTGTATCTTTGCTTCCAGCCGGCTGAGCTGGGCCTCCAGCCGGGCGATGCGCTGGTTGGTGGCGTCCGGCAGGTCCTGCTGGTCGAGGTCGTCGGCCGGGTTGACCTTGACGTCGTTGACGCGCACGACCTCGGCCGGCACGCCGACGGCCGTTGAGTTGGCCGGCAGGTTATGCAGCACCACGCTGCCGGCGCCCACGCGCACATTGTCGCCGATGTACACGGGCCCCAGCACCTTGGCCCCGGCCCCGATCAGCACGTTGTTGCCAAGCGTCGGGTGGCGCTTGCCGGTGTCCTTGCCGGTGCCGCCCAGCGTCACGCCGTGGTAGATCGTGCAGTTGTCGCCGATCTCGGTCGTTTCACCAAAGACGATGCCCATGCCGTGGTCGATGAACAGCTTGCGGCCGATGGTGGCGCCGGGGTGGATCTCGATGCCGGTGAAATGGCGGGACAGCTGGCTGATGAGCCGCGCGCAGAAAAACCAACGGTGCTTATACAAAAAGTGGGCGATGCGATGGGTGACCAGCACATGGAACCCGGGGTACAGGAGCATGACCTCGGCCACGTTGCGCGCGGCGGGGTCCTTATCGCGGATGTTTTTGGCGTCTTCCCAAAGGCCCATGCGGGGGTCACGGCTCCTTGCAAAAAAGTGGATACGCTTACCATACCACATTTTGCGCCAAAAGGCAACGCTCCGGCGGCGCGGCGCCGGCGGGAGGGGGCGTTCTTTGTCAAAATGCCCAAAAGTTGCGCGCAAAAGGGGCGAAATCCCTCTTTGCCGGGCCCGCCCCGCTGCATTGACACCGCCCGCCCGGCATGGTACAATAGACAAAACAAAAAGGGGGCGCGCTGCATGGCACCGTTTGGCGTACAGCACAAGGCGGACGGGTCAGGCGCGTTGTTTCTTTTTTTGCCGGCTTTGGCCGCTGCGTTTTGACTTTTCCTTACGGGGAAAAGTTTTTTTTTACCCAAAAGGAGGGTGTTGTATGCTCATCACGGGCGCCCGCGACTGTACCGGCCGCGTGTGTGATCTCTGGCTGGCGGAGGGCAGGATCAAGGCCCTCGGCACCGGGCTGCCGGTACCGGCGGGGGAGCAGGTGCTCGACGCCCGCGGCCTGACCGTGCTGCCCGCCTTTATCGACACGCACTGCCACTGGCGCACGCCGGGCCTTGAGTACAAAGAGGATATCGCCACCGGCAGCGCGGCGGCCGCCGCCGGCGGGTACACCTTCGTCAACCTGATGCCCAACACGAAGCCGATCTGCTCCTCGGCCGACATCGCCCATGCCGTGCAAAATAAGGCCAAGGAGATCGGCCTGTGCGACGCCAACCAGACCGTCTCCATCACCAAGGATTTTGACGGCAAGACGCTGGACCATCTGCTGGCATTGCCGGGGGACGTCAAATTCATCACCGAGGACGGCAACGGCGTCATGGACAACGCCGTTATGGCGCGCGCCTTTGCCATCGCCGCCGAGCGCGGGCTGACCGTACTGTCCCACGCCGAGGACCGCGAGATATCGCCGTGGGACTACCGCCTGGCCGAGAACATCGAGACGGCGCGCAACTGCCACCTGGCCGAGTACTACGGCACACGGCTGCATATGTGCCATGTCTCCACGGCCGAGGCCGCCGATATGGTGCGCCAGAGCCGCCGCCGCGGCGCGCGCGTGAGCGCCGAGGTCACGCCCCACCACCTGTGGTTCGACGACAGCCGCCTGCAATACAAGGTCAACCCGCCCATCCGCAAGGCGGCGGACGTGGCAGCGCTGGTCGCGGCCATCAAAGACGGAACGGTCAGCTGCATCGGCACCGACCACGCCCCCCACACGGCCGAGGAGAAGGCCCACGGCGCGGCCGGCATGGTGGGGCTGGAGACGGCCTTTGCCGCCTGCTATACCAGGCTCTGCCGCATGGAGGGCCTGCCGCTTGAACACCTGAGCTTTCTGATGAGCAGCGGCCCCGCGCAGGTGCTGGGGCTCGACGACCGCAAGGGCCAGCTCGCCCCCGGCTTTGACGCCGACCTCGTGCTCGTCGATTTGGACGCCCTCTGGACGGTGGACGCCGCCGCCCTGCACAGCAAGAGCAAGAACACTCCCTTTGACGGCGAAAAGCTCTATGGCCGCGTCGTGACCACCGTCAAGGCCGGGAAGATCACCTACCAACTGTAAAAAAGGAGACGACCGTATGCAGACCAGCATGGACCGACTGTACGCCGCCGTGGCCGCGCGCGGCCCCGTGTGCGTGGGGCTGGACACCGAGC
>CANRLV010000002.1 GCA_947631565.1 uncultured Gemmiger sp. | reverse complement strand
AAAAGCAGCCAGCAGTTTCCCGCTGGCTGTGAAAATCCTTATTCTTTTTCATTGTCCTCTTGACGGGTCGCAGTTCACAGACTTTTCTGCGGCGGGCGTTGCTGAGGCGATCATTCGGCGCGAGCCATGGCTTCCTGAAAGTCTTTTTGGTCGGTGAATATCTCGTTCTTGTACGGGTTCTTTTTCTGCTCCAGGCTGCGCTTGACGATGATGCCCAGCACGAACACGTTGACCGCCAGCGAGATGAGCGCGATCACGCCCTGCATTTTGGGGTCGGCGCCGGTGGGGCGCACGGCGGGGTCCATCACGCCGTCGGTGTAGAGCACCGGCAGGGTAGCGAAGCGGCCGCTGTCCTGGAAGAGTGGGAACACCTGCGCGAACATACACCACAGCGCCAGCGTGTTGGCGCGGTTCTGGATCCAGCCGCCCCTGTTCCACAGCGCGTTGGCAAAGGTCGGGGCCAGCAGCAGGGCCACGCCGCAATACCAGGCATGGGTGGGGAGGTTGTTGTAGGTATACTCAAAATTCCACAGGTCATAGGCAAGGATATAATAGAAGGTCATATCCGGCCAAAGCATATCATCGTGCTTTTTGGAGGAATAGATGCCCCACCAGCCGGTCATGCACAGGATGTTGACGATGCCGGCCAGGCCGTTGACCCAGTTCCACCAGCCGCCGTACAGCCAGACGTTCTCGCTGGAAAGCCACCAGCGGTCCCCGTACTGTGCCAGCGCCAGCGCGCCGCGCACGCCGCTCTCAAAGTCCGACACGACGGCGATCATGATGTTGATGGCCACGATGACGAACGGGAAGCACTTGAACCACTGTGTTTTGCCGACGCCCCATTTGTATTTGAGCATCATAAAGCCGATGCAGCCGGCCGTGGCCGCATAGAGCTTGGCGTAGTGGAACCAGCTGTTCATGTGGACGTAGGTCTGGTTGTTGAGCGCCCAGGCCTGCCCTTGAGCCGCACACACATAGATGGCGATAAAATAGACCGTCAGCACCGCCGGCAGCACCAGAAAGCAGGTGATGCCGCCGAGCTTGCTGCGGCGGGCAAATTCATTGACCAGGACGAGCCCGACGAACACCAGCACCCAGCCCAGCAGCTGCCAGCCGGCGCCGTCCCCGTATACTTGGAATAACATGATCTTTCCCTCCCAAAACGGTTTACAAACCTGTTTACAAGTATAACAGACAAGGCCCGTTCTGTCCATATAAAATCACTGCATTTTTTGCCGTTTTTTCTCTCGGTACGCACAAAAAGGCGCCGTTCCCGGGCGGGGAGCCGCGCCTTTTTAAGGGCTTTTACAGCGTCTCCAGCTCCGCCAGCCACAAGGCGGCGCTGGCATCGCTGGGCATACGCCAGTCCCCGCGCGGGGAGAGCGTGACGGAGCCGACCTTGGGCCCGTCCGGCAGGCAGCTGCGTTTGAACTGCTGGGCAAAAAAGCGCCGGTAGAAGTTCTTGAGCCAGTGCAGCAGGACGGCATCCGCATACTGCCCGGCAAAAGCGACCCTGGCCAGCCGGTAGATCTTGCGCGGTGCAAAGCCATGGCGCAGCACATAGTACAGGAAAAAGTCATGCAGCTCATAGGGGCCGACCAGCTGCTCGGTCTGCTGGGCGATGCTGCCGTCTGCGGCGGCGGGCAGCAGCTCGGGGCTGACCGGGGTGTCGAGGATATCCAGCAGGACGGTGCGCAGGGCCGCGTTTTCGGTGGTATCGGCAACGGTGCGCACGATGTGGCGCACCAGCGTTTTGGGCACACCGGCGTTGACGCCGTACATGCTCATGTGGTCGCCGTTGTAGGTGGCCCAACCCAGGGCCAGCTCGCTCAAGTCGCCGGTGCCCACGACCAGCCCGCCCGTGCGGTTGGCCCAATCCATCAGCACCAGCGTGCGCATGCGGGCCTGCGCGTTCTCAAAGGTCACGTCATAGCGGTCGGGGTCCTGCTTGATATCGGCAAAATGCTGGCGCACGGCGGCCGCGATATCGACCTGCTCGAACGTGACACCCAGCGCTCTGCACAGTGCCTCGGCGTTCGAGCGCGTGCGCCCGGTGGTGCCAAAGCAGGGCATGGTGATGGCCGTAACGTCGTCCGCCGGGCGGCCCAGTACCCGGCAGGCGCGCACGGCCGCCAGCAGGGCCAAGCAGCTGTCCAGCCCGCCCGAGATGCCCATCACGGCACATTTGGCGCCGGTGTGCTCCATGCGCCTGGCCAGCCCCTCGGCCTGGATGCGCAAAATCAACTGGCAGCGCGCGGCGCGCTCCGCGTCATCCTGCGGCACAAAGGGGGCAGGGGAGACTGCGCGGGTCAGGGCAAGGCCGCACGGCGTCAGCGGCACGGCAATATGCGCATACCCCTGCATGGCAGTGGGAACAAAGCTCGTGCTGCGTACCCGTTCCTGCGTCAAGCGCTCTATATCGACCTCGGTCACGGCCGCCCCGGCGCCGAAGGGCGCGCTCTCGGCCAGCACGGTGCCGTTTTCGGCGATGATATCATGCCCGGCAAAGGTCATGTCGGTGGTGCTTTCGCCGTGGCCGGCGTCGGCATAGACATAGGCGCAGAGCAGGCGCGCGCTCTGGTTCTGGACCAGCGCGCGGCGGTACTCGGCCTTGCCGACCGTCTCGTCGCTGGCCGAAAGGTTGGCTATGACCGTCGCCCCGGCCAGTGCGTGGGCGCAGCTCGGCGGTACCGGGGCCCACAAATCCTCGCAGATCTCAACGGCCAGCGCGGCCCCGCCGCCCAGGTCAAACAGGATGTCGGTGCCAAACTGTACCCCGGCGCCGTCCTCCAGCCTTACCGGGTGCGCCGGTCCCGCCGTCGCCGACGCAAAATGCCGCAGCTCATAGAACTCGGCATAGTTGGGCAGAAAGCGCTTGGGCACCAGCCCGCACAGCCTGCCCCCGTTCACGATGGCCGCGCAGTTGTACAGCTTGCCGTCCGCCTGCACCGGCAGGCCAACGATGACCGCCATGTTGAGTGGCTCGGATGCCTTGACGATCTCCCGCAGCGCCGCCAGCGCGCCCTGCCGCAGCGTGCGCTGCAAAAACAGGTCGCCGCAGGTATACCCGGTCACGCACAGTTCCGGAAAGACCAGCAGCTGTACATCCTGTTTGGCATACACCTGCATGGCGCCGATGATCTGCTGCGCATTGTACGCGCAATCCGCCACGCGCAGCGCGGGCGAGACCGCCGCGACCCGCAAAAAGCCGTCCTTCATACTTTGCATACCGTCCTTTACCATGGTCGATGTACCCTCATCATACCACAGCGCCGCCGCCCCTGCAAGCGCAAAAGCCGCGTCCAGTGTCCGGGCACGGCTTTTCAGCGTGTCGAAAAAATCGACACGCTGAAAAAGAGGGGTTTTGCGCACGGCGGGCTATGCCCGCCGCACACGCGCAGCGTGTGGCGCAAACGCCCGTGCCTGTGCGCCAAGAGCCGCCGCTTTGCGGCGGTTGCGCTCCGGCAGGCGCCTGCGGGCGCACAGCGTTGAGCGAGGGCGAAACCGAAATATATGTCAGCGAACGCGGACTATAACCCTCTCTTGGACACACCCCGTCGCAAAAAAATATCGTTCTCATGCCTAAAGGCGACTCGAACGACATTTTTTGCTCCAGAAGTATCGCCCTCGTCTGCACATGTCAGCCGAGGGCGATAGGTTTAAAATATCCCTTTCAGGTTGCCTGTTACAGCTCGAACGCCTTGCGCAGGGCGGCCAGGGCGGCGTCCTCGTCCTCATCGTTGAGCAGCAGCGAGATGTCCAGGTCGCTGGTGGTGATGAGCTCGATGTCCACATGGATCTCGGCCAGCGCCGCCAGCGCGCGGGCCGCTACGCCGCAGCTGGTGACCATATCCTCACCGTAGAGGTTGATTTTCGCATACACACTCGAGATGAGCGGCGGAGCCGTTTTGGCGGCGGCCAGGGCCTCGAGAACGGCAGCAAAATTGTCATTGCTGGTGGTAAAGCTGAGATCCAGCTTGTCGCCGCGCGGCACGCTCTGGCTGATCATATCGATGACGATGCCGGCCTTGGCGATGGCGTCCAGATGGTAGGCCAGATTTTGCGCGCTGTACTGCGTATTCGGGAAGGTGATGAGCATGATGTTCTGCTCGCTGGTGATCTTGCTGACGCCGTACATGGTTTTCCTCCTTACTTGATCATTCAAGGGCCAGGAACTGCAGGTCCACCGAGGCGGTGAGGACCTCCTCGATATAAGCGCGGCTCAAGGCGAAATTGCCGTGGGCGGCGCCGAGCTCGTCGGTGTAATCGGCATACGGGTAGACGCGGATGTTGCTGTAGCCGCCCTCGTACTGGGTGATGACCGGCCACAGCCGAGGCTCGCGCAGCGCCAGCGAGACCGTTCCGTCCGGCTGGGTGGTCTTCTCAAAGGTGATGTCCAGCATGGTGCCGATCATGTTGTCCGGGCTGGCCTGGGCGCTGATGAAATTTCCCAGGGAATAGGTCACAAAGGCCGTATGCCCGTCGGCGGCGGTCAGCCATTCGGCGGTCTGGGTAACGTGCGGGTGGGTGCCGATGATCAGGTCGGCGCCGTTGTCGACCAAAAACTGCGCGGTCTCGCGCTGGAAATCGGTCACCGCATGGCTGCCCTCCTCGCCCCAGTGGCAGCTGACGACAAGCACATCACAGTTGGGGCGCATATCGGCCATCTGCCTGGCGATGAGGTCCCTCTCCTCCAGCAAAATGACGCGGTGGGCGGCGCCGGCCGGCACCGGGATACCGTTGGTGTACTCGGTGTAGGAGAGATAGCCGATGGTGATGCCGTTGACGGTTTGATACGCGTAGTCGTCCAGCGTATCGACATTGTAAAAGCCCATCGTCACCACATCGTCCGGCATGGTGGCCCAGTGCGCCAAGGAGGATTCGATGCCGTCGGCATATTTGTCGTAGCTGTGATTGTTGGAAAGGCTGAACACCCGCCAGCCGGCGTCATACAGGGCGTCGGTGATGTCGGTCGGGGTCGAGAACTGCGGGTAACCGCTGGGCTCGTAGGCACTGTTGACGAGCGTCTCCTGGTTCAGCCAGTTGACATCGAAGCCGGCCAGAACGTCCCGCATCGGCTCATAGGCGTAGGCAAAGTCATACTGCCGGCCGTCCGGGTTGCCGGCCTCGGCGGCGCGGCGGGCTGCCTGTTGGTAGAGCCCGTCATGGATCAGGTCATCCCCGCAGGCGGAAAAACGCAGTGTCTCTACCGTCGGCTGCGGTTCCGGGGTCGGCTCCGGCGTTGGGGCCGCAGTGAGCGCCGGCGTTGGGGCAGGGGAGGGCGCCGCGGTCAGGCGGGTGCCGAGCACGATACCTGCCGCCAGCACGGCAGCGGCAGCGGCCAGGCACGCCCCGGCCAACAGTTCCTTTTTGGGCAGTCGCATCGCGGCTTCCTTTCAAAAATGTTATTCCGGCAGCAGGGTGTCCCGCAGCAGGTCGGTCATGGTATAGTAGCCGGGCGTGCAGCCGGCCAGGTAGAGGGCCGCGCGCACCGCGCCGTCGGCAAACACGCCGCGGCTCTGGGCGCTGTGGGCCAGGGTCAGCGTCTCCTCGGGGCCGCAGAACAGCACCTCATGCTCGCCCACGATGCCGCCGCCGCGCACGGCGCTGATGCCCAACTCGGCATCGGCGCGCTTTTGGCGCACGGCGTGGCGGTCATACACATAGGTGTAGCGGCCGTCCGCCGCGGTATTGATGGCGTCGGCGATCATCAGCGCCGTGCCGCTGGGGGCATCCAGCTTGTTGCGGTGGTGCTTCTCGATGATCTCGATGTCAAAGTCGCTGCCGCACAGACGCGCCGCGCGCTTGGCCAGCTCGATGAGGACATTGACTCCCACCGACATGTTGGCGCTGCGGAACACGGCCACCCTGGCCGCCGCCTCCTCCAGCGCCGCCTCGTCCGCCGCCGACAGGCCGGTCGAGCAGATGACGCAGGGCACACCGTGTTCGGCGCCCCAGCGGGCCGCGGCCACCGCCCCGGCCGGGCCGGAGAAATCAATGACGACGGCATCGGCGATGGGGGGCAGGGCGTCAAAGCCGGCATAGACCGGGATGCCCTGCACCTCGCCGGTCTGCAGATCGACGCCGGCGGCGACGCGGCAGCCGGGGTTGGCGGCGATCTTTTCCAGCAGCGCGTGCCCCATGCGCCCGCAGATACCCTGCAGGATGATATTGACCATAGCGGATCCTTTCTTTTCGACGTTGGCGGCAGGTTTTATTCTGCCCGGCAGACGTCGGCGCTATCCAGCGCCGCTTTCAGCTGCTGCTGCACGGCCGCGGAGGGCGCGACCAGCGGCAGGCGGCAGGAACCGGCGGCCCAGCCCAGCTCGTTCATCGCCCACTTGACCGGGATGGGGTTGACGTCGGCAAACAGCGCCCTGCACAGCGGCAGGGCCGCCAGCTGCAGCGCCAGGCTGCCGGCCGTATCGCCGGCAAACCATTTGGCGCAGATGTCGTGCGCCATCTTGGGGGCGACATTGGCCAGCACGCTGATGACGCCCTTGCCGCCCAACGACAGAATGGGCACGATCTGGTCGTCGTTGCCGGAATAGAGGTTGATGTCGTCCCCGCACAGGGCGGCGATCTCGGTCACCTGCGCGATGTTGCCGCTTGCTTCCTTGACGGCGTTGATGTTGGGCAGCTTGGCGAGCTCGGCCACGGTGGCCGGGGCCAGGTTGCAGCCGGTGCGGCTGGGTACGTTGTACAAAATGCAGGGCAGCTGCACGGCGTTCGCAATGGCGGAAAAATGCGCAACAAGCCCGGCCTGGCTGGTCTTGTTGTAGTAGGGGGTGACGAGCAGCAGCGCGTCGGCGCCGGCCGCCTCGGCCTGCCTGGAGAGGGCGACGGCGTAGGCGGTGTCGTTGGAGCCGGTGCCGGCAATGACCGGCACGCGCCCGGCCACGCGCCGCACCGTATAGCGGATGCATTCGATGTGCTCCGCATCGTTCAACGTTGAGGATTCGCCGGTCGTGCCGCAGATGACGACGGCGTCGGTGCCGTGGGCGATTTGGGAATCAATGATGCGGCCCAGCTCGTCATAGTTGACGCTGCCGTCGGCAAAGAACGGGGTGATGATGGCCACGGCGGACCCGGTAAAAACAGGCTTTTTCATCGGCGCTCAACTCCTTCACACAAAGCAGAAACGGTCAGTCAAAATACCCTTTGGCGGCCAGCAGCTCGGCCAGCAGCACGCCGCCGCCGGCAGCTCCGCGCAGCGTATTGTGGGAAAGGCAGACGAACTTGTAGTCATACTGGGTGTCGGGGCGCAGGCGGCCGATGCTCACGGCCATGCCGTTCTCCAGCATACGGTCGAGCCTGGGCTGCGGGCGATCCGGCTCGGCAAAATAATGCAGGAACTGTTTGGGCGCGCTGGGCAGGCCGAGCGTCTGCGCCGGGCCGGCAAAGCTCTGCCACGCCTCCAGGATCTGCTCCTGCGCAGGCTTGTTGGCAAAGCGCACGAACACCGCCGCCATATGGCCGTCCAGCACCGGCACGCGCAGGCACTGGGCGGTAAAGCGGGGACCCGCGGCCGGCACGATGGCATCACCCTCGATATGGCCCCAGAGCTTGAGTGGCTCCTGCTCGCTCTTTTCCTCCTCGCCGCCGATGTAGGGGATGACGTTGTCCAAAATCTCGGGGAAAGTGGCAAAGTTTTTGCCGGCGCCGGAGATGGCCTGGTAGGTGCAGACCAGGCAGTCGGTGATGCCGTACCCGCGCAGCGGGTGCAGGGCCGGCACATAGCTTTGCAGACTGCAATTGGACTTGACGGCGATGAAGCCGCGTTTGGTGCCAAGGCGCCGGCGCTGGGCGGGGATGATGCCGATGTGGTCGGCATTGATCTCCGGCACCACCATCGGCACGTCCGGCGTGGCGCGGTGGGCGCTGTTGTTGGACACGACCGGGCACTCTGCCCTGGCATAGGCCTCCTCCAGCGCCCTGGTCTCGTCCTTGCTCATGTTGACGGCGCAGAACACAAAATCGACGTTCGCCGTCACCGCCTGCACATCGGCGGCATCCAGCACGACCATATCCTTCACGGCCTCGGGCATCGGCTCCTCCAGCAGCCAGCGGCCCTCGACGGCCTTCGCATAGGGCATACCGGCGGAGCGGGCGCTGGCGGCCAGCGCGGTCAGGGTGAACCACGGATGGTCGCTGAGCAGCGTGATGAAGCGCTGGCCCACCATGCCGGTGGCGCCGACGACGCCGACCTTGTACTTTCTTGCGGGGGTAACTGCCATAAGGGGGTCCGTCCTTTCCTGATTTCGCTGCTGTACCCAGTGTATGCGGCGCAGGCGGCGCGCGGAACCGGGGACAGAATGAAAAAAAACCGGCTTGAAAACCGGCACGCAATGCAATATAATATCATATTGCCACACAGCGCAACACACCGGCAAAACCAGCGTGACAGTCCCGCCCCTGTTCGGGCACGGGCCCAGGTACGATGCGTGCCGCACATCGCCTTCGGCGGGAGCCCCTTTCACCGCCTGCCCGTGGCGGGCAGATGCGATGCGGCGGTTACTGATGGCGCCCGCGCCTCTGTGTCAGCCACTATTATAGTATCCGCGGGCCCGCTTGTCAACGCAAAAAGGAAAAAACCATGCTCAAAAAAGACTTCTGGTACGAGCTGCCCAAATCCTGTATCGCACAGACCCCCGCCGCCCCGCGCGACGCCGCACGCCTGATGGTGCTGCGCCGCGGCTCCGATGCGGTGGAGCATCGCATTTTCCGGGATATCCTTGACTACCTTGCCCCCGGCGACGTGCTGGTCGTCAACAATTCCAAGGTGCTGCCGGCGCGGCTCATCGGGCACAAGGTCCCCACCGGCGCCGTGTGCGAGCTGCTGCTGCTGCGCCAGCAGGCAGGGGACACCTGGGAATGCCTGGCCCGCCCCGGCAAGCGTATGCAGACGGGCACGCACCTCAGCTTCGGCGACGGCACGCTGACGGCCGAGGTGCGCGATACACTGCCGGACGGCAACAAGTACATCACCTTCAGCTACGATACCGCCACTTTGTATGAAAAGCTGGACGCCTTCGGCAAGATGCCGCTGCCGCCCTATATCACGGCCCAGCTTGAGGACCAGAGCCAGTACCAGACCGTCTACGCCAAGGAGCTGGGCAGCGCCGCCGCCCCCACCGCCGGGCTGCATTTCACCCCGGAATTGCTCGAGCGCATCCGGCAGAAGGGCGTCGGCATTGCCGAGGTAACGCTGCATGTGGGGCTGGGCACCTTCCGCCCGGTCAGCGCTGAGGACATTGCTGACCACCATATGCACAGCGAGTGGTATTCGGTCAGCGAGGAGGCTGCCGGCGCCATCAACGCCGCGCGCGCCGCCGGGCACCGGGTCATCGCCGTGGGCACCACGAGCTGCCGCACGCTGGAGGCTGTGTGGGCCGCGCACGGGGGCATCGTGCCGTGCAGCGGCGATACCGGCATTTTTCTCTATCCGGGCGTCGAGCTGCACGCCATCGACGGGCTCATCACCAACTTTCACCTGCCCGAGAGCACGCTCATCATGCTGGTGGCGGCCTTTTACGGCTATACGCCGACGATGCGGGCCTACAAGATCGCCGTGGATGAAAAATATAGATTCTTCTCATTCGGCGATGCTATGTTGATTTTATAAAAAGGAAGACAGCTATGTCCTACCGCCTGCTCAAAAAACAAGGGAGCGCCCGCCGGGGCGAATTCGTCACCGTGCACGGCACCGTGCAGACCCCGGCGTTTATGAACGTGGCCACCGCGGCCGCCATCAAGGGCGGGTTGTCGGCGCTGGACCTGCAAAACATAAAGACCCAGGTCATGCTGTGCAACACCTACCACCTGCATCTGCGCCCCGGTGACGAGCTGGTGGCCGGCATGGGCGGTCTGCACGCCTTTACCCGCTGGAACGGCCCGATCCTGACCGACAGCGGCGGCTTCCAGGTATTCAGCCTGGCCAAGCTGCGCGGCATCAGCGAGGAGGGCGTGACCTTCCACTCTCACATCGACGGGCGGCGCATCTTTATGGGCCCCGAGGAGAGTATGCGCATCCAGGCGAACCTCGGCTCCACCATCGCCATGGCCTTTGACGAATGTGTCGAGAACCCGGCCGAGTATGATTACGCCAAGGCCAGCTGCGCGCGCACGGCCCGCTGGCTGGCGCGCTGCCAGACGGAGCTGGCGCGCTTGAAGGCCGAGGGCAAGGCCGTCAACCCGGACCAGCTGCTGTTCGGCATCAACCAGGGCTGCACCTACAAGGACCTGCGCGTGGAGCACATGAAGCGGATCGCCGCTATGGACCTGGACGGCTACGCCATCGGCGGGCTGGCGGTGGGGGAGCCGGCCGAGGTGATGTATGATGTCATCGAGGCAGTGGAGCCCCATGCCCCCGCGGACAAGATACGCTATTTAATGGGTGTCGGCACGCCCGGCAACATCATCGAGGCGGTGGCGCGCGGCGTGGACCTGTTTGACTGTGTGATGCCCAGCCGCAACGCCCGCCACGGGCATCTGTTCACCTGGCAGGGCGTGCTCAACATCAAAAACGAGAAATACAAAAACGATGCCGCGCCCATCGACCCGGACTGCGACTGCCCGGTCTGCCGGCATTTCTCGCGCGCCTACCTGCGCCACCTGCAGATATCGCAGGAGATGCTGGGGATGCGCCTGGCCGTCATGCACAACCTGTATTTTTACAACACGCTGCTCGAACGCATCCGGCAGGCACTGGATAATGACACCTTCCTGCAGTTTTACGCGACGTATGCCCATGTTTTGGACCGCCGCATTTGATTTTTTGCCGTTTTTGCCGCTTTGCCCTTGCACAACGGCGTCAAATTTTGTATAATACCCATTAGTTGCTACGGCAAATTTTGAAACTAAGGAGAACCCACATGATGCTGCAATTCTTGAATGCCGATGCCACCGCGGCCGGCGGCGGTCTGCTCGTTACCATCCTGCCCTTTGTCGTGATGATCGCGGCGCTGTACTTCATCCTCTGGCGCCCGCAGCAGAAGCAGGAGAAAAAAGACGCCCAGATGCGCAATTCTATCGAAATTGGCGATGAGGTGACCACCATCGGCGGCATCATCGGCATCGTCGCCGCCATCAAGGACGACACCTTTGTGCTCGAGACCACCAGCGACCGCGTCAAGCTGCGTATGCGCCGTTCGGCCATCGCTTCGGTCAACAAGCTGGATATGGGCCCCGCCAACAAGGGCGGCGACAGCAAGGACGCCAAGGACAGCAAGGACAACAAGCCGGCCAAAGCCGCCAAATAACACCCGCGCATACAGATCCGCGCCCCCGCATAGTGTTGACTGTGCGGGGGCGGTTTTGTTTTTGCCGCTGCCCGCGTGAACCCATAAAACAGGGGGAATGCAGTATGGGCAAAAAACCTGCCATCAAAAAACGCCCCGCCGCGCCCAAGGCGGCACAGGCGCTCCGCAGGACCGGCGGATCCGCGCCCGTTCCGGCGTTTGTGCTGGCCTTCGGCTGCGGCACCGGCGCGGCGCTCGCACTGCTGGCGGCGTTCGCCTTTGTGCTGGATCGGTTCTGCCTGCCGCCGGCCGCCGTGCAGCCGATGGCGGTGGCCGCCGCGTGGGTCGGCGCGGCCGTCTCGGGCTGGATATTGGGCTGTAAGTTGGGCCGTCTGCGCCTGGTATGCGGGGCGGGCTGCGGCGTATTTTACTGCCTGTGCCTGGCCCTGGCCGCCTTTGTGATGCGCGGCACGGTGGCCCTGCAGGGGGCGGCCCTGGCCGTGCCTGTAGCGCTGCTGCTGGGCGGCATTGCCGGCGGCACCATGAGCGCACTGCGCAGCGCCGGCAGTGCGCTGCCGCACTGATGCGCGCCGGTGCGGCCCGGCCGCGCCCGGTGCCAAAAGCGGCCGCCGCGCCCGGCCCGGCACAAAGCACCGCGCCCGGGCAAATGGCCCTGGGCGCGGTATGTGTGACGCTGTTCCTGTTCGGCTACCTGCCCGGCATTTTGCTGGGGCGCGGCGGCACCGCGGCCGGGGCTGCCTTGGCTGCCCATTTCATGGACAGGCAGTCCTTTGCCGCTTTCGGTCCCGTTTTTGCCGACCTGTTTGCCGGCGCCTTTTTGCAATGCACGCTCGTGCTGCTGTGCGGGTTCTGTGCGCTGGGCGCCGTGCCGTTGGCGGTGCTGTTCGCGCTCAAGGGCTGCTATCTGGGCTTTTGCGCCGCCAACGTGTTTGCGGCCGGCGGCGCCAAGGGGCTGGTCGCCCATTGGCTCATCACATTGCTGCCGGACCTTGGCCTTTTGCTGCTGCTGTTCGCGCTGACGGTGTGCGCGGGGCCCGTGTGCACGGCGCTGCTGCGCAGTGTGCTGGGCGCCGGCCCCTTGCCGGGCGCGCCGGGCACCGCAGCCTTGACCAAAGCCCTGCTGGTGCGCTACGCGCTGGTGCTGGCGGGCAGTGCCGTCTGCTGCGCGCTGGGGGCCGGGTCAGCCGTCTTCTTCGCCGGCGTCCTGCTTTGAGGCGCTTGGCGGCGGCGGGGCCTTGATGCCGGCCAACGGGGAGGAGGCCACCGCCGCCTTCAACTGCCGCTGGTTGATGTGGGTGTAGATCTGCGTGGTCGATACGTTTTCATGGCCCAGGATCTCTTTGAGCGCCAGCATATCGACGTTGCCGTGCTGGTACATCAGCGTGGCGGCGGTGTGGCGCAGCTTGTGCGGGCTGTAGCCGCGCCCCGACAGACCGGCCGACTGCAGGCAGCGGGCCACGATCTGCTCCACGCGCCGCGCCGTCAGCCGCTTGCCGGTCTTTTTCGAGACGAACAGCGCCTCCTTGTCGACAAGATTCGGCAGCGCCGCCCGCGCCTTGCAATAGGGCTCCAGCGCGCTCTGGCAGGCATCGTTCAGGTAGACGAGCCGTTCCTTGCCGCCCTTGCCCATGATTCGGATGGTATCGTCCCGGAAGCTGGACAAATCGATGGTGACAAGCTCCGCCAAGCGCATACCGCAGTTCAAAAACAGCGTCAATATGCAATAATCCCTCTCATGGAAATCGCTTTGGATATTTTCGAGCAGGCGGACGGATTCCTCCAGCGTCAGGTACTTGGGCAGCGTCTTTTTGGGCGCGCCGAGGCTGATGTTCTCGGTCGGGTTTTGCTGCAAACGATTGACCTGATTGCATAAATAGCCAAAAAATCCGCGCAGTGCCGATAATTTCCGTGCCCGTGCCTTGGGGCCGTTGTCGTTGGTGCGGGCATATTCGAGATAGCCGAAAATATCTTTTTTGCGTATCTTCGCGATATCCTGTGTGGTAATGCCTGTCAGGTCGATCTTTTCCGGGTCGGTGCCGCGGGGGACAAGGCCCCATTCCTGCGCCATATAGCGGAAAAAGCCGCGCAGGTCAAGATAATACCCGTTGACGGTGCGCGGCGAGCGCTGCTTGACAAAATCAAGATAGTGCAGGTACTCAATGACGTCGTCCGGAATATCCAGGTACGGCGCATGGCGGTCCGGGTGGGCCACATCGATGTAGCTGCTCATAGGGGGACCCTCCAACAAAATTTAGCGAAATTGCGCGTGGCGGACTGCCTTGCCGCGGTTTTGCCTGTCAGCGTGTAAACTGGACACCTTTGCGGCAGGAAACCAAGTCATTGGTCGACCGCGAAACATAGCCAGCCAACTGCCTGTCTCGGCAAGTATATATTACCGAACCAGCCGCGTACAGCTGCACGGCAGCCCGCTGCAGGAACAAATACACCGAGGCTGCCATCGATGCTACTGACAACCGTACGGCAGCGTACCGGCCAATCATAAGGCAAGAGATCCGTATTGGCATCGATGCATAAGCCATTCGAACTTGCGGGCAAAGGAAAGCGCTGCTGCAAAAACCAATGTGCCCCATAAGGTCACTTATTTATATGGTAATATATGCGCCCGCTGCCAGAGCGCGGCAGCCGGAGCACGCCGAGGCCCCCGGAACGCCGCAAAACAAGGCCCTTTGCCCTCCCCTATATTTCGCTAAACTTATCTTTAGCGAAATTATGTATACGGAAATCCATAACACAGCACGGGCTGCACGGCACGGGCTTCCCTGTCAAGACTGCGCGGAGAAAAATGCTTTACCGGCAGCGTATCGCCCGGGCCAACGGTCTGCGGCGCGCCGTCCTTGTCGGCAGTCCCCCGCGGCCTTTAACAGACTTTTGCCGCCGCACGGCAGGCGCACTCAACGGTTGATGCTGCGGGCCATCGTGCGGTAGGTATGGCGGCGGCCGCGGATGGCAATGGAGTACGCCAGGATGTTTTCCGGCCAGGCCATGCCCGGCATACCGGTATCGCCGATGTGGTGGATGTCCGCTCCGGCCATCTTGCTCATCAGCGCGATGCGGCGCACGGTGTCGGCGTCCGCCCCCTCCTGTGAGGTACCGATGGCGGTCATCCCCAGCTTGCCGCGGCGGTGCGCGGCCTCCACCAGCGTCTGGGCAGCCGCCAACGTCATGCCGGGCACGGTGCCGGGCGCCGGCAGCAGGATGATATCAGCGCCGGCATCGGCAAAGGCGTCCACCTCCTGCGGCGTCAGCAGCGGCGCACCGGTCGCCGATACGATGCCGGCGGCGTGCATCTTGCCGGCCGCCAGCAGCAGTCCCTCCCCCACCGCGGCGCGCATCGCGCGCAGGCTGGCCAGGATGGCATCGTTGGTCACGCCGTTGCCGGGGTTGCCGGTCAGCAGTACCAGGTCCACGCCCATGGCGGCGGCGCGCCGGGCGTTCCCGGCCGTTGCCAGCCGCCCCTGTGAGAGCTGCCACAGCGTACCGTCGTTGTTTTTGGCGTAATCCGGATCCACCGGCTCGAGGTTGATGCCCACCGCGCGCCCGGTCAG
The DNA here is from genome assembly GCA_947631565.1 of uncultured Gemmiger sp. Taxonomy (GTDB): domain Bacteria; phylum Bacillota; class Clostridia; order Oscillospirales; family Ruminococcaceae; genus Gemmiger. The sequence continues at coordinate 61,580 of CANRLV010000002.1, read as the reverse complement.
GCGCTTGAGCGCCCGCACGGTGTCTTCCGCCGCGCACGGCGGCAGGCCCTGTATATTTGGCGTTATCACGTCAAACATATTGAGCAGCAGGATGTCGGCCCCGAGCGCGGCGGCAAACTCGGCGTTGGTGACGTCGCCCAAAAGCGGCGTCAGCGTGCCGATGCTCTCGGCAGCCAGCACGCGCCCCTCGCAGCCACGGATGGCTTCGAGCAGCTGGGGCTTGGTGTAGGCGGCCAGCTCGGCGGCGGTGCAGTCCAGCAGACGTTTGACCATGGTATGGACCCTCCCTTACTGTTTGAGTTTGATGGCGTTGACGGCCTCGCGCAGGTAGGATACGCCAATCAGCTTTAAACCGGCAAATTCCCGCGCCTCCAGCAGCTTGAGGTTGTGCCTGGGCACGATGGCGGCGGTAAAGCCGACGCGCTGAGCCTCGCGCAGGCGCGTCTCCAGGTGCGGCACGCTGCGGATCTCGCCGCCCAGGCCCACCTCCCCGATGGCCACCGTCTTTTCGTCGATGGGCAGATCGAGCAGGCTGGAGGCCATCGCAAGGCACACCGGCAGGTCGCAGGCGGTCTCGTCCAGGCGCAGGCCGCCGACGATGTTGACGTACACGTCCCGGCCGGAGAAATCGTACCCGGCCCGGCGTTCCAGCACGGCCAGCAGCAGGTACATACGGTTGTAGTCAAAGCCGCTGGCCGTGCGCCGCGGCGCCGGGGCCGCCGTCTTGCCGGCCAGGGCCTGCACCTCGCTCAGCACCGGGCGGGTGCCCTCCATCACGCAGGCGACGCAGGTACCGCTGATGCCCACCGGCCGCCCCTCCAGCATGACCTGGCTGGGGTTGTCGATCTGTTCAAGGCCCTTGCCGGTCATGTCGAACATACCGATCTCGTTGGTGGAGCCGTAGCGGTTCTTGACCGCGCGCAGCACGCGGTACGGCAGGGTCTTGTCGCCCTCAAAATAGAGCACGGTGTCAACGATGTGTTCCATCACCTTGGGCCCGGCAATGGCGCCGTCCTTGTTCACATGGCCGACGATAAAAATCGGTATCTCAAGGCTTTTTGCCACTGCCAGAAAGCGCGAGGTGCTCTCCTTGACCTGGCTGACCGTACCGGACGAGGAGGCGATGTCGGTGCAGCGCATGGTCTGGATGGAATCGATGACCACCAGCCCGGGCTTGGTCTGTTCGATCAGGCCGCAAATCTCATCGACGTCGCCGTCTGCCACCAGCGAAATATTCTCCTGCGGCACGCCGAGGCGCAGCGCGCGCAGCTTGATCTGCCGCACCGATTCCTCGCCCGTCACATAGAGCACGCTGCGGCGGCCCGAGACCTCGCCGCACAGCTGCAAAAGGATGGTCGACTTGCCGATGCCCGGCTCGCCGCCGATGAGGATGACGCTGCCCAGCACGATACCGCCGCCCAGCACCCGGTCCAGCTCCTGGATGCCGGTGACGATGCGGCTCTTTTCCTCGGTCGTCGAGATGTTTTTGAGCTTGAGTGGCTGCAGGCTTGTCTGCCCCGGCGTGCGCACGGCGGTCCTGGCGCCGCCGGCGGAGGGCTTGGCCGGCTCCGCCACCACGTCCTCGGCCATCGTGTTCCACGCGCCGCAGGACGGGCAGCGCCCCAGCCAGCGCGGGCTGGTCTCGCCGCACTGGGTGCACACATAGATGGTCTTGAGCTTTTCTTTGGGCATATCTCTCCCCCACTCCGCCGGTTTTTTCTTTATTATATCCCATATTTTGCGGTCAGGCAAGCGCCAGGGCACAAAAAGGCCGACGGCAGTCCCTGCTATCGGACCGCCGCCGGCGATTTTTGTTTTTACAGGCTCACCTTATGGTAGACCTTCTTGCCTTTTTTGATGACGACGCCCTTCTGCAGCGTCTCGACGGTCAGGGCCGCGGCCGGGTCGGTGACCTTCTCGCCGTCCAGCAAAATGCCGCCCTGCTGCACCAGGCGCCGGGCCTCGCCGTTGGAGGCACACAGCCCCGCGGCCACCATCGCCGCCAGCAGGCCGACCTTGCCGTCCCTGACAAGGGCCCGGTCCAGCACGGTGGCGGGCATATTCTCGTGCGCCGCGGCGCCGCCAAACAGGCCGCGCGCCGTCTGCTGTGCCTTGTCGGCCTCGGCCTTGCCGTGCACAAGGCTCGTCAGCTCATAGGCCAGGATCTCCTTGGCCTTGTTGAGCTGCTCGCCCTGCCAGCCGGCCATGGCGTCGATCTCCTCCAGCGGCAGGAAGGTCAGCATACGGATGCACTTGAGCACATCGGCGTCGCCGACGTTGCGCCAGTACTGGTAAAAGTCAAAGGGGCTCGTCTTGTTGGGGTCCAGCCAGACGGCGTTGCCGGCAGTCTTGCCCATCTTGTTGCCTTGGGAATCGGTCAGCAGCGTGATGGTAAAGGCATAGGCGTCCTTGCCCAGCTTGCGGCGGATGAGCTCGGTGCCGCCCAGCATATTGCTCCACTGATCGTCGCCGCCGCACTGCATATTGCAGCCGTGGGTCTGGAACATGTGGTAGAAGTCATAGCTCTGCATGATCATGTAGTTGAATTCCAGGAAGGACAGCCCGCGCTCCATACGGTTTTTGTAGCATTCGGCGCGCAGCATATTGTTGACGCTGAAGCAGGCCCCCACCTCGCGCAGCAGCTCGACATAATTGAGGTCCAGCAGCCAGTCGGCATTGTTGAGCATGATGGCCTTGCCGGGGCCGAAATCAATAAAACGCTCCATCTGGCGCTTGAAGCACTCGGCGTTGTGGTCGATGTCCTCCCGCGTGAGCATCTTGCGCATATCGGTGCGGCCGGAAGGGTCGCCGATCATCGTGGTGCCGCCGCCGATCAGGGCGATGGGCGTGTTGCCGGCCTGCTGCATCCGCTTCATCAGCGTCAGGGCCATAAAGTGGCCGGCGGTCAGGCTGTCGGCCGTGCAGTCAAAGCCGATGTAAAACGTCGCCTTGCCGTTGTTGATGAGCTCCTTGATCTCGGGCTCGTCGGTCACCTGGGCGATCAGCCCGCGGGCCACCAGTTCGTCGTACAGGGTCATGTGTTTCCTCCTTGTGTGGGCGGCAAGGGCAAAGCAAAACGCCCCCGCCAAATGCGAGATTTGGCAGAGGGCGAAAATACGCGGTACCACCTCTGTTCGCCCGTGCCTCACGGCAAAGCAGGCCTTTGCGGGTACAGGCGGCTTGTACTGCCATCCGATACCCAAAGCGCTGTAACGTGCGCGCACGGCACAGCCTACTGCCCGCGATCCCAGGGACCCGGGGTTCAGCCTGCTGCTCGGGGATGTATTCGCCCTTCGCGCCGCCAGCCCCTTGCACCGACCGGGGCCTCTCTGAGGCTTGCGCATGGAAAGGGTACTGGTTCCCTTCTTCGCATTTGACTGCTGCTATTGTAACGGCTGGCAGGCGTTTTGTCAAGTGCCGGCTTACGCCAGCGCCTTTTCCAGCATATCCAGCACGGGCTGCAGGTGCTTGTGGGCCTTGTCGAACATACCAAGGCCATCGATCTCGAACGTGCATTCCAGGCTCGCGTTCCCCTGCCCGCCCAGCAAAATGGCCGTGAAGGTGCCGGTCTGCCGCCCGTGGCTGAACGTGCAGCTGACGGCGCGCGGTTTTTCCCTGCGGGTATAGGTGATCTGGGTCTTGCTGCCGTCCTTGTGGGTGTCGGTGCGCCGCACGCCCTCGGGGTCGATCTCGGTCTCGGTGATGTCGGTGCGCCAATGGTTGAGCACGGGGTTGGTCAGGTACAGCCACACCTTGGCGGCGTCGCACTCATAATTGGCGGTCAGAACACAGCTTTTCATCGTGGTACCTCCTTAGGGCATTCAACGTTTGGTGCGGCCCAGCAGGGCGCGCAGCCAGGCCGGGCGGCGGGTGCGGACCGTTACCCTGGCCTGCCGCTGGGCAGATACCGGCTTGGATGCCGGACTGCCACTCCCCTGCCCGGCCGCCGGGGCGGGCTTTTTCGGCTTTGGGGCCGCCTTGGGGCTCGGCGCCTTTTTGGGCGCCGGTGCGGGGGCCGTGGCCCAGCCGTCGCGGAAATAGGCGTACATCGCCATCTGGCTGTCCACCGGCGCGCCGCTGCTCTTGACCTTGGTGTAGGTACCGCCGGGCTGCATCTCGCGGGCGTTGACGGTATCGCACAGCTGCATCTCCAGGATATCGCGCAGCTGTTTGGCGATGTGCTTGTCGTCGATGCGCACGCCGACCTCGACCCGGCGCTCGGTGTTGCGGGTCAAAAAGTCGCCGGAGGCGATGTAAATACGCATGGCTTCACCGTCGCCGAAGCAGTAGATGCGCGCGTGCTCGAGATATCGCCCGACCAGGCTGCGGATGTGCACGTTCTCGGTCTGACCCGGCACACCGGCACGCAGGCAGCAGATGCCGCGCACGATCATGTCCACACGGACCCCCGCACAGCTGGCGGCGCGTATCTTTTCAATGACGACGGGGTCGTTGATGGAGTTGTTTTTGAGGATGATGTGCGCGGGCAGCCCCTCGGCGGCGCGGGCGATCTGGGCATCCATCTCCTCCAGCAGCACGCTGCGGAAATGCAGCGGCGCCACGAGCAGGGTGTCGGCCTCCTCGCCGGGCAGGTGCTGCATCGCCATATGGTTGAAGATGGCGTTGGCCTCCTCGCCGATGTCCTGCCGGGCCGTGATGAAGGACAGGTCGGAATACTGCTCGCTCGTCTTCTCGTTGTAGTTGCCGGTACCGATTTGTGTCAAGTAATAATACTTGCCATCACGTTTGCTGGTGATGAGGGTCAGCTTGGAGTGGACCTTATACTCATCAAAGCCGTAGAACACCGTGCAGCCGGCGTCCTCGAGCTGCTTGGACCAGTCGATGTTGTTCTGCTCGTCAAAGCGGGCGCGCAGCTCCACCATGACCACGACCTGCTTGCCGTTCTCGGCCGCGTTGATGAGCGCCTGCACGATCTGGGAATCACTGGCAATGCGGTACAGCGTCATTTTTATCGACACCACATCGGGGTCGACGCCGGCGTGCATCAGCATACGGATAAAGGGGCGGATGCTCTGGTAGGGGTAGGCCAGCAGGATGTCGCGGCGCTGCGCTTCCTCATACAACCGGTAGTGCGCCGGGGCCGGCAGCGGGCGGGCCGCCGGGTAAAACAGGTCAGGGCGGTCCTCGGCCGCGATGCGGGCGGCCAGCTTCATCAGGCAGCCCATGTCCAGCGGCGCCGACTGGGTAAAGCAGCGCTCGGGCGGGACCAGCAGCTTGTCGCGCAGGAATTTGACGATCTCCTGCGGGGCCTCCGGCCAGAACTGCAGGCGCACTGCTGCCAGCTTGCGCCGCTTTTTGAGCAGCTCGGTCATCGCATCGCGGAAGTCGATGTCATGGTCCAGCAGGCCCTCGTCCACCGTGATGTCGGCGTTGCGGGTCACGCGGAACAGGCAGGATCGCTGTACCGTGCGCTTGGCGAACACGCTGGCCGCATAGTGGGCAATGAGCTCCTCGACAAAAGCATACTGGGTGACGGGCGCCTCGCCCTCCTTGCCCGCGTTCTTCACGCACAGAACGCGCTCAAAGGCAGGGCTGACGGGGATGATGCCAAAATGGCTGCCGTCCGCCTTGGAATACAGCTGGACGATAAAATAGATCTGCTTGTTGTTCAAAAACGGGAACGGGTGGCGCGCGTCGACGATCTGCGGGCTCAAGACCGGCAAAATTTCCTTTTGGAACCAGGTCTTCCAAAAGCGCTCCTGCTTGTTGCCCAGATGCTCGAAATCCACCTTGCGGTAGCCCTGCGCCGCCAGCGCCTGCACGAGGTTCGCGCAGTATTTGTCGCACTTGCCCTGCAGCTGGGCCACCCGCGCCGCGATAGCTGCCAGCTGGGCGGCCGGGGTCATGCCGGTCACGTTGTCCGGCTTGGCGTTCTTGAGCAGCGTCTGGTCATAGAGCGAGCCGACGCGGACCATGAAAAACTCGTCAAGATTGCTGCCGTAGATGGCGGCAAAGCGAAGCTGCTCGCCCAGCGGGATGTTCTTATCCTTGGCCAGGGCCAGCACGCGGCTGTTGAAATCCAGCCAGCTCAGCTCGCGGTTGATGTAGATGCTCTCGGTCTTTTCGGGTTTGGGCACGTTTTATGCCTCCTTATCGGTCGGCCCGGCCACGGCCAGGCCCTGCCAGCCTTCCACCATGCGGTCCGAGATGCCGGATACCTGCTCCAGCTCCTCCAACGCCGCAAAGGGACCGTTCGCGGTGCGGTAGTCGATGATGGCCTGCGCCTTAGCTTCGCCGATGCCGGGCAGCGCGGTCAGCGCCGCCGCATCGGCCGTGTTGATGTCGATGGGCTCCGCCGCGGTCTGCACGGCGCCGGCCGGGTCCGGCAAAGGGTCGGTGTGCAGCACCCGGTCGGGCTGCCAGCGCGGGGCAAAGCAGACGAGTGCACCCGCCGCAATGGCCGCGGCGGCCGCCATCGTGGCCCAAAGCGCCATGCGCGGCGGCTTGGAGAACGGTTTCGCCATCTCCCCTGCCTCCCTGTGCGCCATACTATGTTTGATTATAGCACATACCGGCAAAAAATCCACTGTTTCCTTGCAGAAACGGGCGGATAAAAATGCAAAATGCCGCCCCGGCAGCGGGGCGGCCCGGCATCTACAGCAGCCAGCGGCGCCGGCGGCGCGGTGCCGGCGGCGGCACGTCGATATCCGCCATCACCACATCGGCGCCGATGCTCTTGAGCGCCGCCCAGGGGATGACAAGGTCCTCGTCACAGCCCAGCAGGCCAAACAGCCGGCGCCGCCCGCGCAGGATCACGGCGTCGATGTGCGCGGTGTCCGCATCGAAGGTCATATCGTCGATGCGGCCCAGGTTTTCGCCGCTTTTCAGTTGGATCACGTCCTTCTCGCCCAGTTCCCGCAAGTTCATCACGGCCGCCCCCTCTGTATGGTATCTGTCAAGGGTATGCCAAGGACGCGGGCCTGTATGCCGCCGTGCCAAAAAACAGCGGTTGTTTTCGGGCCGGGATTCGTGTATAATACAAGCAGTGCGGCCAAAAAGCGCCGCGGCCCTACCGGCCATATGCAAGGGAGCAGCAGTATGTATCGCAACATCATTTTTGATTTCGGCGGCGTCGTGCTGGAATGGAACCCGCGTGACTTTTTGATGGATTACTTCCTCAACAAGCGCACCGAGGACATCGTCTATGACCTGACCTTCGGCAGCACGGTCTGGCAGGAGCTGGACCGCGGCGCGCTGACCCGCGCGGAGGGCAACCGCGCCATGCTCAAGGAGGCGGCGCGCTGCGGGCGCACCTTTGAGGTGCAGACGGTCATCGACGCCTGGGAGGATATGCTGCGCACCAACCGCGCCACCGTCAAGACGATGTGCCGGCTCAAGCTGGCCGGGTACCGGCTGTATTATCTTTCCAATATAGCAGCCGATACCTTTGCGCACATCCAGGAACGGGATTTCTTTCCGATCTTTGACGGCGGCGTCGCCTCGTTCGAGATCGGCGTCAACAAGCCGGATACCCGCATCTACCGCACTCTGATGCAGCGCTATGGCCTTGCCTACGACGAGACGATCTTTATCGACGACAACAAGCTCAACACTCAGGCCGCCTACAACTTAGGCATGACGGGCATCCTGTACAAAAATCCAAAGTCCTTCACCCGCGCGCTGGAGACCTGCGGCGTGCACCTGCCCCGCAAATCGGCCACAGTGGCGCAGGCGACCGCAAATGCGCCCAAGCCCTGACAACAGACAAAGATACGCGCACGGCGCCCGCCTGACAGCAGACGGGCGCCGTGCTTTTTTTGCGAAGGGCCACTGCAGACGGCTCAGCGGCCAAAGACCTGCGCGCAGGCCTTGAGCTGTTCGATCACGTTGATCTGCTGCGGGCAGGCGTTCTCGCACTGGCCGCAGGCCACGCAGGCCGAGGCCGGGTTCGTCTCGGCGACGGCCTTTTCATAGGCGGCGCGGCCGCGCTCGGTCTGGCCCCAGACGAGCTGACGGTTGCGGGCGGCAAAGATCTCCGGGATGGGGATCTGCATCGGGCAGCCGGCCGTGCAGTAGTGGCAGGCCGTGCACGGGATGGACGGGATGGCCTTGAACGCCGCCTGTGCCCGGGCGATGACGGTCTGCCCGGCCGCATCCAGCGGCTTGAAATCTTTCATGTAGGAGATGTTGTCCCGCATCTGGTCGAGGTTCGACATACCGGACAGCACCGTGATGACGCCGTCCAGCGAGGCCGCATAGCGGATGGCCCAGGAAGCGCAGGAGGCCTGCGCATCGGCGGCCTTGAGCACATCGCGCACGGCGGGCACCGGGTCCGCCAGCGCCCCGCCCTTGACCGGCTCCATGATGACGACCGATTTGCCGTGTTTGCGGGCGACCTCGTAGCAGGCGCGGGCCGCGACCTTGGGGTCCTCCCAGTCGACGTAGTTGATCTGCAGCTGCACGAACTCGGCGTCCGGGTGGGCGGTCAGGATCTCGTCCAGGATCTCCGGCGTGGCGTGGAAAGAAAAACCCCAATGCCTGATCAGGCCCTTGGCCTTCTGCTCCCTGACGAAATCCCAGATACCGAACTCGTCGTACATCTTATAGCTGCTGGCCTGCAACGCATGGAGCAGATAATAGTCAAAGTAGCCGGCGCCGGTGCGCTCGAGGCTGGTATAAAACTGCTGCTTGGCATATTCCTCGGTGGCGGGGCCGGCCCAGGCGCACAGCTTGGTGGCAAGGGTATAGCGCTCGCGCGGGTAACGGTCCACCAGCGCCGCCTTGGCGGCCTTCTCGGATTCGCCGTCATCATACACAAAGGCGGTGTCAAAATAGGTCAGCCCCGCCTCCATGAACAGGTCGACCATCTGCTTGACCTGCTCGATGTCGATCTGGCCCCCGGCGGTCTTGGGCAGCCGCATCAGACCAAAGCCCAGCTTGGGGGTGCTTTCACCGAAATAGCGTTCCATCGTGTTCTCCTTTGCTGTGTGGTGGGTCAGTGTGACTTTTCGATCATTTCCCGGGCGTTGGCAAGGCTGACCTCGCTCACCTTGTCGCCCGATATCATCGCCGCCAGCGCGCCCACGCGGGCCTCGCCCTCCAGCGGCGCTATCTCGGTATAGGTGCGGCCGTCGCGGCTGGATTTTTGGATCAGCAGGTGCCGGTCGGCATAAGCCGCCACCTGCGGCGTGTGGGTGATGCACAGCACCTGGTGCCCGGCGGCCGTCTGCCGCAGCAGCTGCCCGATGCGCCCGGCGGCCAGCCCCGAAACGCCGCTGTCGATCTCGTCGTAAATGACGGTCGGGATGGCGTCGCGCTCGGCCAGCGCACTCTTGAAGGCCAGCATGATGCGGGACAGCTCACCGCCGGAGGCGATCCTGGCCAGGGGCTTTGGCTCCTCGCCGACGTTGGCGGAGATCAAAAATTCGACCTTGTCCTGTCCGGCCGAGGCCAGCGGCCCGCGCTCATGCCGCAGCACGAAGCGGATGCCCGGCATATTCAAGAATTCCAGCGCGCCGACCATCTGGCGTTCCATCGCCGCAAAAGCATCGAGGCGGGACCGGGTCAGCACCTCGGCGGCCTGCCGGGCCTGCGTATAGAGTTCCTGCTTGCGGCGGCCCAGCTCGGCCAGGTCCGCGGCGCCGCCCGCGTACTGCTCAAGCTCCTGCGCCGTTTTTTCGCGCAGGGCGAGCAGCTCCGCCGTATCCGCGGCGCCGTATTTTTTCTCGAGGCGGTACAAAAGGTCCAGCCGCGCCTCCAACTGCTCCTGCTCGCCGGGGTCGATATCGTAGGCGTCCCGGCGGTCGGCCAGGTCGGTGGCAAGCTCGCGCGCGCTGTAATAGAGCGCTTGCAGCTGCTCGGCGGCCGGAGCCAGCGCCGGGTCCAGGCGGGCGCTCTCGGCCAGGGCTGCAGTCACGCTGCCCAGCAGGTCGGCGGCGCCGGGGGTATCGTCCTCGTCCCCCGCCAGGGCCGCATGGGCGGCGTTGACGCCGTCCAGAATGGCCTGCGCGTGGTCCAGCACCCGCTTGCGTTCGTGCAGGGCCTCCTCCTCACCGGCGGTCAGGCGGGCGTCGTCCAGCTCGGTCAGGCGGTTTTGCAGCGCGGCCACCCTGGCCTGCCGTTCCTGCTCCCCCGCCGTCAGCGCGTCCATGCGGCGCTTGATCGCGACCAGCTCGCGGTAGAGCGCATAGTAGGCGGCGTGCAGCGCTTCGTTTTGGGCGTAACGGTCGAGCAGACCCAGGTGCAGGGCGGGGTTGGTCAGGCTTTGGCTGTCGTGCTGGCCGTGGATGGTCAGCAGCCCCACCGAGAGCTCGCGCAGAAAGGCGGCCGTGGCCGGCATACCGTTGACGCGGCAGGCCCCTTTGCCGTCGGCCGATATCTCGCGGTAGAGCAGCAGCTCGTCCCCGGCCTCGTAGCCGCCGTCGGCCAGCCGGGCACGCACGGCGGCGGGCAGGCCGCAGAAGGTGGCACGGATGCAGGCCTTGGCCGCGCCGGTGCGCACCAGTTCGCGCGAGGTCCGGTTGCCCAGGATCGCGTTGATGGAATCGATGAGGATGGATTTGCCGGCCCCGGTCTCGCCGGTCAGGACGTTGAGGCCTCCGGCAAAGGTGACCTCCGCCTTTTCGATCACGGCGACATTTTCGATTTTCAGCTCCGTCAGCATCGGCGGCGGTCCCCCTTTCCCGGCAAAATGGCAGGTAAAACGGCGGCGGGCTCAGGTGCGGGCGTAGGCGGCCAGCTCCTTGCAGATGGCCGCGGCGGCCGCCTCGCTGCGCATGAGGATAAAAAACGTATCGTCACCGGAAAGCGTGCCGACCACGTCCTGCCAGGTCTGGGAATCAAAGACCTCGCAGGCGGCGTTGGCCATGCCGGAATAGCAGCGCACCAGCACCGTGTGCCCGGCATAGTCCACCTTGACGACCGATTCCCGGAAGATGGTCTCAAACCGGTCCTGCGTGTGGGCGGATTTGCCGGCCGGGGTCGACGGCGCCAGATAGCGGTACCCGGTCGGGGTGGCGGTCTTGACCAGGCCCAGGGCGCGGATGTCGCGGCTGACGGTGGCCTGGGTCACATCGTAGCCGGCACTGCGCAGGTGGGTGAGCAGATCCTCCTGCCGGTCGATGGGATAGCGCTCGATCAGCTCTAAAACGGCCTGATGACGGCTGTTTTTCATCTTATATCACCTTCGCATCAATTTGTTGATCACGGCGCGGAACTGCTCGGTATGGTCAAAGCTGATCAGCGGCAGCCGCCTGGCGGAAAGGGATATTTCTACCGTATCGCCGGGAACCAACTCGCAAGGGTCCTGGCTGTCGGCACAGACAAACACGTTGTCGCGGTTCTCAGCCTCCGCCGTCACGGTCAGCCTCCGCCCGGCCGAAAAGACCAGCGGCACGTGCTGCCCGCCGTGGGCGCAGATGGGGATGATCTCCAGCACCTGTGCCAGTGCGTCCAGCGCCGGTCCCCCGGCCGAGAGCGCATACGCCGTCGAGCCGGTGGGCGTGGCGGCGATGATGCCGTCACAGCGGTAGCGTCCGACCGGTACACCGTCACAAAAGACCGTGTAGTCCATCGGGTGCAGGCGGCTTTTGCCGTAGAGCACCACCTCGTTGATGGCGGTATGCCGCCATCCGTGGGCTGCGCATTCGGCCTCGAGCAGGCTGCGCGGCTCCAGCGCAAAATCCCCCGCCGCCAGCCGCGGCAGCTTGGTGGCAAGCTCGGATACTTCACAGGTAGCCAGAAAGCCGGTGCGCCCGAGGTTGACGCCCAAAATGGGCTTTTCCTGCTCGATGCAGGCGGCGCCCGCCTCCAGCATGGTGCCGTCACCGCCGACGGTCAGCACGGCGTCGGCCTGGCGCAGCGCGTCGGCGCGGGGCAGGAAGGTCAGGTCCATATCGCCCAGCGCCGGCCGGAAGCGCTGCCCGGCCAGCACCTCGGCGCCGCTGCTTTGCAATAGCGCTACGGCCTGCCGCGTGACGGCAAAGCCGGTGTCCTTGCTGCGGTTGGGGTACAGCAGTATGCGCATACTACCTCTCCTGTGTGGTATTTTCAGTCCAGCGCCGCATGGGCGGCGGCGGTCACGCGGGCGGCCCAAGGCTCCGGCATCGGGGCCGGCTCCGCCTCGGTATGGACAAGGTGCATCAGGAACTCGATGTTGCCGGCCGGCCCCTTGATGGGCGAAAAGTCCAGCCCGGCGACGGCAAAATGGTTTTGCCGGGCGTAGCCGGCGGCAGCCAGCAGGACCTCACGATGGGTGGCGGCCTCGCGCACGACGCCGTTTTTGCCGACCTTTTCGCGCCCGGCCTCGAACTGGGGCTTGACGAGGCAGACGCCCTGCGCGCTTTGCGTGCAGATGGCATCAGCCACCGGCAACACGTGCTTTAAGGAAATAAACGACACATCGACGCTGAAAAATTCGATCGGCTCGGCCAGATCGGCGGGCGTGACGCTGCGGATGTTGGTGCGCTCCATGTTGACGACGCGCGCGTCGCCGCGCAGGCTCCAGGCCAATTCCCCGTAACCGACGTCGACGGCGTAGACCTTGGCGGCGCCGTTTTGCAGCATACAGTCGGTAAAGCCGCCGGTGGCGGCGCCGATGTCCATGCAGACCTTGCCGGCCAGGTCAAGCGGAAAGACCTGCATCGCCTTCTCCAGCTTGAGCCCGCCGCGCCCAACGTAACCGAAGTCATGCCCGCGCACCTCAACGCCGGCGCCCTCGGGCACGGTGTCGCCGGCCTTGTCGGCCTTCTGGCCGTTCACATAGACGATGCCGGCCATGATGAGCGCCTTGGCGCGTTCCCGGCTTTGGGCCAGGCCATTCTGGCACAGGTACTGGTCAAGGCGCTGCTTCACGGCGTACCCTCCCCGTCCGGCATCATCAGGTGCACCATCTCCAGGATGCTGGCGGCGTCCAGCCCCTGCACAGCGCGCATCTGCTGGACGGTGGCGTGCGGCAGGTCGATGTTGTTGGCGGCAAGGGGGACGTACTGCCCCCGCCAGCCGGCGCCCTGCAGCAGCGCCGCCACCTGCCGGCCAATGCCGCCGGCGGCGATGGTATCCTCCGCCAGCAGGATGGCCTTATACTGCCTTACCAGCGGCAAAAGCTCCGGCTCGGGCAGCGGGAACAGCCGCGTGAGCTTGCAGCAATCGACGGCCATACCGTCGGCGCGCAGCGTCTCGGCGGCCGAGAGGATCTCCTCGGTCATGGCGCCGTAGCTGATGAGCAGGAGATCGGCCTTCCCCTGCCGCCTGGGGGCAGGCAGCAGGTCCAGCGCTTTGCCGGAGCAGCCCAGCGCGGCCAACGGATAGATCTCCTTGCCGCGCGGGTAGCGGATGGCGCGCGGCCCGTCCGGGTTTTTGACGAGCTCCTCCAGCCAGTATTCCAGCTCCTGATAGTTGGCCGGCGCATAGACCGGGATGCCGGCCTGCGCAAAGAAAGCCACATCATAGATGCCCTGGTGCGTCTCGCCGTCGCCGGGCACAAAGCCGGCGCGGTCCACGGCGAACAGGACCGGCAGGCGCATGAGCACCACATCGTGGATGATCTGGTCATAGGCGCGCTGGAAAAAGGTCGAGTAGATAGCCACCACCGGCAAAAGGCCCTGGCTGGCCAGCCCGGCCGCAAAGGTGACGGCGTGCTGCTCCGCCATGCCGACGTCAAAAAAGCGGTCGGCAAAGCGGTGCTTGAAATACTGCAGCCCGGTGCCGTATTTCATCGCCGCCGTGATGGCGCACAGGCGCGGCTCGTCCTTGCCGAGGCGGGCCAGCTTGCGCCCGAAGCACACCGAGAAGGAATCCTCCGGCGAGAGCTCGGGGTTGGTCAGGTGGTCAAGGTCAAAGGCGGAGACGTTGTGGAACTCGCCGGGGTTGTCCTCGGCCGGCTTGAGGCCCTTGCCTTTCTGGGTGACGACGTGGATGAACAGCGGCGCGAACTGCTCCTTCATGTTTTCAAACAGGCGGCAGAGCCCGGCCACGTCGTGCCCGTCTACCGGGCCTATGTACTGGAAGCCCATCTGCTCAAACATGGTGGAATGGTACAGCCAGCGGCGGATGAGCTGCTTGCCGTTCTGCAAAAGGCGCACGAGCCCCTGCCCCACCAGCGGGATGCACCCGAGCACGGTCTCCATGCGCGCCTTGGCGTGGAAATAGGCGGGGTCGGTGCGCAGCTTGGTCAGGTAGTTGGCGATCATGCCGACGTTCTTGCCGATGGACATCTTGTTGTCGTTGAGGATGACGACCAGATTGTTGAGCAGGGCGATATTGTTCATGCCCTCGTAGACCATGCCGCCGGTGAAGGCGCCGTCGCCGACGATGACCACCACGCGCCCCGGCTCATTCTTGAGCTTTTTGGCGCGGGCGATGCCGATGGCCGCCGACAGCGCGGCGCTGCCGTGCCCGGCCACGAAGGTATCGTACTCGCTCTCGGCCGGGGACGGGAAGCCGGAGATGCCCTCCAGCTGGCGCAGCGCGGCAAAGCCCGCGCGGCGGCCGGTGAGCAGCTTGTGGGTGTAGCACTGGTGGCCGACGTCGAACAGGATCTTGTCCTGCGGCAGGTCCAGCGTATGGTGCAGCGCCACCGTCAGCTCCACCACGCCCAGGTTGGAGGCAAGGTGGCCGCCGGTGTTGGATACGCTTTCGATCAGAAAGCTGCGGATCTCCTCACACAGCTGGGGCAGCTCAGCGACGGGCAGGTTCCGCACATCGCCCGGCGCTTCCAGCCGGTCAAGCAGGGGGTAACTCATACGATGACCTCAAAAACGAATCATGATCAGACCGGTATCGGCATCACAAAGCCGATGCCGATGCCCAGCACCGCGCCGGTCAGCACCTGGATGGGGGTATGGCCGACCATCTCCTTCAGCTTTTTGTCGCCCAGAATGGGCCAGAACTGCGCGCCCTGTTCCATCCATTCGTCGATCAGCTGGTTGAGCACCTGGGCCTGCTTGCCGGTCTCCCAGCGCACGCCCATGGCGTCATACATGACGATGATGGAAAGGATCAGCGCCAGCGCGAACATCGTGTCGTGTATGCCGCAGTAGCGCCCCACGGCCACCGTCATCGCACAGACGGTGGCGGAATGCGCGCTGGGCATACCGCCGGCGCCCCACAGGCGCTCGGGGATAAATTTGCGCACCAGTATCAGGTTGATGATGACCTTGGCCAGCTGCGCCGCCAACGAGGCCGTGATCGCCGTGACCAGCACAAAGTTCCAGCGCAGCAGCATTTGCAGCCATTGCATCCCGTTCACATCCCTTTGTTTTCCGTATTACCGTTCCCGCCGCAAAAGCTCCCGGGCCAGGCGGCGCAAAAAATCAGCCTTTTCGCCAAAGCCGTCCAGGGCCTGCAGGGCCGCCCGGGTCTCGACGGCGGCGCGCGCTTTTGCGCCCGCCAGCCCGTACAGCGTCACAAAGGTCGTTTTGCCGTTGGCGGCATCGCTGCCGGCCGGCTTGCCCAGGGTCTCGCTGCTGGCCGTCACATCCAGGATATCGTCGACGATCTGGAAGCCCAGCCCCAGGTGCCGCGCATAGTCCTCCAGCGCTTGGCGCGTATCTTCGTCCGCCGCGGCGCCGCCGGCAAGCCCCAGCTGCACCGCGGCCAGGATCAGCGCCCCCGTCTTGTGGCGGTGCAGGCCGAGCAGCTGTTCCTCGTCGGCCGTCTCGGTCTCAAAGCGCTTGTCGAGCTCCTGCCCGTACAGCATACCGCGCCCGCCGCCGCCCTTGGCCAGCACGGCTGCGGCCTGCGCCCGGCTCTCGGCACCGGCCGGGGCGTTTGCGATGACCTCGAACGCGGCCGTCACCAGCGCGTCGGCGGCCAAAAGGGCCGTTGCCTCGTCAAACTGCCTGTGGCAGCTGGGCTGGCCGCGGCGGGTATCGTCATTGTCCATGCAGGGCAGGTCGTCATGGATGAGGGAATAGCAGTGCAGCATCTCCAGCGCGCAGGCGTAGTCCAGCGCGGCGGCCGTATCGCCGCCGGCCAAGTTACAGGCAGCCAGCGTGAGCAGCGCGCGTATCCGCTTGCCGCCGCCCAGCAGGCTGTAGCGAGCCGCCTGCCCAATGCGGGCGCCGGGGGCAAACACCCCGTCACACAGAACGGTCAGGCGGTCCTCGGTCCGGCGGCGCCAGTCGGCGCACTGGCGGTCATACTGTTCCCGCGTCATGCGTTGTCCTCCGCGGCCGGGGCCGCCTGCGCCAGCTTGAGGTCGATCTCCTCGATCTGGAGCTTGGCGTTTTCCAGCGCCGCGTGGCAGACGGCGATCATCTGCGCCGCCTCGGCGTAAAGCCGGATGGCCTCGGCCAGCGGCGTCGCCTCATCCTGCAATTTTTCCAACAGCGTTTGCAGGCGGTCCATCGCCTGCTCATAGCACATCGCTTCGCTCATGGCCGTGCGTCCCCTTTCCCGGTCGTTTCCACCGTGCACTGTGCCCAGGCGCGCCGCCCCTGCACGATGATGCGCTGGCCCGGCGCCAATCCCTCGACCGGCAGCTGCTTGCCGGCACGGTCGGTCACCAGCGCGTACCCGCGCCCCAGCACGGCGTAGGGGTCCAGCGTGGCCGCCACCGCCGCCGCGCCCTGCAGGCGGGCTTCGGCGCTTTGCAGGCGGGCCGCCGCGGCGCTCTGGACCGCGTCCCGTGCTGCCTCCAGTGCCTGCCGGCGCGCGGCCAGCGCCGCCGTCGGGCGGCAGCGGTCCAGCGCTTTTTCGGCCCCGGATGCATTATTATACCATACATTCAGGCAGGACTGTATACTTTTTTGCAATTTTCCCTGTATGTCCTGCAAGCTGCGGCGCACGGCGGCGATGTCCGGCACGCACAGCTCCGCCGCCGCCGAGGGCGTGGGCGCGCGCAGGTCGGCCACATAGTCAAGGATGGTATAGTCGATCTCATGCCCGACGGCACTGACCAGCGGCTTGCGGCAGGCCGCCGCGGCGCGGGCGATGCGCTCCGAATTGAACACCCACAGATCCTCCCGGCTGCCGCCGCCGCGGGTGACCAGGATCAGCTCCGGGCGCGGGTCGGCATCAAGTGCGCGGATGCCGGCCACGATGCTCGCCTCCGCCTCCATCCCCTGCACGCTGACCGGGGCCAGCAGCAGCGTTGCCAGCGGCCAGCGGCGGCCGATGACGTTGCGCACGTCCTGCAAAGCGGCGCCGGTCTTGGAGGTCACGATGCCGATGCATTTCGGCGCCGGCGGCAGCGGGCGTTTGCGGGCGGCGTCAAACAGGCCCTCGGCCTCCAGTTTACGCTTGAGAGCATCGAACGCCATCTGCGCCGCGCCGGCGCCGAAGGGGCGCAGATACTCGGCATAAAACTGGAAAGCGCCGTCCCTCTCATACAGCGTGGCGCGGCCCCAGGCCAGCACCTGCATACCGTCCTGCGGCGCAAAGCCCAGCAGGCGGGCCTTGTCGCGGAACAGCACCGTTTTGACGGCGGCGTTCTCGTCCTTGAGGGTAAAGTAGCAGTGGCCGCTTTTGTAATGGCGGGTAAAGTTCGAGATCTCGCCCAGCAGCACCAGGTTTGCAAGCGGCTCGCACTGCTCGAGCACCTGTCTGGCCAGGCGGTTGAGCTCGCTCACGCGGATGTAGTCGGCCACGCGCCCACCCCCTTTGCGGCCAGAATGGCAACGCCGATGGCGTTGTCGGAGGCAAAGCGCCCGGGCACGAAATACGCCCCCGGCAGCCGCTTTGTCACATAGTCACGGATGACGGTGCTGCTCATCACGCCGCCGGCAAATACCACCGGCAGCCCCGGGTACTGCGCCTGCGCCGCCTTTGCCATGCGCAGCAGCGTCTCGGCCACGCAGAGCAGACAGTATCTGCACACACAGGCGGGGTCTTTCCCCTCCTCCAACAGCTTTATGCACTGGTTTTCCAACCCCGAAAGGCTGCACGTCAAGCCCTGCACGCTCGCCCTGGGACGCACGTCCGCGTCGCACTCGGCGGCCAGCGCGCTGACCTGTGCCCCGGCCGGGAAGGCAAAGCCCAGCCGCACGCCGAGCCTGTCCACCGCCTGCCCGGCGTAGAGGTCGCTGCTGGTCCCCAGCGTTTCGATGCTGCCGTCGGCGCCGTACAGCAGCAGGTCGGTGGTGCCGCCGGAGACATGGAACACCAGCGCCGCCGCGCCGAACAACGCCGCCCCGCCGGCGGCAAACAGCGCCGCCGCCGCGTGCCCCTGCTGGTGCGTGGTCTTTACAAGCGGCACGCCGCGTGCGGCGGCGAAGGCCGCGGCGGCGCTCACCCCGGCCAGAAAGCAGGGCATATAGGAGCTCTCGGCCGGGCGCGGCTTTGCCGAAACGCCCACCGCCCCAATGGCGGAAAGCGGCGCCCCGGCAGCGATCTTTTCCAGCAGCTGCGGCAGCAGCACGGTCTGGTGGAACAGCGCGTCGCTCTGGCGCAGCCCCAGCTGGCCCGGCCGCACCGGCAAAAGCTGCTTGGTATCGCAAACAACCTCTCCGGCGTCCGTGTCGAACACGGCCAGAGAGGCTGCGTAATTGCTCGTATCGAAGCCCAGCGTCAGCATGAGACCTCGCCCGCGCGCTCCCGCGCGACGGTGCCCAGCAGGCCGTTGACGAACTGGTGGTCGCCGTCGGCCCCGTATTTTTTGACCAGCTCCACCGCCTCGTTGATGGCGATGGCGGTCATATCCTCGTCGGCGTAGAGCATCTCGGCCAATGCGATGCGCATGGCGGTCATGCTGGCGCGCGGGATGCGCCCCAGCGTCCAGCCCTTGAGGTGGCTTTCGATCAGGGCGTCCAGCTCGGGCCGGTGTGCGGCGACGTCACGCAGCAGGCGCTGCGCGTAGTCATCCAGTGCCACATCGCCGCTTTCGGTCAGGTTCTCCAGCGCCTCGGCGCTCGCCTCAGGTTGAAAGGTCAGCGAGAAAGCGGCCAGAAAGGCGTTTTCACGCGATTGGCGGCGGGGCAGTTTTGCGGCGTTGCTCATCCGTGCGCTCCCGCCCTTCAGTGCGCTTCGCCCAGGCCCGCCACGACCACATCGACGCGGGACACCGTGATGCCGGTCATGTTCTGGACCGTCTGCTTGACGTTCTCCTGCACCTTTTCGCAAACCTGCATGACCTTGGCGCCGTAGACCGCCAGAATATGCACGCGCAGGCGGGCAATGCCGTCCTGCAATTCCACCGTGACCGGGTTGTGCAGGCTGGTCTTGCTCAGCAGGCCGCGCACGCTCTGGGCGCCGCCGGCGGCCACCGCCGCCACGCCGTCCACCTCCAACGCCGCCAGCCGGGCGATCTTGGCCACGGCCTCAGTCGAGATCTGCAGGCTGCCGCTGCTTGTGGTATGCACATCCATGATTTTGCGTCCTCCCTGGTCAGGACTTTTGATTTGCCCTGCTATTGTACCACAAAGCCGGATTTTTTACAACCGGCGCAGCACAAGTATTTTTGCAAATTCACTTGACCTCGGTCACGGTGATCTGCCGGGCGGTGACGGTGCGGCATTTGTCCAGCACCAGGTCACGGATGCGGGTCACCTCGGCGGCGGTCAGGGCGTCGTTCTCGGTCATCACCGTCACGTCCACACTGTCAGGATTGACCAGCACCACACAGTCGGCAAAGCCTTTGGCCTTGATGAGGGTCTCAAGGTCGCTTTCCACCGTCACATTGCTCAGCTGCGCCTTGAGCCTGGCGGTCAGGTCCGCCTTTTCCTCATCGCTGAGATTGGCGCCCTTGAGCGCTTTCTCGATGCTTTCCAGCGCTTCGTCCCGGGCCTTGGTGCGGGCAAGGCGCGCTTGCTCAAAAAATTCGTTGCCGGGGTCCTTGTTCACGCTGACAAGCTGCGCCTCGCCGTAGTTTTTGTTGGGCGCGGCGTCGCTGTCGGCCGCCGAGGGCAGCTCGTCGAACACCGCCACCGCGCCGGCATCGGTATCGGTGACGCCGGCATCGGCCATCACCTCGGCCACGCCGCCGTCCGCCGTCGTCTGCACGGCCAGCGGCGCCTGTCTGGCAAAGCTCCAGTTCAGGTACACCGCCGTACCCAGCGCCAGCGTCAGGGCGGCAACAGTCATGCCGCGGCGGTTTTTCGTGCCGCGCTTTGGCGCCGGGGCCGGTGCGGCGGCAGCCGCCGCGGATTTGGTGACAGTATGATTTTTCATGCTCAGCCCTCCCTGTATTGTGGTGTGACCATCGGGGTCACGGTGATATGGCTCGTTCCCACGCCGGTCAGCGCCGCCACGATGTCGGTGATGCGGCTCTGCACGGCGGCGCTGCCGCCGCCGTCACACACCACCGCCACCCCCTGCACGGCCGGCACGGTCACCTGCTCGACCAGTGCCGGGGCACCGGTGCCGGCGACCAGCACATACTCGCTGCGCGCGGCGCCGTCGGCGTCGACGTCGGTGTTTTTGGCGTAGACGGTCTGCTCGCCGGCGTACAGCGTGACCATCACCTGCACCCGGCCTGCCCCCTCGACCTGGACCAGCAGCGCCTGCAAACGCTGCTCCAGCTCGGCGGCGTAATCGGCGGCCGGCTGCTCGGTCGGTGCCGGCTTGGTATCGGCCGCCGCCCCGGGTTTTGCCGGCAGCCATTCCGAGAAGGCCAGCAGCAGCATCCCGGCGATGCCCAGCACCAGCAGCAGGTTGGCGCGCCGCTTTTCGTCCGCCCACAGCGCCGCCAGGCGCGGCGGCAGGTGCAGTTTTCCCTTCATGGCTGCCCACCCCCTGTGATGCGCCAGGGCATCTCGCCGCAGGCCGCGCGCAGGATGTCCGCCGCTGCCTGTGCGTCCGCGCCGGGCGCCAGCTCTACCGTGCACAGCGTCTCGCTGACCGTGACGTTGGCCGTGATGCCCTGCGCCTGCAGCTGTGCGCCGATGGCCGCCGCCGCGGCTGTGCGGCCCAGCTCGGCCGCCCAGGCACTGTAATCATAGGCGGCCGTGCCCTGCGTCCAGCCGCGCAGCGCCCCGGTCAGGCCGGGCCAGTCCGCGCCGGCCCACACCGGCAGCACCGACGCTACAATATACAAAAGCAGCACGGTATTTATGACTGGCTTGAAGCGGTTCTCGGGCCAGAAGATGCGCACCATGCCGCCCAGCGCGCACACCAGGCAGCAGCTTAGGGCAAAATGCCGGATCTGGGTCATACCGTTCCTCCGTTCCCTGTGATGAGCAGCAGCGCCGTGGACAAAAACACCATGAAAAAATAGAGCGTCAGGATGGACCCGCACAGCTTTGCGCCCTCGGCAAAGAGCTTGCAGATGCGCCCGCACTGGCTCTGCCCGCACCCGGCGGCCAGGATACCGGCCGCGGAAAAGACCAGCACATACAGCACACAGCTGCACAGCGCCGGCAGAAAGGCCGCGCCCATCGCCAGCACCAGCGCCAGCGCCAGGCTGCCCTTGAGCAGCTGGACCGCGGCCGCCGCCCCCGAAAGCGCCGCGGCCGCCGCCGTGCCCACCACCGGCACCGCCCCCGCCAATACACTGCCGCCCATGCGCACGGCGGCCGAGTCCCCGGCGCCGGCCAGGATGCTCTGCAGCCCCAGCACCAGCCCGAACACCGTGCCGCAGCCTTTGAGCAGCCAGCGCAGGCAGCTGCCGAACAGCTCCGCCGCCTGTTCGAGCCCAGCCCCCGCCCACAGCGCCGCCGAGACGGCAAAGCAGAAATAGATGCGCATGACCGGCAGCAAAATTTGCTCAATGGCCGAGGACAAAAAGCCCGACACCGCCCAGAACAGCCCGCCGTAGGCGGCGGCCCCGGCCCCCTGCCCGCCCAGCGCCAGCACGCCGCTGTACACCGGCACGAAGCCGGCCAGCCAGGTCTGGCAGTCGGCTGCGGTGGCGCCCACGCGCTCCAGCAGCGGCAGCATGGCACTCAGGCTGACGGCCCCGAAGCCCAGCACGGCCACGGCGTCGAGGCAGCGCTTCCAGCCGGCGTCCGGGCAGACGAGTGCCACGGCGCTGGCCAGCAGCAGGTAGAGCGCCGCTTGGGCCGCAAAGCGCAGCGGCGCGCTGCCGCCGGACTGCGCCGCGCCCCACAGCCATTCGAGCACGGCGGTCAGCGTCCACTGTCCGGCCGCGGCCGGGTCCTGCGTGCCCTGCGGCAGGACGGCGGCGATGGATGGCGGCAGGCCCTCAGCGGCGGCAGTGGTCGAAAATACCAGCACCGCCGCTACTGCAAGCAGGACAGAAAGGCATCGATGAGCGTTTGCAAAAGGGGCAGTGCCTGCAGAAGCGCCAGCACCCGTCCGCACAGCTCCACGGCCGAGGCCGCGGCGGCCATACCGGCGTCGCGGCAGGTGTCGGACGCGAACTGTGCCGCCAGCGCGATGCCCAGCACCCGCAAAAGGCAGGATACGCTCTGCCCCTGTGCGTAGTCGCCCAGGCTTTGCACAAAGCCCAGCAGCGGGCCCAGCTGCCCGGCCATGACGGTGAGCACCAGCACCGCCCCGCCCACCGAGAGCAGAAAGGCAATGGCGGGCTGGTCCCGCCGCAAAGCAAGGCTCAACACGCCGCCCACCAGCACCAGCGCGGCGATCTGCAGCATCGGCACGGCGCGGCATCACAGGTCAAACAGGGCCTTGATGAGCACGAACAGCGAGCTGATCTGCTGGACCAGCATGGTCAGCACCACGATCAGCCCCGCCAGCGTCGTCATCATCGCCTGGTCCTCGCGTCCGGATCGGATGAGCAGTTGGTTGAGCACCGCCACGATGATGCCGATGGCGGCGATTTTGAATACCAGATCGATGTCCATACGGCCCTTCCTTTATGTTTTCTAAAGCAGGAGCAGAACCAGCACCAGCCCCGCGCAAAAGCCCAGCCGCGGGTACAGGCGCACGGCGTCGCCGGCGGCGGTATTACACGCCCGTTCCCGTTCCCGGCATTGCTCCAGCAGGCGGGCCAACAGCGCGCAGGCACGCAGGCGCGGGGCCGTGCCCAGCTCTGCCAGAGTCTGGCGGGCCTGTGCCGCCAGGTCCGGGCCGAGCGCGGCCGGCACCGGCAGGGCGGAAAATTCCGTGCAGTGCTCCAGCGCCAAGCCGGCAAAGCGTTCCCCGGCAGCGGCCTGCGCCAGCAGTGCGGCGCAGGGTAAAGCGCGGTAGCGGATGCCGGCCTGCAAAAAATCGAGCAGCGCGCAGAAGGTATGTACCTGCCGCCAGAGGGCCTCCTTTTGGGCCGCCAGCAGTGCCCCGCCGCCGGTGCAGGCACCGGTCAACAGCACGGCGCCCAGCAGGCGCAGCCCGTTCACGGGGCCAGGTCCACCACACGGGCTACCGTGCCGGGTCGCTCGCGCCCGTCCAGAAACACCGCCTGCGCAAAGGCCCCGGTGTCCAGCAGGCGCCGGATGTTGGGCTTTTGCTCCAGCGCGGCCGCATCGTCACAGTGGACCGAGGCCAAAAACACCGCGCCGGAGGCCAGCCCCTGCTCCAGCGCCGCGGCGTCGGCGGCAGTGCCCAGCTCGTCACAGACGATGAACTGCGGGTTCATGCAGCGCAGCGCCATCTCGACGGCCTTGGCCTTGGGCCAGCGGGTGTAGACGTCCCCCTGCCCCAGGGCGGTGCCGTCCTCGCCGCCGGCGTCGCCGCCCAGCAGCTCGCCGCGCTCGTCGATGACGCAGAAGACGCGGTCCCCGCGGCCCAAAAAACCGATCATGCTGCGCAGAAACGTCGTCTTGCCGCTGCCCGGCGCGCCCGCCACCAGAATGCCGCCGCTTGGCGCCGAGAGCGCTTGCTGCACCGTCATTGGCAAGGGGCACATCACGCGCCGCGCCACCCGCAGTGCCAGCGAGGTCACGCAGGCAAAGCCGCCCGGCCCCGCCACGCCGGCCACGCCCACGCGGTTCCCGCCCGGCATGGTGAAGTACCCCTGCCGCAGCTCCTGCTCATAGGCATAGACCGAATGCCGGCACAGCACCGCAAAGCAGCGCTGTAATTCCTGCCGGGTCAGCAGCGTGCAGGCCTGCGCCGCAGGCAGGAACTTGCGGCAGGGCGTCAGGCGCCCGCGCAGGGTAAACTGCACCGGCTGCTGCGCGCGCAGGCGGATCTCCTGCACAAAGGGTGCGATCTGCGGGTCCAGCTTGGCCAGTTCCGCCGCATACGGCTCCGGCAGGCAGCGGGCCACGGCGTAATACTCGTCCACGTCCATCACCTCACACCCCACTGTATGTGGACAGGCGTCCGGCTAGAACTGCCGGACCCTCAACGGTCAGCAACAGCGAGCAGCGGCCGCCTTTTGGCAGCCGCTGCTCGCTATCGTTCCCATATTACAGGATGGTGCCGCCGGTGGCCGGCAGCAAAATACGCTTCCTCGCTGCCGCCCTCACAGCACGACCAGCGCCCCGCCGGGCACCTCGACCTTTTGCCCGTCCACCTCCAGCCAGACCGCGCAGGCCGAGGGATTATAGGCCCTGTCGCCGGCGGCGGTAAACTGCAGGCGGGCGGCGGCCTCCATATAATCGACGATCTCGATGTTGGTGGCATACCAGATGTCGGGCCGGCCGCCGGCCATCTTGCAGAATTCCTCGATGACCTGCCAGTTGTCGTCGTCCGGGAACTGGTAGCTGTGGCCCCAGACGTACATCATGTACAGGTACTGCGTCTTGTACAGGGCCAAAAATTCCCGCCCGCGGTCGAGCAGGTTCTGGTTGTGGTGGCAGGTGGCCTGCCAGGCGAACCAGTTGTCCGGCATGGCAAAGCCGCCGGTCGTGGGCACCACGCGGGCATAACGGATGCCGAGCAGCGGCAGCAGGTCGATGATCTGTTGGCTGCAGGACCCATTCGGGTAGGCAAGGCCCCGCACCGGCGCCCCGGTCACGGTCTCCAGCGCCTGCCGGTCCTGCAGGATCTGCCGGGCCACCTGGTCGGTGGGCATACGGGCGATGGTGGGGTGCGTCCAGGTGTGGCAGGCGATCTCGTGGCCCTTGTAGAGCGCCGGCCACTCCGCCATCGGGATGCGGCGGGCATCGCCCTCCAGCCCGGCGTTGAGGTTGAAGGTGCCGCGGATGCCGTTTTGGTTGAAGATCTCGACCAGACGCCGGTCCTCGAGCTTGCCGTCGTCATAGCTCATGGTCAGCACCTTGTGCCTGCCGCCGGGGAAACAGGTGTAGATGTTTTTCAGCTTTGTATTTTGTATGCCTGCCATGGCTGCCACTCCTTTTTATCCGTCGTTTTCCGTCATTTTCAAAAGCGCCGCCTCGTCGATGACCGGGATGCCGAGCTCCCGCGCTTTGGTCAGCTTGGAGCCGGCCGCCTCGCCGGCAACGACATAACTCGTCTTTTTGGATACCGACCCCGCTGCCTTGCCGCCGTGGCGGGTGATGAGGGCCTCGGCCTCCTGGCGGGAGAGCGTGGGCAGCGTACCGGTGACGACCAGCGTCATGCCGGCCAGGGCGGTGCCCTTCTTCTCGCCGTGCCACTGCATATTGACCCCGGCTGCCGCCAGCCGCGCCAGCAGGTCGGCCGTGCCCTCGCGGGCAAAGAAGGCGAGCACGCTCTGCGCCATCACGGCGCCGAAGCCGTCTATCTCGGAAAGCTGCTCCGCGGTGGCGGCGCGCAGGGCGTCCATACTGCCGAAATGCTCCGCCAGCAGTACGGCCGCACGGTCGCCGATGTTGCGGATGCCCAGGCCGAACACCAGCTTGTCCAAATCGTTGCGCTTGGAAGCGGCGATGGCGTCCAAGAGGTTTTGGGCGCTCTTCTCCTTGAATTTGTCCAGCGTGAGCAGATCTTTCTTGGTGAGCGTATACAGGTCGGCCACGGTCCTGACCAGCCCGCGCTCGGTCAGCTGCACGGCCACCGCCTCGCCCAGGCCGTCGATGGCCATCGCCCCGCGGGAGGCAAAATGGATGAGGTTGCGCAGGCTCTGGGCCGGGCATTCGGGGTTGACGCAGCGCAGCGCGGCCTCGTCCTGCAGATGCACGACCGGTGCGCCGCAGCTGGGGCAGCGGTCCGGCATGCGGTAGGGCTGTGTGCCGGCGCCGCGGCGGGCCACGCCGATGCATTCCGGGATGATGTCCCCCGCCTTGCGCACGCGGATGACATCGCCGATGCGCACGTCCAGCCCGGCGATGACAGCCTCGTTGTGCAGGTTGGCGCGGGACACGCTGGTCCCGGCCAGGAACACCGGCTCGAACACGGCGGTCGGCGTGAGCACGCCGGTGCGCCCGACCGTGACCTCGATGTCCTTGAGGCGCGATTCCTTGACCTCGGGCGGATACTTGTAGGCGATGGCCCAGCGCGGGAACTTGTTGGTGCTGCCCAAGGCCTCGCGCGCGGCCAGGTCGTTGACCTTGATGACGGCGCCGTCGATGTCGAATTCCAGCGTGCCGCGCATATCACCGATGTTTTCTATCTCCTGGATGGCCGCCTCGATGTCGGTATAGACATTGTAGCGCGGCGAGACCGGGAAGCCCAGCGCCTTGATATAATCGAGCGTTTCGGCGTGGGTCCCAAACGTCCGCCCGCGCACCTGCTGCAAATTGAACACAAAGATGGACAGCCCGCGCCCGGCCGTGACGGCGGCGTCTTTCTGCCGCAGCGAGCCGGCCGCCGCGTTGCGCGGGTTTTTGAACGGCGTTTTTTCCTCGAGCTCCTGCTGCTCTTTCAGGCGCAGAAACGCCGAATGCGGCATATACACCTCGCCGCGGACCTCGAGGAATTCCGGCGCGTTCTCAAGGCGCTTGGGGATGTCCTTGACGGTGGCAAGGTTTTCGGTCACGTCCTCGCCGACGAGGCCGTCGCCGCGGGTGGAGCCGCGCACAAAGACGCCGTTCTCGTACTCGAGGCTGACCGACAGTCCATCGATCTTGACCTCGACCACATATTCCGGCCTGACGCCGGCCTCGCGCACGCGGGCGTCGAAATCCCGCAGCTCGTCGAAAGAGAACGCATCCTGCAGGCTCTCCATCTTGACGGCGTGCGTCACCTTGGTGAACTTGGCGTCGGCCGCGCCGCCTACATGCTGGGTGGGCGAGTCCGGCGTTACAAGCTCCGGGTACTGCGCCTCCAGCGCCTTGAGCTCATTGTTGAGGGCGTCATACTCAAAATCCTCAAGCTCCGGGGCGTCCTGCTCGTAATACAGGCGGTTGTTGCGCTCAATGACCGCGCGCAGCTCGGCCGCGCGCTGCTCTGCCTGGGTCAGGTCCATGGCGTTTGGCTCCTCTTTTGCAAGAATGGAAAGTTCCAACGCTCACAGTATACCACAAACCGGGCCGGATTTACAGCCCTTTTATCCGCCGGCGGCATAATACAGCGGCGTCTGCCCGCTGACGAGCACACTGGCGACCGGCACGGTGCTGGCGGCGTACAGCACGCGGTTCTTGCCGTCCAGCACCATGTTGATGGTCACGGTCAGGTCGAGCGCCGCGGCGTAGCGTGTCGAATTGATGCCCACGGCTGCGGCACTTTCCTGTATGGTCCCCTCGGCAAAGGCCTCCGGCGTGAAGCTCAGCGGCCAGCCGGGGCCGAGATTGTTGAGCAGCGAAAACCCGGTCAGCGTGCCGAACGGCACCCGCATACGGATGCGCGGCATGGCCTGCAGCGCGCCGTTCACCGCCGCCACCAGTGCCAGCCGCGCCGCGTTCATGGCGGCGGCGTCCGCCTGCACGGCGGCGGGCACTGTGCCGTTATATTGCACGCGGTACACCTGCGCATAGCGCTGCGGGTGGGCAGCCAGCTCGGCGCTGACGGCGGCATTGACCGCCTGCGTGACGGCGGCGCGGACCTCGTACTCGGCCAGCTCGTCGAGGATCGGCTCAAAGCGGTCCTCGACATACCAGCACAGGGCGAGCAGCGCCCACAAAAGCACCCCTGCCGCGGCCAGCCAACGCCAAGGCCGGCGCGGCGCGGATTTTTTGGTATAGCGGCGGCGCATGGCGGTCCCCCCTCTCCCGCCATGCTATGCCCGGCAAACCAAAAGCGCCCCGCCGTGCGGCGGGGCGCGAAAAGAGGATGTGGTCTAAAAGAACTTATCGCCCACCCACAGGCACAGGCAGGCGCCGACGATGGAGATCAGCGCGCGGCCCATCCAGCCGGTGGCGGCCAGGCCGACCAGGCCGAACACAAAGCCGCCGACGGCGCCGCCCAGCAGGCCGAGGATGATGTTGCGGATCATGCCGCCCTCCTTGCCCATCAGCTTGCCGGCGATAAAACCGCAGACGCCGCCCAAGATCAAGTCCATAAGAATGCCCATTTTTCTGCACCTCCTGTGATGCGTTTACTTCCTGTAGTATAGCCCAAAACGCGCCGCTACCGGCGCACGAACAGCATCTGCACGCAAGGGTAATCCCCGCGCATCAGTGGCAGCGTGTAGCCCGCATACATCAGGCTGCTGCCGGAGATGAGGCGGTCCTTACAGCCCTCCAACGTGAGCTCGCAGCCGTCACAGTGCAGCTCCCCGACGCTGTAGCGCGCGTCCGGGTCCAGCCCCTTGAGCCGGAAATGGACGCCGGTCGGGTTGGCGCGGGCGTGCGTGACGACGAGATTGAGCAGCGCCCTGCTGCCGTCCGGCGCCGCGAACTCCCAGGCATTGAAGTAGCTTTGCTCCTGCGGGTCGGTCAGGCGATAGTAGTCGCCGTTCTGGATGAGGTCATAGTGGCGGTGGAAGCGCCGGATCTGCTCCCGTATCTGGTCCTTCTCGCCGTCGCTCAGCTTGCTGAGGTCCAGCTCATAGCCAAAGGTCCCGGCCATCGCCACCAGCGCGCGGGTGCCCAGCGGTGTGGTGCGGCCGGTCTGGTGGTTGGGGCAGGCCGAAACGTGCGCCCCCACCGTTGAGATGGGGTACCCGAAGGAGGTGCCGTACTGGATGGTCATGCGCTCGATGGCGTCGGTATCGTCGCTGCACCAGATCTGCGGGAAATAGTACATCATGCCGGCGTCATAGCGGCCGCCGCCGCCGGCGCAGCCCTCGAACAGCACGTCCGGGAACTCGCTCGTCAGGCGTTCGAGCAGGCCATACACGCCCAAGATGTAGCGGTGGAACACCTCGCCCTGGCGGGCGGCGGGCAGGCTGTGGCTGTACACGTCGGCCATGTTGCGGTTCATGTCCCACTTGACATACTCGATGTGATGCTCGCGCAGCAGGGCCGAAAACTGGGTATACAGGTATTCGATGACGGCCGGGTCGGCCATGTCCAGCACGAGCTGGTTGCGGCTCATCACCGGCTTGCGGTCCGGCACGGTCAGGGCCCATTCCGGGTGGGCGCGGTACAGGTCCGAGTCCTCGCTGACCATCTCGGGCTCGACCCAGATGCCGAACTTCATGCCCAGCGCGTTGATCTTTTCGATCAGCGGGTCCAGGCCGCCGGGCAGCTTGCTGGTGTTTACGTACCAGTCGCCCAGGCCGGCGTTGTCGTCATTGCGCTTGCCGAACCAGCCGTCGTCCAGCACCAGCATCTCGACGCCCAGGGCGGCCGCCTGCTCGGCCAGCTGCACGATCTTTTCGGCCGTAAAGTTGAAGTAGGTGGCCTCCCAGTTGTTGATGAGCACCGGGCGCTGCCGCGTGTTCCATCTGCTGCGGATGATGTTCTGGCGGAGAAAACGGTGGTAGGTGTGGGACAGCGCGGTCAGGCCGCGGTAGCTGAAGGTCAGCAGCACCTCCGGCGTGTGGAAGACCTCGCCGGGGGCCAGCGTCCAGTTGAACTGCTCGTCATGGATGCCCATGACCACGCGCGTTGAGGACATCTGGTCGACCTCGACGTCGGTGCGGTGGTTGCCGGAATAGACCAGCATCAGGCCGATGCAGTCGCCGTGGTTCTCGTCACAGCGGTGGTCGCAGAGGATGACAAAGGGGTTGTGGTGGTGGCTGGAGGCGCCGCGGCGGGAAGCCACCGTCTGGATGCCGCGCATCAGCGGCATCCGCTGGGGCATACGCTCCATGCAGTGGCGGCCGTGGAAGTGCAGCAGGTCCCAGTGCCCGAACGGCAGGTCCAGCACCATCGAGGCCGCCTTTTGCAGCGTGAGGGTCCCGGCCCCGGCGTTGCGCAGGCGGGCCGCGCGGGTGATGATGTCCTTGCTTTCATACACGCCGTAGAGCAGGTCCACCTGCAGGTGGCTGGCGGCGTCCTCCAGCGTGATGATGAGCGTCTCGGCCTCGCCGTTGGCGGCAAAGGCGGCCGGCATCCCCTCGACGCGGTATTTGCCGGGCAGGACGGTATGGCTTTTGTAGCGCAGGTCGGTGCCGAAGGCACCGTTCTCGAGCGTTACCTCCAGCGCCGAAAGGCGGAAATCGCCGGTGTTCTCGGAGCTGTATTCCTGCGGCTGCAGGTCCACCGAGGCGGTGCGCTGGTAGCGCAGCTCATAGGCGTTGGGCGAAAAGCCGGCGTCCATCGGCACATACTGGTAGTCGAGACAGTCGCCGCCCGTGCGCCGGCCGTAATACAGGTGCAGGAGGTGCCCCGTGCGGGCGATCTGCATCTGGTAAGTGGTATTTTGGGTGTGCAGCGTAAAGGCGGCGGTCTGCGCGTCATACAAAATGCTCATACAAATGGCACCCCCCTCCCGGTAAAATGTTCAGTCGCGGCCAAACAGGTCCCGCGTGTAGACCTTGCCGCGCACCGGCACCAGGCACTTGTCAAAGCGGTTGGCCACGATCAGGGCGCTGCGCGCGGTAAAGGCGCTGAAATCCTTCTCGACCTCGCAGCCGAGGAACTCGGGCGTATCGGCCAGCGCCGGCTCATAGAGCAGGACCTTGACGCCGGCGGCCTGCAGGCCCCTGATGACGCTCTGGACCGAGCTTTCGCGGAAATTGTCGGAGTTGGTCTTCATCGTCAGGCGGTAGACGCCGACGGTGCGGTCATCGCCCGGCAGCAGCGCCAGACGGCGGAGCACCGCGTCCACGATATAGGCCTTGCGGGTATCGTTGGCGGCCACGATGGCGTCGATCAGGTTTTCCGGCACGTCGGCGTAGTTGGCCCGCAGCTGCTTGGTGTCCTTGGGCAGGCAGTAGCCGCCGTAGCCGAAGCTCGGGTTGTTGTAATGGTCGCCGATGCGCGGGTCCAGGCACACGCCCTCGATGATGCGGCCGGCGTCCAGGCCGCGGACCTCGGCGTAGGTGTCCAGCTCGTTAAAATAGCTCACGCGCAGCGCCAGATAGGTGTTGGCGAACAGCTTGACCGCCTCGGCCTCGGTCGTGCCCATGATGAGCGTGGGCACATCCTGCTTAACGGCGGCTTTTTGGAGCAGCGCGGCAAAGCGTTCGGCCCGGGCGCGCTGGTCATCGCTCGCCATATCACAGCCGACCACGATGCGGCTGGGGTAAAGATTATCGTACAAGGCGCGGCTCTCACGCAAGAACTCCGGGCTGAACAGCAGGTTGGGGCAGCCCAGCGCCTTGCGCACCCGCGCCACATAACCGACCGGCACGGTGGATTTGATGACGATGGTCGCCGAGGGCTCGGCCTGCATCGCCGCCCGCAGCACCGATTCCACGGCCGAGGTGTCAAAATAATTTTTCTCGGGGTCATAGTTGGTGGGGGCGGCTACGATGATATACGCGGCGCCCCGGTAGGCCTCGGCGGGGTCCAGCGTGGCGGTCAGGTCAAGCTGCCCGGCGGCGAGCTCCTCCTCCAATTCTTTATCCGCAATGGGGCTTTGGCCGCGGTTGATCATCGCGACCTTTTCGGGGACGATGTCCAGCGCATACACCTTGTGCTGCCGCGCCAGCAGCACCGACAGCGACAGACCGACGTATCCGGTGCCGACCACCGCGATTTTACAAGGAGTGCTTGCCCGTGTCTCCAAAGCGTATACCTGCCCTTTCTGTTTCGCGCAACGGCGACAAATTCCCAGTAACAGTTTACCAGAATACGGGGGCAAATTCAATACTTTTTTCGTGCCGCCCGGCGGCGCGGCGCGCGGCAGCAAAGAAATCGTGCTTCCCTCCTTTTCTTTTGGGCGCGGTTTTGGTATGATAGTGGCAGTTCACCCGTACAAAACAAGGAGGCTGGCCCCATGCTCATCCCCTGCTGGTATGAAGATCCCCAAACGCTCGACGTCGGCGTCGAGGCGCCGCGCGCCTACTACATCCCCGCCGCGCCCGGGCAGGCGCCGTTCGGGACGGACCGCGCCCAAAGCGAGCGTTTTGCCCTGCTGAACGGTGTGTGGAAGTTCCGGTATTTTGCGAGCGTGTATGACTGCACCGAGGAATTTTTCGCCCCCGGGTACGATGCTTCCGGCTTTGACGACCTGCCTGTGCCCTCGGTCTGGCAGTGCCGCGGCTACGACCAAAGCCAGTACACCAACAGCCGCTACCCTTTCCCGTTCGACCCGCCCTATGTGCCGCAGGACGACCCCTGCGGCGCCTATGTGCTGGATTTTGACTACCGCAAACCGGCCGGCACCGACGCCTTTTATCTGAACTTTGAGGGCGTCGACTCCTGCTGTTATGTCTGGCTGAACGGAGCGTTTTTGGGCTACCATCAGGTGTCGCACGCGCCCTGCGAATTCGACGTCACGCCCCACCTGCATGAGGGGGCCAACCGGCTGGCCGTGCTGGTGCTCAAATGGTGCGACGGCAGTTATCTTGAGGACCAGGACAAATTCCGTACCAGCGGCATTTTCCGAGACGTCTACCTGCTGGCCCGGCCCAAGGCGCATCTGCGGGACTATTTCGTGCACACCGCGCTGCGGGACGGTCACACCGCCGCCGATGTGCACATCGACCTCACCTTCACCGGCGCGCCGCAGCCGGTGCGCTATACCGTGACCGATGCCGGCGGGCGCACCGTCGCCGCCGGTGTGAGCCAGGGCGATGCCATCGACTTTGCTCTGGAAAACATCACACCGTGGAATGCCGAGGCGCCGTATCTGTACGGCCTGGCGCTGGAAACGGCCGGCGAGGTGCTGCATGAACGGCTGGGCCTGCGGGAGATCCGCATCCAAGACAGCGTCGTGTACTTAAACGGGTCCAGGCTGCGTTTCCGCGGCGTCAACCGGCATGACAGCGACCCCATCGTCGGCCCGGCCGTGACGCTGGAGCACATCCGCCGCGACCTTGCGCTGATGAAGCAGCACAACTTCAACGCCATCCGCACCAGCCACTACCCCAATATGCCGCAGCTGTACCAGCTGTGTGACGAGTACGGGTTTTATGTCATCGACGAGAGCGACCTTGAGATCCACGGCGTCGAGGAGCTGTTCGGCCTCAATGTTCACCGCGAGGGCACGCGCCACCCGTTCACGCCCTTCCTCTGTGACAGCCCGGACTGGCAGCCCGCCATCCTTGACCGCGTGCAGAAGAACGTCCTGCGCGACAAAAACCGCCCCTGCGTGCTCGTCTGGTCGATGGGCAACGAGGCCGGCTACGGCTGCGGGTTTGAGGCGGCGCTGGCCTGGACCAAGGCCTTTGACCCCGGCCGCCTGACCCACTACGAGGGCGCGCTGCACGCCCCGCGCACGCCGCGCGGCGGCAAAAACGATTTTTCGAACCTTGACCTCTACAGCCGCATGTACGCCAGCATCCCCGAGATGCGCGCTTATCTCGACGGTCACCCCGACAAGCCCTTTATCCAGTGTGAGTTCATCCACGCCATGGGCAACGGCCCCGGCGACATTGAGGACTACTATCAGCTGGAGGAGGAATATGACAGCTTTGTCGGCGGCTTTGTGTGGGAATGGTGCGACCACGCCGTATATCTTGGCAAGACGGCGGACGGCAAGGTCAAATACGGTTACGGCGGCGACAGCGGCGAATACCCGCACGACGGCAACTTCTGCATGGACGGGCTGGTGTACCCCGACCGCACGCCCTCGACCGGCCTGAAGGAGTACAAGAACGTGCACCGTCCGCTGCGCGTGCGGCTGGTGGATGCCGCCGCCGGGCGGTATGAGCTGCAGAACAAGCTGGATTTTTTGAACCTCAAGGACTATGCCTGGCTGTACTATACGGTCCTGTGCGACGGCGAGCCCGTGGCCCGCGGCGAGGTGCGCGACCCCGCCCTGCTGGATGTGCCGCCGCGCGGCAAAAAGACCGTCACGCTGCCCATCGTCCCCTGCGGCAGCGGCAAATGCACGGTGCTGCTCCACGCCCGGCTGCTGCACGCCGACGCCCTGCGGGAAGCCGGCTTTGACCTCGGCTTTACCGAGCTGACGCTGCGCGAAGCGCCCACCGCGGCCCTGACCGCCCTGCTGGCGGCGGAAAATGCGCCCTGCACGGCCCCCGCCGTGACCTGCGCGGAGGATGACAGGACCCTGACCCTGCGCGGCGGCGATTTCTGCTACACGGTGGACAAACGCACCGGCCTCTTCACGGCGATGGAATACCGGGGCCGCGCCCTGCTCGAGCGCCCGCTGGAGTTCAACGTCTGGCGCGCCCCCACCGACAACGACCATGTCGTCAGTCAGCTGTGGTATGCCGCCGGGTATGACCGCCTGGTCACCCGCGCCTACTCGGTCAAGGCCGCGCCGCAGCCGGACGGCAGCGTGCAGGTGGTCACCGTTTCCTCGATGGCGCCGGTGTTCCGCCAGAAATACCTGGATCTTACAACGACCTGGACCGTGCGCCCGGACGGCGGGCTGACGGCGCGGTTTGAAGCGGAGCGCGACGCCGTGATGCGCGGCGCGCTGGCCGGGTATTTTGACCACGGCCCGGTGCCGCAGCTTTCCCCCTGGACCGCCGAGGAAGCCTTTTTGCCGCGGCTGGGCGTGCGGCTGTTCCTGCCCGCCGCCATGGACCGGGCGGAGTACTTCGGCTGCGGCCCGTACGAGAGCTACATCGACAAGCGCCGCGCCAGCTGGCAGGGCCATTTTACCGCCGCCGTGGCCGACCTGCACGAGGATTATCTGCGCCCGCAGGAGAACGGCAGCCATTACGGCTGCGAGTATATACGGGTCGCGGGCGGCGGCTGCCGGCTGAGCGTGTACAGCGAGGCGCCGTTCTGCTTCAACCTTTCGCCCTACACGCAGGAGGAACTGACCCAAAAGGCCCACAACTGGGAGCTCGTCCCCTGCGGGGCCACGGTGCTGTGCGTCGACTGCGGGCAAAGCGGCATCGGCTCCAACAGCTGCGGCCCGGCGCTGGCGTCGCAGTACCGCATGAACGCCGACCGTTACGAGTATACTTTCCATTTCAAGCCGGAGGTTTTGTGAGCTTGCACAGCGCGGCGGCCCCTTTCCGAACGTTCGGAAAGGGGCCGCCGTTTGGGCTTGCTACCCTGCCAGTGCAGGAACGAAAGTCGTCCAACCCATACCGTCCCGCAGCGCTGCATCGTTTTCATCGGAGAGCGTGAAGGCGTAGACCGGTTGGCGGAACCCCTTGCTGTCCGTCCTGTATTCCAGCTTACAGTTCATGGCCTGTACCTGCTTGGGTGGCAGAGCGTTGAACATGGGCACATCCTGCCATAAGAACGCACCGGCGCACAGACGCTCATACTCCTTTTGAGAGGAAATGACAGCCGCATTCCCCCGGAGCGCGCTGACGGAAAGCGTGTTGTCTACCTGGCAGAGGGTACTGCCCTCTGCCACCCGGCAGGTCTTTGACGCCGATGGAATACGACCTGCTGGAAGCGCTGGTTCGCAACCGTGGATCGGCAATGAGCTGCTGCCGGCTTTTGGAATTGGTTTGTGGTTACAATTTCGCCGGCGGTTCCCGCACAATAGACGTCCACATCAGCCGCCTGCGCGCCAAGCTGGACTTAAAAAAAGAGATCGAAACGGTGTTTAAGTACGGTTACCGCCTGGCTGGCCACCGTGTACAACTGCAAAAAGCGGCAGAAGATTCACATTGAGATAACCGGAACGAGATTTTCAAGATTTATCTGAAACATGCCGTCGCGGTAGTTGGTTTAAAAATTGGTGCAGTTTGAGCACCATTTGTCGGCCCGCTATAAGCAAAATTGGTGCAGAAACAAAGAAGCACCCCCAAATAACGGGGGTGTTCCTTTTTGAGTTGCACGACACGTTGTTCTCCAACGTGACCACGCAAGCTGGTGCGGCTAACAGGAGTCGAACCTGCACATCAAAGATACTGGACCCTAAAACCAGCGCGTCTGCCAGTTCCGCCATAGCCGCGCATCCTCAAAGCCCCGGCGGTGCGGGGCCGGCCTTCAGGAAAGGCTGGCGGGCGCGCAGGGCAGCACACCCTGCGCGTCGGCGGCCAGCGGGTCGCCGTAGACCACATAGCGCTGGGGCGTGTGCTCCAGCATACCGAACGGGTAGCAGGTGTACAGCACGCAGCGCGGCTGGGTGGCACCCCAGTAAAAGGCGTCGATATCAGTCTCCTGCACGACGTTGGTGCTGCTGATCTTATACCGGAAGTCCCCCCACGGCGTCTCGAGATGGATGATGGCCCCCACCTGTGCGCTGCCCAGGTCGCTGAAATAGCTGCCGGTGTGCCCGCCTACGCAGACGGTGCCGTTCTCGCCCGGGAGCACGCAGCCGTCCTCGGCGCGGCTGCCGCCGCCCAGGTTGAAGATGGCCTGCGTGTCGCCCCAATACAGGCCGCAGTCGACGTTGGTCCCCTCGATCCATATGCGGCCGATGCTGCTGCCGACCTGGATACCCGTCTTGTACTGGGCCGCCAGTGCGTCCGCCTCCTCGCGGGTCAAAAGGCCCTCCACGGGCGCGGCGGCATCGACGACGTCACCGGCCGTATCGTCGGCCGGCACAGCCGGCGTTTGCTCTTCCCCGCCCTGCATGGCAGCGGTCAGGGCGTCATATTCTGCCTGCAGGCGTGCCAAGTCCGCCTCGGCGGCGCGCGCGGCGGTGCGCTGCGTCTGGGCCTCGTTCAGGCTCCATGCCGTCATCGCAAAGGAGCCGAGCATCGCCAGCACCAGAAAGACAGCGGCCACTTTTTTCATTCCGGGTCCCTCCCGTTGTTGTTTTGCATACCGCCCTGTTCAGCGCAGGATGCAGGCATCGCGCTCCGGCCCGACCGAGATGTAGGCGATGCGGCAGCCGACCAGCGCTTCCAGCCTTTCCACATAGGCGCGGGCGGCAGTCGGCAGGTCCTCAAAGCGGCGGGCGGCGGTGATATCACAGTGCCAGCCGGGCAGCGTCTCCACCACCGGCCGGGCATCGTCCAGGGTCTTGCCCATCGGGAACTCCTGCGTCACGGTGCCGTCGGTCAGGCGGTAGCCGGTGATGAGGGGGATATCCTCCCTGTAATCCAGCACGTCCAGCAGGGTCAGGGCCAGGGCGTCGCAGCCCTGGCAGCGCACGCCGTAGCGGCTGGCCACGGCGTCAAAGGGGCCGACGCGGCGCGGGCGGCCGGTGGCGGCGCCGTACTCATGCCCATGCTCGCGCAAAACGTCCTTCTCCGCCTCGGTCATGGCCAGCTCGGCGGTGAAGGGGCCCTCGCCCACGCAGGAGGAGTACGCCTTCATGATGCCGATGGATCGGTCCAGCCGGCGGCCCGGGATGCCGGCGCCGATGGGCGCATAGGCGCCGATGGTGTTGGAGCTGGAGGTATAGGGGTAGATGCCGTAGTCGATATCACGCAAGGCGCCGAGCTGGGCCTCGAACAGGATCTTTTTGCCGGCGTCGTCGGCGGCGGCCAGATAGGCGCCGGTGTCGCACACATAGTCGCCGAAGAGCGCCGCGTAGCGCTCACACCAGGCCCACATCTCGTCCAGGCTGACCGGGGCCTGCCCGTAGATGTTGACCATGGTCAGGTTCTTGCTCTCGACGATGGTGGCCAGGCGCTTTTTGACCCCCGCGTCCAGGTGCTTGAGGTCGCCCATGCGCAGGGTCTTTTTCATGTATTTGTCGCCGTAGGTGTAGGCGATGCCGCGTTTGGTGGAGCCGAACTGCGCCCCGCTGGCGGCAAGGCGCGCCTCCTCAAGCCCGTCCTGCGCCACATGGAAGGGCATGGTCACGGTGGCGCGGTCGGAGATCTTGAGGTTCCCGGGCCCGATGGCGACGCCCTGCTGCCGCAAGGCGTCGATCTCCTTTTCCAGGTGCTCGGGGTCGATGACCATGCCGCCGCCCATCACGCACACGACCTCCGGGCGCAGGATGCCGGAGGGGATGAGGTTGAGAACGAACTTGCCGCGCTCGTTTTTGACGGTGTGGCCGGCGTTGTCGCCGCCCTGATAGCGCACGACGATATCATACTCGCGGCTGAGCAGGTCGACCATGCGGCCCTTGCCCTCGTCGCCCCAGTTGATGCCGGTGATGGCTGTAAGCATATGCAAAACCTTCCTTTGGCTGCGTGTGACATTGCAAGCCTTCTCCGCCGCCTTGCGCGCGGGATCCGCCGTCCGCTTGCTATTATAGCAGAGGCGGGGCAAAAATAAAAGCCCCGCCGGGCAGCAATTTTGCCGCTTTTTGCGCTTTTGCCCGCTTTGGGCTTGTATTTTGGCGCCGGGCCGTATATAATAGGCAGGTACGCATGGGGCCAAACCCCAACAACACCAAACGACAGGAGAACAGTATTTATGCGCCGTAAAACGCTTGCCCTTGTTTTCGCCCTGCTGCTGCCCGCCGCCCTGCTGGCCGGCTGCGGCTCCCCCGCCGATACCAGTGATACGGATGCCGCCACCGGTGAGACGGCCGGCGCCAACGAAGCGGATGACCCCTACGCTTACCTGGCGGATTTCAGCTACAGCGCCCTGTTTGACGAGAACGGCTATGTGCCGGGCGTGACCGCGCTGGACTATGTCACGCTGCCCGAGGGCTACGCCGCGCCCGCGCTGCCCGCCGGCACCGATACCATCAGCGACGAGGACGTCGAGGCCTCCATCACCGAGAATGTGCTGTCCAATTTTATGGATTCCACACAGATCACCGACCGCGCCGCCGAGATGGGCGATACCGTCAACATCGATTACGTCGGCTCCGTCGACGGGGTCGAGTTCGAGGGCGGCAGCACCGGCGGCAGCGGCACCACGCTGCAGCTGACCGGCACCAACTACATCGACGATTTT
This sequence comes from uncultured Gemmiger sp., assembly GCA_947631565.1. Taxonomy (GTDB): domain Bacteria; phylum Bacillota; class Clostridia; order Oscillospirales; family Ruminococcaceae; genus Gemmiger. The sequence continues at coordinate 22,818 of CANRLV010000002.1, read as the reverse complement.
GAGCAGCAGATCGCCGGCCATACCCCCGGCGAGACCTTTGACGTGCTGGTCACCTTCCCCGACCCGTACCAGAACAACCCCGACCTTGCCGGCAAAGAGGCAAAGTTCGTGACCACCCTCAACTACATCGTGGAGGAAACGCTGCCCGCGTTCACCGACGATTTTGTGGCCGAGAATCTGGCCGAGAGCACCGGCTGCCAGACCGCGGACGAGCTGCGCGAATACTTTAAGGGCCGCCTGCTGTTCAGCCAGAAATCCAGCGCCGTATATGACCAACTGGAGCCCAATGTGGCCTATGCCGACGAGCTGCCGCAGGCCCTGACCGATTATTTTACCGACTGGGCGCTGTACAACCCCTGGCAGTACGCCAGTATGTACGGTATGGGGCTGGAGGATTTTCTGGTCCAGAATGGCTACGAGAGCGTCGAGCAGTTTTTGGAGGAGGCGCAGCCGACCATTGCTGAAAACGCCAAGCAGGTGCTGCTGACCCAGGCCATGGCCGAGGACCTTGCGCTCACCTGTGACACCGCCGCCCTGGAGGAAAACTTTGCCGCCGCCTTTGGCAGCAACGACATCGACGCCTACCGTAATTTCTACGGCGAGGGGTACCTGAAAATGTCGGTGCTCGAGCATATGGCAATGGAAAAGATTTTGGAGAACGCCACCTACGCGGAGGATTGACCCCCTTTGCCAAACAGTTTGCGTGCCGCCCGGAAAATTCCGGACGGCACGCTTTTTATCGACACAGCAAGAACGCTGCCTTTTCCCTGTCCTGTGCAGAAGTGCCCCCTCACGGCAAAGCGGCTACAAAGGCATCCATATATTGCAGCCTCTTTGCCACATAGTCTTTGAAAACCGACAGTCTTTTGTCCGCATCAATATAGCTGCCCTGCGGCCAACGCTGTTTGTCCCGCACAAATGCCCCGGAAAGAAAAATATCTTTCTCAAACCCATTCAGCATCGCGCGAAGCGATTCCTCACTCCACGCACCCTTACGCAGCTGCTCATACCGTTGGCGGACCTGCCCGTTGATCTCCGTATCGCCCAATACTTGCAGGCGCGGTACGGCACTTAGTTCAAAAACAACATTATCGCTTTCCCGTATACTGTATTCCCGGGTATAGTTTTCCGTCAACACTCCCGTATACGCATTTCCCCATGCATAGTCCATATCCCACGGCGTATACAGTCCCTGGTATGTTCCTTCCTTTTCCTTGAAAGTGATATACATATTTTTATCGCTGTTATCGATACCCTGGATCAGGTTCAAAAACAAATAGACGTCAATTGTGTTTGCCATATCGTTCATTTGGCGAATTTCTGCAATATCGGAGCTGTTTTTCATGCATCGCTCGTAATCTGCCAGCAAATCCCATGCTTTTTCCTGTACGGATGTCTGTGCCGTAAATTTTACTTCGTGCTGTGAACGGAATATCTCCTCCGGCGTGGTTCCCATTTCGGGCGATATGCCGCGATTGTTTTTAAAAAGGAATTCAATGTGGTTTCCGTTTCTGTCCTGCTTCAGTTCCATCTGGCGGGCGTCCAGCGGGAACCCAAGCGCATACAACCCCCAGTATTCGCCCTCCCGGAACAATTCCACATAGCGATATTCCATACCGCCTGTGATCCCATATCCATTGTTGGCCGCGCAGGAGTTCATCCACAGGTTGCTGCAAAACACATTGCGTATTTTTTCCTGATCGTTATACCCGGCATACAGCAGCCAATCGCCGTCCTGCCGCATACCCAACAGCGCATTGTCGTATTCGCGAAAGTTCTCTCCCAATGATTTTTCCAGCAGCGTCACACGGTATCCCTTTTTGGGGAAATCAAAGAGTGGTCGCTCCGCGCATATGCGTCACGCCGATGCTGCGCAGCATCCGCTTCGTTGCCTGCGCACGGTTATCAAACAGAAAAATATACGAATCATCACCCAGCCATTTCTCCGCATCGACCGGGGGGTCGCTTTTCCGGTATCGGATGTCCATCAGCGGCAGGGTGGTACAAGCTACCTCATACACGCTGTAGGAAGTATCATTGTAGGCCATCATATGCAGTGGCTGCCCCGCCGCGATACCTTCCGGCGTGATGCCCGTCTCCTGCACGGCCAGCCGCACCTCGCCGCCGCTGCCACGCCATGTCACCGGCGGGTCATAGGCGTTCGGGTCGTTCTCGATCAGGGAATAGTAATACCGCCCGGTAGCGGCATCCTGCCAAAGCGCGTAGTCGTTGAAAGTCAGTTCCGCAAGCAGCGGCTCGTCCGCCGCCGTGCGCACGGCGCGCAGATCGTCCCAGGTCTTGGCATCGACACTGTACGCTGAGATCGATTTGGGCGGGTACAGCGCTCCCGTCAGGAGCAGCAGCCCCAGCACAGAAGCCCCCAGCAGCAGCCAACCGCCCTTGATGCGATCCATGTTGCCCCACCCGCGCATCACACGATGTCCTCGGCGTCATATTCGATGAGGGAAAAGCGCTCCACCCCTTGCAGGGTGCGCAGGGCCTCGGTCAGCTTTTCCGGCTCGGTGAGTGTGCATTCGATGGTCAGGTCCATGCCCTGACCGGTCATGCTGCGGCTCTTTACCTTAAAATGCCTGGTATACCCCCCCCCCGAGCAGTTTTGTGACCTCCGTCTCGACGTTCCCGCCGCTGTGTACCACGAGCACGAAGGGCCGGCGGCCGAAGCTCAGGTTCTCCAGCACCAGCAGCACGACGGTCACCACCAGCGAGGTCAGCACCGCCACCTCATACAGCTGGCAGCCGCACACGATGCCGGTGTGCACGCTCCACAGCAGATAGATCATGTCCACCGGGTCCTTGACCGCGGTGCGGAAGCGGATGATGGCCAGCGCACCGATGGTGCCCAACGTGATGACAAGGTTGGATTGCAGGCACAAAATGATGGTGGCGATGAAAAACGGCAGCACCGCCACACTGATGTGAAAAGACTTGTTGTAGAAAGCCCGGTGTGATACCAGACGGTACACCGCAAATTCATACGCCGACAGCACCAGCACCGCCAGCAGTACCAGCAGGATCACCCGCGCCGGCAGGTCCTCCTGTCGGTACAGACTGAAAAAATAGGACAGCAATTGGCTCATTTTACGACCTCCTCGATCATTTTACGGCCCAAATAATACTTGGAAAACGATGTCTGCTGGAAATCCCGTGAGCATACCGTTTCACGGATATAGCCGGGCAGGATATCGTCGAACTTCACTTCCAGAATGTGGCAGCGCTCGCCCTGCAGCGGCAGGCTCTGGTAGCCGCCCTCACGCAAAAAATCCTCCGTCCACGGCGAGGCCGCAATGTTTCGGTCCAGCGTGATGCGGATGTTGGTGACCGGTTCAATGAATGCCGTGCGTTCATAGTCCACGATGACCTTGGGCGTGAAGTGCCGGTCCATCGCTGCCACGCAGAAGCGCTGCAGCACCGGGTCCCCGGTCTGCCAGAACACCTCTGCCGCCCGACCCGCCGTCAGGTCCTCGTACTCGGCCCGGCTGACGGGACAGCTGCTCTTGTGACACAGGTTGTACCGCTTGTCCTTGCGCTCCAGCTGCAAATGCCCGCGCGCATCGTTATAGTAGCGGATGCGGTACTTGAAGCGCTCGGCTGCGCCGGCGTTGTTGTCCCGCGCGCAGGTATCGGTGTAGTCGTCAAAATACAGGCTGTGCACGGTATACCGCCCCTGCGGTCCGGCGTGCCCGTCCAGCGGCAGCAGCGCCCGCAGCCGGCTTTCCAGCAGGGCCAGCTCACCGTCCGTACAGCAATATTTCCATTCGTTGCGGTAACGCTTCATAGCTGTTCTCGCTTTGCGTTTTCTGTTACCCAAACATTATACCAAAATTCCGACAAAATGCAACCGCAACAGGCCCCCGCCGGGAAAACCCCGGCGGGGGCCTGCACTATGTCTCGCTTACCTGAGCACGAGCTGCCCCTCCTCGGCATCCACGGTCAGGGTATCCCCCGCCGCGTAGCCGCCGGCGATGATCGCCTTGGCCAGCATCGTCTCGACCTTGGCCTGAAGATACCGCTTGAGTGGCCGCGCACCGTAGACGGGGTCATACCCGCCCTCGATGATGGCGGCCTTGGCGGCGTCGGTCACCGTCAATTTGAGCTGCTTGGCGGCCAGGCGTCCGCGCAGGTCGGTGAGCATGAGCTCGACGATGGCGCCGATCTCGTCCTTCGTCAGGCTCTTGTAGCAGACGATGTCGTCGAGCCGGTTCAAAAATTCCGGCCGGAACTGGCGCTTGAGCAGCGCATCGATCTGCCGGCGCGCCGAATCGGACAGCTCGTTGCCGCCCTTGGCGCGGCTGGCCTCGAGGTCCTCCAGGATCAGGTCGGAGCCGAGGTTGGAGGTCAAGATCAAAATCGTGTTTTTAAAGTCCACCGTGCGGCCCTGGCTGTCGGTGATGCGCCCGTCGTCCAGCACCTGCAAAAGGATGTTGAACACGTCGGGGTGCGCCTTTTCCACCTCGTCGAACAGCACGACGCTGTAAGGGCGGCGGCGCACGGCCTCGGTCAGCTGGCCGCCCTCCTCATAGCCGACATAGCCCGGAGGCGCGCCGATCAGGCGCGAGACGCTGAACTTTTCCATATATTCGGTCATGTCGATGCGGATGAGGTTCTTCTCGTCGTCGAACAGCGCCTGGGCCAGCGCCTTGGCCAGCTCGGTCTTGCCGACGCCGGTCGGCCCCAGGAACAAAAAGCTGCCGATGGGGCGCCCCGCGTCCGCGATGCCGGCCCGGGAACGCAGGATGGCGTCCGACACTCTCTGCACCGCCTCGTCCTGGCCGATGACGCGCTTATGCAGCACGTCCGGCAGGCGCAGCAGCTTTTCGCGCTCACCCTCGACGAGCTTTTCGACCGGGATGCCGGTCCAGCGGGCCACGATGCGGGCGATCTCCTCGTCGGTCACGCGGTCGCGCAGCAGGCTGTCTTCTTTTTTGGCGGCGGCCAGCTTTTCCTGCTCCTCCAGCTCCCTTTGCAAGGACGGCAGCTTGCCGTACTGCAGCTCACCCGCCCTGCCATAGTCACCGCCGCGGGTGGCCTTTTCGATCTCCGCCTTGGTGGCCTCGACCTCGGCGCGCAGGCTCTGCACCTTGCCGATGGCGTTCTTCTCGTTCTCCCACTGCGCCTTTTTGCTGTTGAAGCTGTCGCGCAGCTCGGCCAACTCCTTTTCCAGCGCCGCCAGCCGCGCCTTGGAAAGCTCGTCGCTCTCCTTTTGCAGCGAGGCCTGCTCGATCTGCAGCTGGGTCACGCGGTGCTGCAGGTCGTCCAGCTCCGCCGGCATGGAATCCAGCTCGGTCTTGACCATGGCGCAGGCTTCGTCGACGAGGTCGATGGCCTTGTCGGGCAGGAATCGGTCGGTGATATAGCGGTCGGACAGGGTCGCGGCGGCAATGAGCGCCGGGTCCTGGATCTTGACGCCATGGTAGACCTCGTACCGTTCCTTGAGGCCGCGCAGGATGGAGATGGTGTCCTCGACCGAGGGCTGCGCCACCGTCACGGGCTGGAAACGGCGCTCCAGCGCCGGGTCCTTCTCGATATATTCACGGTATTCGTCCAGCGTGGTGGCGCCGATGCAGTGCAGCTCGCCGCGGGCCAGCATGGGCTTGAGCAGGTTGCCGGCATCCATGGCGCCGTCGGTCTTGCCGGCGCCGACGATGGTGTGCAGCTCGTCGATGAACAGGATGATGCGGCCCTCGCTCTTTTTGACCTCGTTCAAAACCGACTTGAGCCGTTCCTCAAACTCGCCGCGGTACTTGGCGCCGGCGACCAGCGCGCCCATATCAAGGCTGAAGATCGTGTGGTTTTTGAGGTTCTCCGGCACGTCGCCGCGCACGATGCGCTGGGCCAGCCCCTCGGCGATGGCGGTCTTGCCGACGCCGGCCTCGCCGATCAGGCAGGGGTTGTTCTTGCGCTTGCGCGACAGGATGCGGATGACGTTGCGGATCTCGCCGTCACGCCCGATGACCGGGTCCAGCTTGTTGGCGCGGGCCATCTCGACCAGGTCCTGCCCGTATTTTTTGAGCGCATCGTAGGTGCTTTCGGGGTTGTCGGAGGTCACGCGCTGGTTGCCGCGCACGGCCGACAGCACCGCCATGAATTTTTCCTCGGTCAGGCCGAAAGCGCGCAGCAGCTCCTCCGCCGCCTTGCCGGGCCGCTGCAAAATGCCGAGGAAGATGTGCTCCACGCTGATATACTCGTCTTTCATCTGCGCGGCCTGTGCCTCGGCGGCGTTGAGGGCGCGGTCCAGCTCGCCCGAGATATAGACCTTGTCCGGGTCGCGTCCGGAGCCGGTCACGCGCGAGAGCTGCGCCACCTTCTCGGCGGCCGCCTGCGCAAAGGCAGCCGGGTCCACGCCGGCCGCCGTCAGCAGCTGCGGGATAAGCCCGTCATTTTGTGCGGCAAGGGCCGCCAGCAGGTGCTCCTGCTCGATGGCGGGGTTCGCATACTCCACCGCCATGCGCTGGGCGCTCTGCAGCGCCTCGACGGTCTTTTGGGTGAATCGATTGGTGTTCATGCTCTATCTCCTTTCCGGCCCCGCTTGCAAAGGGCCAAGGGAAATCATATTGCCAGCCAAAGCTTTTGAGTTTTTCCCGCTTTCTTATCGCGTTTGTTCGCGGTTATTTTTCATAATTAGCACTCTATTGCCTTGACTGCTAATATTGTACCATATTCCCGGGAATTGTCAAGGGCCCCCAAAAAGATTCACAAACCGTTCACAATGCGCGGCGTTGACCTGCCCGCCGTCAGGCCCTTGCGCAAAGGCAAAAAACGCGCTACAATATAAGCACTTTACAGCAAGGGGGCCCTTTTATGACAGACAAGAATCCTTCCGTCGATACCCTGTGCGTGCAGGGCGGTTATACGCCGGGCAACGGCGAACCGCGGCAGATCCCTATCATCCAAAGCACCACCTTTAAATACGATTCCTCGGACGAGATGGGCAAGCTGTTCGACCTGGAGGCCAGCGGCTACTTCTATTCCCGCCTGCAAAACCCCACCTGCGATACCGTCGCCGCCAAGCTGGCCGCGCTGGAGGGCGGCACGGCGGCGATGCTGACCGGCTCCGGCCAGGCAGCCAACTTCTACGCGCTGTTCAACCTTTGCAGCGCCGGGGACCACATCGTGTCCAGCGCCACCATCTACGGCGGCACCTTCAACCTGATTTCTGTCACGATGGCCAAGATGGGCATCACCGCCACCTTTGTCGACCCGGACTGCACGCCGGCGGAGCTGGACGCGGCTTTCAGGCCCAATACCAAAGCCGTGTTCGGCGAGACCATCGCCAACCCGGCCCTGACCGTGCTGGACATCGAGAAATTTGCCGCCGCGGCACACGCCCACGGCGTGCCTTTTATTGTCGACAATACTTTCGCGACGCCGGTCAACTGTCGCCCGTTTGACTGGGGCGCCGACATCGTGACCCACTCCACCACCAAGTACATGGACGGCCACGGCGCCTGCGTGGGCGGCGCCATCGTCGACGGCGGCCGCTTTGACTGGATGGCCCACGCCGACAAGTTCCCCGGCCTGACCACCCCCGACGAGAGCTACCACGGCGTGACCTACGCCGAGCGCTTCGGCAAGGAGGGTGCCTTCATCACCAAGGCCACCGCCCAGCTCATGCGCGATCTGGGCAGCGTGCAGAGCCCGATGAGCGCCTATATGCTCAATTTAGGACTCGAAAGCCTGCACGTTCGCATGGCCCGCCACTGTGAGAACGGTCAGGCCGTGGCCGAGTTTTTGGCCGGCCATCCCAAAATCAGCTATGTGAACTACTGTGGCCTGCCGGGCGACAAGTACCACGCTTTGGCGCAGAAGTACCTGCCCCACGGCAGCTGCGGCGTGGTCAGCTTCGGCGTCAGGGGCGGGCGCGCGGCCGCCGCCGACTTCATGGGGCACCTGAAGCTGGCCGCCATCGAGACCCATGTGGCCGACGCCCGCACCTGCTGCCTGCACCCGGCCAGCAGCACCCACCGCCAGATGAACGATGCCCAGCTGCTGGCCGCCGGCGTGCAGCCGGATCTGGTCCGCATGAGCTGCGGGCTGGAGGACAAGCAGGACCTCATCGCCGACATCGCCCAGGCGCTGGACAAGATTTGAAGTGTAAAAGGAGCCGACCATGCCCCTCATCATCCCGCGGGAGCTGCCCGCCTATGAGGTCTTGAGCAGCGAGAATGTGTTCGTCATGCACCGGCAGCGCGCGCAGAGCCAGCACATCCGACCGCTGCGCATCCTCATCCTCAACCTGATGCCGTCCAAGATCATCACCGAGACGCAGCTGGCCCGCCTGCTGGCGAACAGCCCGCTGCAGGTGCAGCTGACCTTTCTGCAGACGGCCAGCCACCTGCCCACCCACACCCCGCAGGAGCACATGAAGGCCTTTTACAAAACCTTCGCCGAGGTGCAGGGCGAGCGCTTTGACGGCATGATCATCACCGGTGCGCCGCTGGAGGACATGGACTACGAGCAGGTGGACTACTGGCGCGAGCTGTGCGATATCATGGAGTACAGCAAGGAAAACGTATATTCCACCATCCACCTGTGCTGGGGCGCGCTGGCGGGGCTTTACTACCATTTCGGCATCCGCAAGGTCAGCTTTGCGCAAAAGCTGTTCGGTGTTTATCCGCACAGGGTGGTACGTCCCGCAAACCCCTTGGTGCGCGGCTTTGACGAGGTATTCTATGCCCCGCACAGCCGCTGGGCGGGCGTGGACCGCGCCGACATCGAGGCCTGCGATCGCCTGCGCATCCTGGCCGACAGCGCCGTGGCCGGGCCGATGCTGCTCTCGACCGATTCCGGCCGGCAGATCTTCGTCATCGGCCACCCGGAATATGACAAATATACGCTGGATGCCGAGTACCGCCGCGACGTGGCCGCCGGCAGGCCCATCCTGCCGCCCGTCAACTATTATCCCAACGACGACCCGGCGCAGGAGCCGGTCTTCCGCTGGCGGGCGCACGGGCACCTGCTCTACACCAACTGGCTGAACTACTACGTCTACCAGAACACGCCCTATGACCTGGGCGAACTGGCGGCCGTGGACGAGGAGGTGTGACCCGATGGCCACCGTCAGCGCGAGCATCGTCGCCTACTGTGACCTTGACGAGGTCTGCGCCGCCGCGCGCAGTGTTCTGGCCCACACCAAAAGCCCGGATTTCCGGCTGTATCTCGTCGACAACGCCAGCCCCGACGGCTGCGGGCAGCGATTGGCCGGCACCGACTTCGCCGACGGGCGTGTAAAGGTCATTTGCTTGCCGGAAAATGTCGGCTTCGGCAGGGGGCACAACACGGTGCTGCCGGCGCTGGCGAGCGATGTGCACTGCATCCTCAACCCCGATATCCTGCTGCGCGAGGGGGACGGCGACGTGCTGAATGACCTGGCCGACTGGCTTTTGGCGCAGCCGGGCGCCGTGATGGCGACGCCGCAGCTCTGGTACCCGGACGGGCGCATCCAGCACCTGCCCCGCCGCAAGCCGACGCCGTGGCTGCTGCTGGCCCGCCAGCTGGCGCCGCGCCTGGGCGGCGTGTTCGCCAGGGCGGACGCGCACTACACGATGCAGGACGAGGACCTGACCCGGCCGCGGCGCATCGAATTCTGCACCGGCAGCTTTTGCGCCGTGCGCACCGACACCTTTCAAAAAATCGGCGGCTTTGACCCCGATTACTTCCTGTACGTCGAGGATGCCGACATCACCCAAAAGGCCCTGCGCGAGGGCACGGTCTGGCTGGCGCCGCAGTTTGCGGCCATCCATGCCTGGCACCGCGACCCCATGCGCGACGCCCGCAAATTTGCCCTGCAGCTCAAGAGCATGGGGCGGTATTTCCGCAAATGGGGCCTGGGCCGGGGCGCTTTATAACCGGTAAACTTGGATAAACCGCGCGGTGGAAAGCAGGCCATTTTTGGTGCTTTCCACCTTTTTTGCGCGGGCGCCGGTTTTGGCTTGTATTCGCCGCCGCCATCTGCTACAATTAGAGGGCAAGCCTGCCGTCAAATACAAAATGTAGTATACGGAAAGGAACCGAGACCTATGCTGACTGATATCGAGATCGCCCAGGCGGCGACCTTAAAGCCCATCACCGAGATCGCCGCGCGCGTGGGGCTGGATGCCGATTCCATCATTCCCTACGGCAAGTACAAGGCCAAGCTGGACCACAAGCTCATCCGCGGCAGCGGCCCGGACGGCAGGCTGATTTTGGTCACGGCCATCTCCCCCACTCCGGCCGGCGAGGGCAAGACCACGACGAGCGTCGGCCTGGCGGACGCGCTGTGCGCTTTGGGCAAAAAGACCATGCTCTGCCTGCGCGAGCCGAGCCTGGGCCCGGTGTTCGGCATCAAGGGCGGCGCGGCCGGCGGCGGCTATGCCCAGGTCGTGCCGATGGAGGACATCAACCTGCATTTTACCGGTGACATCCATGCCATCGGCACCGCCAACAACCTGTTGGCGGCCATGATCGACAATTCCATCCAGCAAGGCAACCCCTTGAACATCGACCCGCGCCGCGTGACCTGGAAGCGCTGCATGGACATGAACGACCGCCAGCTGCGCTTTCTGGTCGACGGGCTGGGCGGCAAGGTCAACGGCACCCCGCGCGAGGACGGCTTTGACATCACGGTGGCCAGCGAGATCATGGCCATCTTCTGCCTGGCCACCGACCTCAAGGACCTGAAGGAACGCCTTTCCCGCATCGTCTGCGCTTACACCTATGACGGCAAGCCGGTCACGGCCGGGGACCTGGGCGCTGCCGGCGCCATGACCGCCCTGCTCAAGGATGCCATCGACCCCAACCTCGTGCAGACGCTGGAGAACAACCCCGCTATCATCCACGGCGGGCCGTTCGCCAACATCGCCCACGGCTGCAACAGCGTCACCGCCACCAAATTGAGCCTCAAGCTGGCCGACTACGTCGTCACCGAGGCAGGCTTTGGCGCCGATCTGGGCGCCGAGAAATTCCTCGACATCAAGTGCCGCTACGCCGGCGTCGCGCCCAGTGCCGTCGTGCTGGTGGCCACCGTGCGCGCACTCAAGAGCCACGGCGGCGTGGCCAAGGCCGACCTCGGCAAGCCGAACGCAGCCGCGGTCAGGGCCGGCGCGGCGAACCTGGAGCGCCACATCGACAACCTGAAGAACGGCTTCGGCCTGCCGGTGTGCGTGGCCATCAACGCCTTCCCCACCGACACGGCCGAGGAGATGGCTGTCATCCGCGAGGTGTGTGAAAAGTCCGGCGTGCCCTGCGCGTTGTCCGAGGTGTTCGCCAAGGGCGGCGAGGGCGGCAAAGAACTGGCGCAGACCGTGCTCTCCATTATGGAGGACCGGCCCATCCGGTTCACCTACCCGCTCGAGATGCCGCTGGCCGAAAAGATCGAGGCCGTGGCCAAAAAGATCTACCGCGCCGACGGTGTGAGCTATGCGGCCGCCGCCAAAAAGACACTGGACGAGCTGGAGGCCATGGGCTACGGCAAGCTGCCGGTCTGCATCGCCAAAACGCAGTATTCCTTCAGCGACGACGCGGCGCTCAAGGCCGCGCCCACCGGCTTTACCATGAACGTGCGCGAGGTGCGTCTCTCGGCCGGGGCCGGCTTTGTGGTGGTCATCTGCGGCAGTATCATGACCATGCCCGGTCTGCCCAAACACCCCGCGGCCATGGACATCGACTGTGACGAGAACGGCAGGATCACCGGCCTGTTCTGAATAAGTACATCTTTGCGGTCCCTGCGCAGCAGCGCAGGGACCGCGTTTTGTATACGGAAGCGCCGGCCAGACCTGGCCGGCGCTTCCCTTTTTATTCAAACACGATCTCCAGCACCGGCGTCACGGGGCGCTTGGCGGGACCGTAATGCACGGCATCCCAGAAAGCCAGGCGCAGCGGGTCGGTGTGCTGCCGCTGCGCCGCCGCGCACAGCTCGGCAAAGGCGGCCAGCAGCTCGGCGCGCAGCGTGGCCCGGGCATCGCTTTTGCCCGGCAGCAGCGCGGGGTCAAGGCTGCGGGTCTCGGCATCCTTCAAATGCAGGCAGACGGTCATGGCATCCTGCTCGGGACCGACGGTGACGCTGGCCCGCGCGCTGCAAAAGGCACTGCCGCCGGCGTAGGGGCACAAGAGGCAGCTGCTCTGCCCGCACAGCACCGCCGCCAGCTGGGCGGGCAGCTCTTCCCGGAACAGCCTGTCGCCGCCGTCCCGCGCCAGCAGGGCAAAGCCGTAGCCGTGCTCCTGCCGGGCGGGCAGCACACACAGGTCCTCCTGCACGAACAGCTGCTGCAGGCCGCAGTGGACGCGGTAGCGCTTCTCCGCCGCCTGCAGGGCGCCGTACAGTTCGGCGGCGTCGGTGGCGCTCTCGTCGCCGCGCAGCAGAAACAGCGAGAGCTCCGGCGTCGGCTTGGCCTGCGTGTAGAGCACCTCGCCGATGGCGCGCGCCCCGGCCCAATCGCAGTCGGCCGGCAGCCCGACCAGGTCCATCAGGCCATAAAAGGCCGTGCCGTCCAGGCTCTGCTCCGCCGCCGCCAGCGCCTGTGCCGGGCTGCCGCCCTGTCCCTGGGCGGTGGCAAAGCCCTCCTCCCCTTCCGCGGCCTGCGGGTCCGCCAGCAGCAGGGTCACGGTGCTGTGTTCCCCGCTGCTGCCAAAAAACGCCGCCCGCACGATGGCGCGTTCGCCCAAGGACCGGGCCGCACAGCCCTCCAGCGCCGCCAGCAAAAACAACAGCATCATCACACCGCCTTTTTTGGCCATAGCCGCCGTATGCCTCCCTCCGCCGTCACCAGCCCGGCCAATACCCAGGTCCCCGCCGTGCGCAGGCGCAGCGCTGCCTGCATATCCGTCCCGCACAGGACCACACACAGCAGCAGCATCCCGGCCAGATACAGCGGGAACCGGTCCAGCCCGACGGCGCTGTCCTCGCCCTTGCTCTGCCCGCCCAGCAGGCGGATGACGGCGTACAGGTAGAGCGCCAGCTTGAGCGAGACCGCCATCGTCCACAGCAGCAGCTGCAGCCATTCGAGACGGTTGAACACCGACAGCGTCCCGCTTTGTGCCGCCGTGTGCAGGGGCGACAAGCGCTGCGGCAGCGCGGCACCGAAGAACAGCTCCAACAGCAGATGCGCCGCCGCGCCGAATATCACGCTGTACCCGGCCAACCGCAGGGCCGTATGATCGCCGCGCTTTTCCTGCCGCCACAGGGCCGGGAGCAGAAATTCCGGGTAGAGCATCGTCTGCGCCCGCAGCGCCTCGGCCCAAACGCCCGCCGTGACAGCCGGCATTTGCAGGTTGACCACCCGCAGCCGCCCCGCCACCGACAGTACCATCACGCCGGTCACAGCCAGCAGCAGACAGAGCAGCACATTGGCCGTCTGGGCGATGGCCGAGACGCGGCGCAGGTAGATGACCGGCAGCAGCACGGTCACGCAGACGGCGGTCAGCGTGACCGCGCCGTCATACAGGCCCTTGGCCATCTGCCACATACGCAGCAGCTCCAGCGCCGAGCTCAGCACCAGCAGGGCCGCGAACAGGCCGCGCGTCAGGCGTGCGGCGCTGCTGCGCCAGGCGTGGGCGAACACCAGCCCCACGGCGGTGAGCACGGCGATGCTGACGGGCGCCGCCAGCAGCCCGGCGCGGGCCCCGTAGCCGGCAGCGTCGGCCAGCATGGTGTTGAGCAGCAGCCCCGTCAGCAGGGCCGCAAACAGGCTGGGCGTCTCATTGCGCGGCGTTTCCACGGCGGGAAAGCACCTCCCCTGCTTTGGCCAAACGGCGCCAGATGCTGCGCACGAAGCCGTCCCGCCAGGTCGCCTTGCCGGGCGGCATGAGCGGGTAAAGATAATCGTAGCCGAACGGCTCGCTGCCGCAGGCCATCGCCAGGATGATGAGCGCCGCGCAGGAAAAGCCCGGCACGCCGAACAGCCCGGCCAGCAGGATGACCGCAAAGCGGAACAAGATCGACTGCTCGTAGAGGCTGGGCACGGCCAGCGTGGCGATGGTGGCGGCCGCGGCCATCGTCAGCACCGGCACGCTGACGATGCCGGCGCTGACCGCCGTCTCGCCGATGATGAGCGCCCCCACCAGGCTGACCGTGTGCCCGATGGATTTGGGCGCGCGCAGCCCGGCCTCACGCACGATCTCGAGCAGAAGCGTCACGCACAGCATCTCCAGCATCGGCGGCAGCGGCGTGGCGGTCTCGGCCCGGGCGAGCCGCGCCAGCATCCGCACCGGGATGATCTCGGGCGCAAAGGCCACCGCCATCACATACAGCCCCGGGCCGAACACGGCCAGCAGGAAAGCCAGATACTTGAGCAGGCGGATGAGCCCGGCGAACACGGCGCCGGAGGCATAGTCGTCCAGCGTTTCAAAATGCTCGGCAAAAAAGCTCGGCACCACCATGGCGTTGGGGCTGCCTGCCACCAGGATCACGATCTTGCCCTCACAGATGCGGGCACAGGCGGTGGCCGGGCGCTCGGTGTAGGCCCCGGCCGGGAACAGGTTGAGCCGGTCCCGCTTTAAAAACGAGGCAAAGTAGGCGCTGTCCAGCAGCACGGGCAGGCGGATGGCGGCGAGCTTGGCGCGCACCTCGTCCACCACGTCGGCGGGGGCCAGCGCGCGGTCATAGCACAGGGCGTACTCGGTGGCGGCGCGGGTCTGGGCGGTGGCGATCTCGGCCACAAAGGTCGGCGTGCGGAACTGCCGGCGCAGCTGGGCGATATTGCCGCGCAGCGCCTCGGTGAAGGCCTCCTGCGGGCCGCGGATGTCGCCCTCGCCGCCCGGCGTGCCCACACCGCGCTGCGGCATCTCCTGTGTTGAGAAGGCCACCGCCTGCGCGCTGCCGTCCAGCAGCAGCACCGCCATGCCGTTGGCCAATCGGCGCACCAGGTCCTGCCGGTCGGTGATGGGTGTCGGCTCGGCCGCCAGGTGGCTTTGGTCGAGCAGCCAGGCGGCGAACGCCTCGCCGTCGGCGGGCAGCTCGGCGCTGCCGCGCAAAAGGTCCAGCGCCAGCACGGTCAGCTTCTCCGGCGAGGAGATGCCGCTGAACAGCACGGCCGCCGCTTTGACGGGGCCGAACTGCAGGCGTTTGGTATAAAAATCCCCCGAGGTGCCAAACATCTCTTGCAGAAAGGCAAGGTTGGTCTGCAGGTCGGGGGCAAGGGGTTCGTTGGTATCCATCGGCGTGCCCTCCTGCCGGATAGTTTGGCCGGGCACGGCGCAAAATATGAAGGGAGAGAGCAAAAATGCTTTCGGCACTGGTGCGCACCCTCATCGTGTACATCGTCGTCATCGCCGCCATGCGCTTCATGGGCAAGCGGCAGCTGGGGGAATTGCAGGCGTCGGAGCTGGTGACGGCGCTGCTCATCTCCAACGTGGCCTCCATCTGCATCGAGGAGCCGGACCTGCCGCTGCTGGCCAGCATCACGCCCATCATGCTCATCGCGGCGCTGGAGGTTCTCAACGCTACGGCGGCGTGGTATTTCCCGCGCTGGCGCGGCACGCTGTTCGGGCGGGCCATCACGGTCATCCGTGACGGCGTCGTGGACCAGAAAGCGCTGGCGCGTATGCGCCTTTCGGCCGACGATTTGGCCGAGGCACTGCGCGGCAAGGGCGTGTTCTCCCCCGCCGACGTGGCCTGGGGCGTGATGGAGCCCAACGGCAGCCTGAGCGTGGCAAATGCCCCCGCCGCCGGCGAGGCGCCGCCGATGCTGCCGCTGCTCGTCGACCGGCGGCTCTACCGCGACAACCTGACCGCCCTTGGCCATGACGAAGCCTGGCTGGCGGATTTTTTGGCACAGCAGGGCGTGCGCCGGCAGGACGTGCTGCTGCTGCTTTATAACGGCCGGCAGAGTTACCTGACGATGCGAACGGGCCGCACGCCCAAAACGGCGCAGCGGCCCGGAAAGGATACGGTATGAAACGCAACTGGTACGCCCTTTTGCTGCTGATGCTGCTGGCGATTTTTTTGAGTGGCTCCGCCGCCTATGTGCACGGCACCGCCGACCGTATGCGCCGCGAGGTCGGCACCGCCCACGCCGACGCCCTGCTGGGGGATTACGACGGCGCGCGCCGGGCCTTTGCGGCCACGGCACAGGCGGCCCGGCAGCAGGGATTTTTGCTGCGGCTGCTGGTGCGCCGCGCGGTGGTGGACAAGGTGGACGAGACGCTGGCCGTGCTGCCCCACTACGCCCTGCGGGACAACGCCGCCGACCTGGCGGTGGAGACGGCGCGGGCGTATGCGCTGATAGACCAGATGGAGGCATCTTTCTTTGGCGGGGCGTAGCCCCACTCAAAGAGGAGGCGCGGCTTCGTTGGCTGCGCTCCGCTTCGCCAAGTCGCCTGTGCCTCCTCTTTGGATTCCCACCGTCGCAAAAAGCACCGTGCGCATGCCTTTTAGGCGACTTGCACGGTGTTTTTTCTCCAGAAGTATCGGCATCGTCGGTACATGCCCGCCGATGCCGATGGATTTAAAATATTACAACGCTGTAGGTTATTTCCCGCTGCGGCTGTCAAGCATATCCTTGAGCTCTGCCATGAAGGTGTTCACGTCGCTGAACTGGCGGTAGACGGAGGCGAAACGCACATAGGCGACATCGTCGATGCTCTTGAGCTCCTCCATCGTCAGATCGCCGATGTGCTGGGACGTGACCTCGCGGTCATAGCTGTTGAGCAGCTGCTGCTCGATGCGGCTGACGGCGCTGTCCAGCTGCTGGTAGCTGACCGGGCGCTTCTCGCAGGCACGCAGCATACCGTTGAGCAGCTTCTGGCGGT
This sequence comes from uncultured Gemmiger sp., assembly GCA_947631565.1. GTDB lineage: Bacteria > Bacillota > Clostridia > Oscillospirales > Ruminococcaceae > Gemmiger. The sequence continues at coordinate 6,075 of CANRLV010000002.1, read as the reverse complement.
CGAACACCTCGCGGGAATGGTCCTTCTTGACCACCATCAGGGGGACGGTCTCGACGATCTCGTAGGTGGTAAAGCGCTTTTTGCAGCCCAGGCACTCGCGCCGGCGGCGGATCTTTTCGCCGTCCTCGGTCGGGCGGGAATCTATGACCTTGCTGTCCACTTCACCGCAATAGGGGCATTTCATCGTATATCCTCCTTTTTTCTGTTCCGGTTTTCAAATCTTCAAAAGGCCCTTTTGTGGCCGTTATGCCTTTTTGCGGGGCGCGTGCCGGTGCAGGCGCCAGGCCACCCACAGCTGGGTGGCGATGCAGATGGTGCTGTACACGCCGCTGATCATGCCGAACAGCAGCGGCAGCGCGAAGGTGAAGATGCTGTTGAGGCGGTACACCAGCGACACCACGCAGACCACGACCAGCGCCGCGCAGGTGGTGACGGTGGTCATGACGGTGCGGGCAAAGCTCTGGTTGATGGACAGGTCCACCAGCTGGGGCAGCGCCAGCTTTTTGCCGTAGAGGGCGGTGTTTTCGCGGATGCGGTCGTAGATGACGACGGTATCGTTGATGGAGTAGCCCAGGATCGTCAACATGGCGGCAATGAAGTTGCCGTTGAGCGGGATGCGCAGGACCACGAAGACGCCGAAGATGATGAACATATCGTGCAGCAGCGCGACGATGGCCATCGCGCCGGCCGACAGACCGCCGATGCGGCGGAAACGCCAGGCCACATAGACCATGATGAGCACGGCCGCGGTGGCGATGGCGACCACGCTCTTGGCCAGGAATTCGCCGCCGATGGTCGGGTTGACGTTGCTGACCTGGTCCTGCGTGAAGGCGTTGTCCGGGCAGGCGGTGTTGAGGGCTTCGAGCAAACCGTCCAGCTGCGCGGTGGAAAGCGTCTCGGAGCCGGGCAGGGTCACGGTCAGGGTCTGGCTGCCGGCGATGTTGGTGCCGGTCTGCAGCGTCATGTTGGTCTGGCCGACCGCCTCGCCGATGGCGCTTTGCAGCGCGGCGGTGTCGATGTCGCCCTGATAGCCCAGCGTCACCACGGCGCCGCCGCGGAACTCGACGTCCATCGTCACGCCGCCGATGAGCGCCACCAGCGCGATGGCCGCGATGACGGCACCGGAACCGATGAAGAACTTCTTGCGGTTGGCCACGAACGGGATGCTCGGCGCCTTGAAGGTGTTCTCCCTGCCCTTGCGGGCGCCGCCGTACAGCCACGGGTCACGCAGCGCGCCGATGCGGGAGGCGCCGCGGATCATGGCGCGGGTGGCGAAGACGCCGAACACGAAGTTGAGCAGCACGCTGGTGAGCAAGGTGAAGCCGAAGGAATAGATGGTACCGGCCGTGGACGGTCCGAACCAGTAGAACACCGGCGTGAACACCCTGGCCCAGAAGCCGTTGGTCGGCCCGAAGGCGCCCATGAGCACGGCGGCGACGATGACGATGGTGACGTTGCCGTCGATGATGGGGGTCAGGCCCATTTTAAAGCCGCTGCTGATGGCGCCGTCCAGCGTTTTGTTCTTGGCCAGCTCCTCACGGATGCGCTCGGCCGTGATGACGTTGGCGTCCACGCCCATGCCGATGCCCAGGATGATGCCGGCGATGCCGGGCAGCGTCAGCGTGGAGCTGGGCATGATGGCAAAGTAGCCGGAGACGACCGCCAGCGTGGCCGCCACCTGCCCGAGCAGGCTGACGGTGGCGATGGTGCCGGGCAGGCGGTAGCGGATGATCATCAGCAGGCCGACGGCGATAAAGGCGATGATGCCGGCCAGCACCATGACCTCCAGGCTGCGGGCGCCCAGCGTGGGGCTGATGGTGGAGTAGCTCTCGGCCGAGAGGGCGAAAGGCAGCGCGCCGGAGTTGATCTGGTTGGCCAGCGTGGCCACGTCCTCGGCCGTGAAGGTGCCGCTGATCATCGCGCGGCCGTCGAGAATGGGCTCCTGCACGGTGGCGGTGGAGATGTTCTCGTCGTCCAGCCAGATGCTGATGGTGCCCTTATCCGGCGCCAGCTCGCTGGTGGCGCTGCCGAAGGCCTCGGCGCCCGCCGGGCTGAACTCAAGGTCGACGACATACTCGCTGGTCTCGGTGTTGTAGTTGGGGGTGGCGGCCAGCACGTCGTCGCCGGTCAGGATCTGCTCGCCGTCGGCGGTGCTGCCGTAGCGGAAGACCATCTGCGCGGTGGTGCCGATCTCGTCGATGGCGGCCTGCGGGTCAAAGTCCGTCTCGTCGCTGCGCCACGGGAAGCGCACGATGATACGGTCCTTGTTGAAGTCGACGTAGCTCTCGTAGTCGGTGATGCCAAGGCCGACCAGGCGGTCCTCGATAACGGTCTGGGCTGCGGTCATCTGCTCATCGGTGGCGTCGATGCCGTCGGTGGGCATAAAGGTGACGTCGACGCCGCCGCGGATGTCGATACCGAAGCGGATGTCGGACGCAGCCTTGATGTAGATGGTGCGCGTGTCGCCGTACTGCGAGCTGACGCCGAAGAACGCCGTTGCCGCAAAGGCGAAGATGAGCACCGCCAGCACGACGAAATGCCAGGCCTTGCCTCTTCTTTTCATGGATGTGACCTCCTTGCCGCCCGGCACGCCGCCGGGCGATGCCCATGGTTCATTGCCGGGCCAGCAGTTTTTCAACGACCGCCAACCGCACGCAGACGGTCAGCAGGTAGGATGCTTCCTCGACCTCCGACAGGCTCGGGAACGTGGGAGCGATGCGCAGGTGGCTGTCCTCGGGGTCATGGCCGTAAGGGTAGGCCGCGCCGGCGCCGGTCAGGATGAGCCCGCAGCTCTTGCACAGCTTGGCCACGCGCTTGGCGCAGCCCGGCAGCACATACAGGCTGATGAAGTAGCCGCCCTTGGGGTCGGTCCAGCGGGCGATGTCGCCGCAGGGGGCCAGCTCCTCGCGGAAAGCGGTCTTGACGGCGTCAAAGCAGGGCACCAGGCGGCGGCGGTGGCGCTGCATATGCGCGAGCACCCCGGCCTTGTTTTTGAGGAAGTGGACGTGGCGCAGCTGGTTCATCTTGTCATAGCTGATGATCATCGCCTCGAACCGCTTGCAGACGTATTTCATCATCTCGGTGCTGCAGCCCAGCGCCGACACCCCCGCGCCCGGGAAGGTGATCTTGCTGGTCGAGGTGAACATGAACACCCGGTCCTCGTGGCCGTAGGGCTCGCACTCGCGCAGCAGCACGGCGGTCTCCTTGGGCTTGGTGGTCAGGTGGTGGACGATGTAGGCCTCGTCCCAGAAGATCTTGAAATCCGGGGCGGCCGTCTCCATGCGGGCAAAGCGCTTGATGACGCTGTCGGAATAGGTGATGCCGTCGGGGTTGGAGTACTGCGGCACGCACCAGATGCCCTTGATGGTATCATCCTCGGCGACGAGCTTTTCGATCAGGTCCATGTCGGGGCCGTCTTCCTTCATCGGGATGTTGATCATCTCAAAGCCCATTTCCTCGGTGATGCGGAAATGGCGGTCATAGCCCGGGACCGGGCACAGCCACTTGCGGTTTTCGACCTGGCTCCACGGCTTGGGAGAATCCGGGAAGCCGAACATGTACCCGATGCTGACAAGATTGTACATCAGCTGCAGGCTGGAATTGCCGCCCATGAACACTTCCTCTGGACGGATGCCCATCACCTCGCCGAAGAGCGTGCGCGCCTCGTACAGGCCTTCAAGATTGCCGTAGTTGCGCGCATCGGTACCGTCGGCGGCGGTGTAGTCGTCCAGCTTGAGCAGCTCCATGGCCAGGTTCATCTGCTTGGGACCCGGCTTGCCGCGGGCCATGTTGAGGTTGAGGCCCTTCGCCTTGTAGCGGGCATATTCCTGTTCGAGCGCTGCCTTCTCGGCCTCCAGCTCGCCGCGGGTCATTTTGAAATAATCCGCCATGCTCTTTCCCCCTGAAAAAATACAGAACGTAGCCTTGTGCGGCGGGCCGCAATGCCCCGGCTGCCAACACCCCTCTATCTTGGGTAAGCAGTGCCGCACAGATACAATTAAGTATATACGAAACGCGCCCAAGATACAAGCGGTTTGCGCACATTTTTTTACAGTTTGTAAAGGAAAGTACAACAAAAACAGCCCGGAGAGCTTTGTTCTCCGGGCTGTGCGTATGCCGCTGACGGGGATCGAACCCGTACGGTGTCGCCACCGAGGGATTTTAAGTCCCTTGCGTCTGCCAGTTCCGCCACAGCGGCACGTTTTGCGCTATGCAGTATTGTAGCGCAAACGGCCGCGCGCGTCAAGCCGGGCGCGGCCGCCTTTGGGCTTATTCCGGCTTGAGCTCGCGGCCCATCAGGGCGGCGACGGCGGCGGTGGCGGTCAGGCGGCCGGCCAGGATCTGTCCCACCGCCTGCACGATGGGCATCTCGACACCGTACTTTTTTGCCAGCTGCAAAGCGGCCGGCAGGGCGTTGATGCCCTCGACCACCTGCCCGACCTCGCGCCTGGCCTCGTCCACCGTTTTGCCCTGCCCCATCAGCATACCGGCGCGCAGGTTGCGGCTGTGCAGGCTGGTGCAGGTGACGATGAGGTCCCCGATGCCCGAAAGCCCGGCAAAGGTGGCCGCCCTGCAGCCCATCGCCAGCCCCAACCGCGTGAGCTCGGCGCTGCCGCGGGTGATGAGCGCCGCCTGGGCGTTGTCGCCGTAGCCAAGGCCGCGGGCCATGCCGACGGCCAGCGCCAGCACGTTTTTGACAGCACCCCCCAGCTCGACGCCGCGGCGGTCGGGGTTGGTGTAAACGCGGAAGTTCGGCCCGTTGAAGGCCCGCTGCACGGCCGCGGCCGCCTCGGTGTCGGCGCAGCCGGCGACGATGGCGGTGGGCAGGTCACAGGCGACCTCCTCGGCGTGGGTGGGGCCGGAGAGCGCCGCCACTGTGCTTTGCACGCCGGCGGCCGCCAGCTCCTGCTCGATGACCTCGGCCATCGTGAGCAGGGTGCCGTCCTCGGCGCCCTTGGCCACATCGACGAGCAGCGTGCCGGCCGGCAAATACGCCGCGGCGGCGCGGGCCGTGCTGCGCACGAACACCGACGGCACGGCGAACACGACCATCCCGGCGCCGCGGCAGGCAGCGGCCAGGTCCGGCTCATACGCGATGCCCGCCGGCATCGTCATGCCCGGCAGATTGGGGTGCACATGGGCGGTGCGCAGGGTATCGAGCTCCTGCGGCAGGGCGCTCCACAGCGTGACGGCGTGGCCGTTGTTGGCCAGCAGGCGGGCCAGCGCAGTGCCCCAGGTGCCGGCGCCCAGCACGGTAACGGTCATGGCGGTCTCTCCTTTTAAAATCAATAGTCGGTAACGTCGAACATACGGTCTTTATAATAATAGGGCCGGTCCGCCTCGGTGACGGGGCGCAGGACGCGGCAGGGATTGCCGGCGGCGATGCAGTCGGGCGGGATGTCCTTTGTCACCACACTGCCGGCGCCGATGACGGCATTGTCGCCGATGGTGACGCCGGGCAGGATGACGACGCTGCCGCCGATCCACACATTGCTGCCGATGGTGACGGGGGCGCCCCATTCATAGCCGGAATTGCGGCTGGCCGGGTGGATGGGATGCCCGGCCGCATAGATCGAGACGTTGGGCGCGATCTGCACATTGTCGCCGATGGTCACCTTGCCCACGTCGAGCACGGTCAGGTTGTAGTTGGCAAAAAAGTTCTCGCCGACCTCGATGTTATAGCCGTAGTCACAGTGGAAGGGCGGCTCCAGCCACAGCTTCTCGCCCGTTTTGCCGAACAGGTCCTTGAGCAGCGCCGGGATGCGCCGGCGCTCGGCGGGCGGCAGGGTGTTGAGCGCATACACCTTGGCCTTGCAGGCCTCGCGCTCCGCCTCAAGCCCGTCCTGCCACGCCCTGTAGGGCAGGCCTTGCAGCATACGTTCCTTTTGGTCCATCGCGGTCCCTCTCTTTCTTCGTGATTATACCACGACCCGGCCGGGCGTGGCAAGCGGCACCCTTTGCAAAACGCGCATTGTGTGGTAAAATGGGATATATCTTTCGAGAGATGAGCAAAACGCCCTCGAGAGATAGGAAAGCAGAAAGGGCAAGAGAAAAGGAAGGCTGTGGAGCGAGGAA
>CANRLV010000001.1 GCA_947631565.1 uncultured Gemmiger sp. | reverse complement strand
TTATCGCGCGGCATCCTTTGCAGCAGGGTGCAGTGTGCCAACATGCAGGGAACGGGCGCAGGACTTCCGCCATCATTCTGCCCTTTTTTGGCAGGTGCGGTGGGAACTGTGTTCCCTGCGCCGCCAAAGGAGGGTGTTTTTATGTCCTTGGTGCAGATTTCCGGCCTGACCTTTGCCTGGCCGGGCAGCTATGACAACGTGTTTGAGAACGCCGCTATCCAGTGGGACACCGCATGGAAGCTGGGCCTGACCGGCCGCAACGGCCGCGGTAAAACGACGCTGCTCTGCCTTTTGCAGGGCCGGCAGCCTTACCGCGGGCGCATCACAGCGTCGGTCGATTTTTTGTACTTTCCGCGCCCTGTCGCCGACCCGGCCGCACCGGTGGCGGCGCTGGCCGGCGATACGCCGCTCTGGCGGCTGGAAAAGGAGCTCGCCGCCCTTGGCCTTGCCCCCGGCACGGCGGCGCGTGTGTTCGGCACGCTCTCGCAGGGGGAGCAGACGCGGGTGCAGCTGGCGCTGCTGTTCCTGGCCGCCGAGGCGCAGGATGGGTATCTGCTCATCGACGAGCCGACAAACCATCTGGACGCCGCCGGCCGGGCGTGGCTGGGGCGGTACTTGGCCGGGCAGAAGCAGGGCTTTGTGCTCGTCAGCCATGACCGCGCCCTGCTTGACGAGGCCTGCGACCATATGCTGGCCATCGAGCGCAGGCAGATCACCGTCACGCGCGGCAGCTTCTCGACTTGGTACGCCGAGACGCAGGCCCGCGATGCCCGCGAGCAGGCCGAGAACGACCGCCTGCAAACGGAGATAGGCCGCCTGCAAGCGGCTGGCCGCCGCACGGCGGATTGGTCGGACAGGGTCGAGGCAAGCAAGATCGGCAGCGGGGCAGGGGACCGCGGCTATATCGGCCATAAGGCCGCCAAAATGATGAAGCGCGCCAAGGTCCTCGAGACCCGGCAGGAGAAGGCCATCGAGCAGAAAAAGGCCCTGCTGCAAAACATTGAACGCGAGCAGGTGTTGACCATGCACCCGCTGGCCCACCCGCAGCCGTGCCTTGTGCGGCTGGAGAATGTTGCCATACGGTACGGGGATAAGACCGTGGCGCAGGGGGTGAGCTTTACCGTGCGGCAGGGGGAGCGGCTGGCCTTGCAGGGTCCCAACGGCAGTGGCAAGAGCAGCCTGCTCAAGCTGATTTGCGGGCAGGACATTCCCCACACCGGCACGGTCTGGCGCGCCGGCGGGCTGCTGATCTCCTATGTACCGCAGAGCACCGAGGGCCTGCACGGCAGCTTGGCCGATCACGCTGCGCAGAGCGGCGTTGACTACACGCTGCTGCTGACCACGCTGCGCGAGCTGGGGCTGGAGCGCGTACAGTTTGAAAAGGACCTGCAGGCCCTGAGCGCCGGGCAGCGCAAGAAGGTGCTGCTGGCCCGCAGCCTGTGCGAGCAGGCGCATCTGTATATCTGGGACGAGCCGCTCAATTATATTGATTTGACGGCCCGTATCCAGCTTGAAAAGCTGCTGCAAAGGTACCGCCCCACGCTGCTGTTTGTCGAGCATGACCGCGCCTTTGCGGATGCGATCGCCACCGGGCGGATAGAGCTGTAAAACAAAGACGGACGGCGCCCGGCGAAGCTTCGCCGGGCGCCGTCGCGTCAGGTGTCGGAATCCAATTTCAGCACCGCCGTGAACGCTTCGCTGGGCAGGTTCACGCTGCCGAGCTGGCGCATCTTTTTCTTGCCGGCCTTCTGCTTTTCGAGCAGCTTCTTTTTGCGCGTGATGTCGCCGCCGTAGCACTTGGCCAGCACATCCTTGCGCAGCGCCTTGACCGTCTCGCGGGCGATGATCTTGCCGCCCACGGCCGCTTGCACCGGTATCTCGAACAGCGCGCGCGGGATGTTCTCCTTGAGCTTCTCGCAGATGCGCCGCCCCTTGGGGTAGGCGCTGTCGGCAAAGACGATGAGCGAGAGCGCGTCTACCATCTCGCCGTTGAGCAAAAAGTCCAGCCGGACCAGGTTGCTCTCATGCCAGCCCTCCCACTCATAGTCATAGCTGGCATAGCCGCGGCTGCGGCTTTTTATCGCGTCAAAAAAGTCATAGACGATTTCGCCCAAGGGCAGCTTGTAGTGCAGGTCGACGCGCGTTTCGTCCATGTAATCCATGGCCACCAGCACGCCGCGCTTTTGCTGGCACAGGTCCATCAGCGGGCCGACGTAGTCGTTGGGCGTGTAGACGTGGGCGTTGACGAAGGGCTCCTCCTGTTTGGCGATGCGCGCCGGGTCAGGGTAGGCGCTGGGGTTGTCGATGACGGTCACGGTGCCGTCGGTCAGCGTCAAACGGTACTGTACGCCGGGCGTGGTGGTGATGAGGTCAAGGTCGAACTCGCGCTCGAGGCGCTCGGTGATGATCTCCATGTGCAAGAGACCCAGGAACCCGCAGCGGAAGCCAAAGCCCAGCGCGGCGCTCGTCTCGGGCTCAAAGCTTAAGGAAGCATCGTTGAGCTGCAATTTTTCCAACGCATCCTTGAGGTCGGGATAGTCGGCGCCGTCGGCCGGGTAGATGCCGCAGAAGACCATCGGCGTCACGGCCCGAAAGCCCGGCAGCGCCTCGGCAGTGGGGTTCGCGGCCAGGGTCACGGTATCGCCGACGCGGGTATCCCGCACCGTCTTGATGCTGGCGGTCAGGTAGCCGACCTCGCCGGCCTCGAGATGGTCGCAGGGCGAAAGGCTCGTCGCGCCCATGTGGCCGACCTCGACGAGCTGGAACTGCGCGCCGGTGCTCATCAGGCGGATGGTATCGCCGGCCCGCACCGTGCCCTCGAACACCCGCACATAGACGATGACGCCCTTGTAGCTGTCATAGATGGAGTCAAAAATCAGCGCCTTGAGCGGCGCGTCGGGGTCGCCCTGGGGCGGCGGCACGTCACGCACCACGCGCTCCAGCACCGCGCGCACGTTGGTACCGAGCTTGGCGCTCACGCGCGGCGCGTCCATGCAGGGCAGGCCGATGACGTCCTCGACCTCCTTGGCGACGGCGTCCGGGTCGGCGCTGACCAGGTCGATCTTGTTCAAAATCGGCACGACCTCGAGACCGTGGTCGACGGCCAGGTAGCAGTTGGCCAGCGTCTGCGCCTCCACGCCCTGGCTGGCGTCCACCACCAGCACCGCGCCCTCGCAGGCGGCCAGGCTGCGGCTGACCTCGTAGGCAAAGTCGACGTGGCCGGGTGTGTCGATGAGGTTGAAGTCATAGTCGCGCCCGTCGTCGGCATGGTAGCGCATGGTCACAGCCCGCGCCTTGATGGTGATGCCGCGCTCGCGCTCCAGCTCCATATCGTCCAGGATCTGGTCGCTCATCGTGCGCTTGTCGACGCTGTCGGTCAGCTCCAGCATGCGGTCGGACAGCGTCGACTTGCCGTGGTCGATATGGGCGATGATGCAAAAATTGCGGATGTTGTCGCGGGCCATCAGGCTTCCTCCAGATAATTTACAGTTTGTACAATCTTTCCATTTTGTATATACACGCGCGGCACGCGGCGGGCTATGCCGCACACCACCTCGTAGTTGATGGTGCCGGATTTTTCGGCCACGCTGTCGGCGGTATCGGCGCTGTGGGCAGCATTTTCCGGCCCGAACACCGTCACCTCGTCGCCCATCGCGGCGTCCGGGATGCCGGTCACATCCACGATGGTCTGGTCCATGCACACGCGGCCTAAGATCGGGGCCGGCTTGCCGCGCACCAGCATCACGCCGCCATTTGCCCCGCCGGAGAGCAGCCGCGGGTAGCCGTCGGCGTAGCCCACGGTCACGGTGGCCACGCGCAGCGGCGCGCCGCTTTCGTTGATAAAGGTCCGGCCGTAGCTCACGCTCTGACCCGGGGCCAGCTCCTTGACCTGCTCGACCACGGCCTTGAGCGTCAGCACCGGGCGCAGGGCGGGGAAGTGGGCGTCGGCGCTCGGGTCCAGCCCGTACAGCACGATGCCGGCCCGCACCAGATCCATGCCCTGCACGGCGGCGGGGCAGCGCAGCATGGCGGCGCTGTTGGCGCAGTGTACGGTGCCGGTATCCAGCCCGGCGGCGCGCAGGGCGGCCACGGTGCGGCCGAACAGCGCGAGCTGGGTTCGGGTGTATTCGATGTCGGCGGGCGCATCGCTGTCGGCGACGGCAAAATGCTGGAAGATGCCGGTGACGCGCAGCCCCGGCAGGGCATAGCAGGCGGTCAATTCCCGCACGGCGGCGGCAAAGTCGCGCAGGGCGCCAAAGCCGATGCGCCCCATGCCGGTGTCCACCTTCAAGTGGCAGGCCACCGTCACGCCGGCGGCCGCGGCGGCCGCCGAGAGCTGCGCCGCGTATTCGGCGCTGTAGACGGCGGCGGTGATGTCGTTCTGCGCCAGCGCGGCAGCGCAGGCCGGGTCGACGCGGCCCAGCACCAGCACCGGCTTTGTAATGCCCTGCCGGCGCAGGCGCAGCGCCTCGGCCAGGCAGCTGACCGCGAACGCCGCCGCGCCGGCGGCTTCCAGCGCGCGTGCCACGGCAAGGTCGCCGTGGCCGTAGGCGTCGGCCTTGACCACCGCGCACACCGGCCTGCCGGTCTGCTTTTGCACCCAGGTAAAGTTATGCAGCAAAGCGTCAAGGTCGATCTCGGCCCAGCAGTGCTTTTCCAACATAAGTCCGGCCCCTTTTGCGCAAATTTCCAGTCTATGGTATTATAGCACAGGCGCGGCGGTTTTGCCACCGTCCAAAAAGAAAAATGGAAGCGAAGAAAGCAAGAGCAAACAGAAGAAAATAAAAGAATACAAGAGCTACATAAGATTTTTTGAAAAATCCGGCCAAAACCGCTTGACGCCGCCGTGACCTTTTGTTATAATCACCCTTGCGCGACAAATGCGCCCGCCGTCTTATCAAAATTTGGCGGCGCGCGCTGCCGATACTGCAACAGGAGGAAAACGAAATGAGCACAACTCTCGCCAAGCCCGCGCAGATGGCTGACCGTAAATGGTACGTCATCGACGCCGCCGGCAAGCCGCTGGGCCGTGTGGCCGCCAAGGCTGCCGTGCTGCTGCGCGGCAAAAACAAGGTCACCTTCACCCCTAATGTGGACTGCGGCGACCATGTCATCATCATCAACTGCGACCAGGCGGTGCTGACCGGCCAGAAGCTGGACAAAAAGTTCCGCTACACCCATTCCGGCTGGATCGGCGGCCTCAAGGCCACCCAGTACCGCAAGCTGATGGCCGAGAACAGCGACAAGGCCATGACCTACGCGGTCAAGGGCATGATCCCCAGCAACACCATCGGTGCCAAGGCCCTGACCCGGCTGCACTGCTGCAAGGGCGCCGACCACGCCCACGCGGCCCAGAAACCCGAAGCCGTCGAGCTTTGAGAGCAGGAGGAATAGACAATGTACGAGACTGGCTCCTTTTTCTACGGCACCGGGCGCCGCAAGCAGAGCGTGGCCCGCGTGCGTGTGTACAACGGCACCGGCAAGTGGACCATCAACGGCCGTGACATCGACGATTATTTCGGCCTTGAGACCCTCAAGCTGCTCGTCAACAGCCCGCTGGTGCTGACCGAGACCGTCGGCAAGTTCGACATCGTCGTCAACGTCATCGGCGGCGGCTGCTCCGGCCAGGCCGGCGCCATCCGCCACGGCCTTTCCCGCGCGCTGCTGGAGTACGACCCCAACCTGCGCCCCATCCTCAAAAAGGCCGGCTTCCTGACCCGCGATCCGCGCATGAAGGAACGCAAGAAGTACGGCCTCAAAGCGGCCCGCCGTGCGCCGCAGTTCTCCAAGCGCTGATTTTTCCGCCATCTGTGCCGGCCCCGCGCGGGCCGGCACTTGGCGTATAAAAAGGACGTCTATGTTTTCAGTCAAAACAAGGGAACATCTGCGCCGCTGGGCCGGCCGCACGCTGCCCCGCGTGGGCGTCGTGCTGGGCTGCCTGGCGACCTTGGGCACGGCGGCGGGCTGGGTGGCGCTCAACACGGCGGTGTTTGAGGTCAGCGATACCGACGGCGCCTTTGGCCGCGCCATCCTCTCCTTCGCCGACATGGACGAGGTGTACGCCGCCACCGGCGTGGCCGGGCCCGGCGAATATGATGAGCTGCAGGCCGCCGCCACCGCCCAGGGCGAGCGCTACCACATCCTGCGCGCCTATCCGGTCAGCGTCACCGCCGACGGCGCCACCACCGATCTGATGGTGACCGGCGGCACCGTGGACGATATGCTCGCCCGCCTGGGCATTGCCTACGACGGCGACGACGAGCTGACCCCGGCCGGCGACACCCAGACGCAGGACGGCACCGCCATCACGCTGCGCCGCATTGAGTACAGGGAATACACGCAGGAGCAGGCCATCCCCTGCGAGACCGAGTACCTGTACACGAGCCTCTACTACCGGGCGCGGCACCAGGGCATCAGCTGGACGGTGCGCACCGGGCAGGACGGCCTGGACAATGTGACCTACCGCGAAAAGTATGTGGACGGCGAGCTGGTCGAGACTGAGGAGGTCGGCCGCGAGAGCGTGACCCCGATGGTGACCACCGTCGTCAAATGCTACGGACCCGGGGCACCGGTCAGCCAGTTCGTCGGGCCGGAGGTCGTCGACGGCGTGCCGGTCGAGGGCGTGGCCCAGGTGTTGACCGACAAGCGTGCCACCGGCTACAGCGCCGGGCCCCACGCCTGGGGCGCCAGCGGCCGCCACCTGACCTACGGCACGGTGGCCATCAACCCCAACATCATCCCGTACGGCAGCCTCATGTACATCACCTCGGCCAGCGGCAATTTCGTCTACGGCTACGCCTACGCCGCCGATACCGGCATCGCCATGATGGACGGCCGCGCGTTCATCGACCTGTACTACGAGACCTACGATGAATCGGTCAAAAACGAGGTGAACTGGGTCAATATCTATGTGCTGGACGCCGAGACGGCGGCCAGGTACAAGGCGCAGAACGACGAGATCCTGGCCAACGACGTGACGGTGGGTATGCAGGGCTGACCCCTTGACGCCGCCGGCGCGAAAGCTTATACTATCGGATGGCGGGCCATGCCCGCCATCCATAAGAACGAGGTGTTGCGCAGCTGGTAGCGCGCCTGCTTTGGGAGCAGGAGGCCGTGGGTTCAAGTCCCGCCACCTCGATACAGAGCACCCCCAGCTCAGGCTGGGGGCGCTCTGTATCTTGAGGTGGGCGAGGACTTGAAAAGGCCGACCCGCCCGCAGGCGGGGGACGAATCCGCCCATCTCCGCGCTAAGAGCCGCCGCTACGCGGCGGTTGCGCTCCGAAACGCCTCGCTGCGGCTCGGCGTGCGGGCGGTTCGTCAGGCCGCGGGAAAGTTGGTTTTGGCGCACCGATACCCCACAGGCAGGTTGCAACGCAAAACGCACTTACCGCCGCCGGATGCTCCGGTGGTGAGTAAGTGCGCCCTTTTGCCAAATAATTTACGAGATTACCCACAGGGGATCTTCTACAACAGCACAGGTCTCGTACAGCTCGCAGGGGTCTACGTCAATGCACTTTTCCGGGTCCATATCACCGTTCATATCCCAGGCAAGCGTATCGTTGAGTACAGTCAGCCGATCTTTAAAGAAGTCAGTCTCCTGCAAAGGCGCAAATACGCCGCCTTTTTTTATCAGCGGCGCCGCATCATAAAGCCGCACCCGTCCGTCATCGAAATACAGATAAACGGTAAAATTATCGCCGGCAACCGCCTGCACGATTTTGGGTATCCACTCCATCGTCTTTTTCCTTTCAAATCAAAGGCGCGATCGGATTCAGAGGCTTTGCATCGCGGGCAAGCTCCCAATTCTGCATCAGCTCATCCTTATGCAGCTCGCACCAGGCAAGAATCAACTTCAGCTGGCGCCCGGGCAAGGCGCCGCGAATGACACATGTGTTTTGAATATCGATCAACGCCTTGAATCCGTTGTACTCCGCGTGAAAATGCGGCGGGTTATGCTCGCTGTAGAACATCGTGACTCGTATCCCGTAGAACAAACTGATTTCCGGCATGGTACAACCCTCCCTGCAAATACAGTATACCTGATTTTGGGCGTCTTGTCTATCTGTTTTCATGGTGCGCCAAAAATAACTCTCCCGGGAGAGTCCCGCCACCTCGATGTCAAAGTCCCCGGCCCAGAGGCCGGGGACCTTGACTGTGATTTGGTATGGGGCATTCCAACGGGATGCTTTCTTGACCGCTTGGGCTGCCTGTGCTAGGATAAAGAAAACCGTGCGGGCTTTTGCCTGCCGACAGGAAAGGGGAAACGGAAATGCGCATTTATCCAGGCCGCATCATGAACAATTTTATTGAACAGAACAAGCGGCAATACGCGATTCCGGTTTACCAGCGAAACTATGAATGGGCAGAGGACCAATGTGTGCGTCTGTTTGAGGATATCGTGGCGGCAGCCCGGAGCGAACGCGAACATTTTTGTGGGTCCGTGGTCTATTCGCTGATCAAAAATGAGAATAACATCAACTATTATATCATTATTGACGGCCAGCAGCGCATGACGACCGTTTATTTGATGCTGAAGGCGCTGGTGGACAATGCCTCCACGGAGCAGGAAAAGCGGGCGCTCCTTGATGTTCTGCTCAACCATGACCCGTTCGACCCGTATGCGGTCAATATGGCCAGCAAGCTCAAGCTCAAGCCGATCAAAACGGATAACAGCCAGCTTTTTCTGCTTATGGACGGCAAGACGGACCAGATGGACAAGACCAGCGGTATATGGCACAACTATCAGTTGTTTTGCCGCCTGGTCAGAGAACAGCTGGAGCAGGGAGTGACCGTCAACCAAATCTATTACGGGCTGCAGCAGTTGACCTGTGTTGATATCTCGCTGGAGCCGAGTGATAATGCGCAAGAGATTTTTGAGCGCATCAACTCCACGGGCATCCCCCTGAGCCTGGCAGACAAGATACGCAATTTTGTACTGATGGTGGACGCGGACCAGGAGGAGCTTTACGAGACCTACTGGCTGCCGGCCGAAAATGCCGTCCGGCGTGAAAATATGACGGCATTTTTGCTGGATTTCCTCAATATGAAGACGGACGATTTTGTGCGGGAAGATATGGCCTATGAGGAATTCAAGCACCTGTATGCTGCCAGGCATTATTCCCACCGGGCTATATTGGAAGAGATCCTGCACTATGCCGAGTTCTACAAGACGTTCCTGTATGGGGATGAGCGCTTCAGTCCGGCGGTCAACGATTTGCTGGCAGATCTGCAAAAATTAAAACAGAAAACATTGTTTTTGTTTCTGTTCCATGTATTTGACGACTTTACGGTACAGCCGCCGATCCTGGACGAAGCGGAGCTGGTCCGGGTGCTGACGTTCCTGCGCAATTACAGCATCCGGCGCATCATGTGTGAGGTCAACTCCAACTCGCTGCGCGGTCTGTACAAGACCCTGCACGCCCGCGTCTTTGCGCAGGCGGACAACAAGGCACATTATTATGATGCACTTGTCTGCTTTTTCCGGCAGCTGAACTCCCGCGATGTGCTTGCCCCGGATGCGGTGTTCCTGTCTGCTTTGGAGCACAACAACCTTTACCGAAAAAATGCATTGTGCAAATACCTTTTGGCAGCGTTGGAAAATCAGGGCAAGGAACATCTTGTAACAGATAAACTGACCATTGAGCATATACTCCCGCAAAACAAGAACCTTTCCAAGGCGTGGCAGGATATGCTTGGCAACGATTGGCTGGCCGTGCGAGATCGGACCCTGCACACGCTCGGAAATCTGACCCTGACCGGATACAACAGCGAGTTGGGCGACCTGCCGTTTGCCCAAAAAAAGGAGAAGCTGGTAGAGGTCGGCACCAAAGTGGTACACCTTGACGCCGATATCCTGTCCCAGCCGGCCTGGACCGAGGCGGCCATTACAAACAGGGCCAGGCGCCTTTCGGCGGAGATCATGGCACTGTATCCCATCACACCGCCCGCGGTCAACATTTCTTTCGCAGATGTTCGCTGCCGTGAATACAGCTGCGATGCACCCCGGGAGGCTACCTATAAAGCGCCGGAAAGCTTTGTGCTGCAGGGGGAGCGCGTGTATTGCACATCCTTTGCCGAGATGCTCAAACAGGTCGTCGCCCGGCTGTATGCGCTGGACCGGACCGTCATTGAGCAGATGGCACGCAAAAATGAGCAGCCGTTGACCTGGTCGCAGAGCATCCTGTTCAGCTATGACCCCGATAAAGTGAACGGTGAGTATCGCATCAGCGGTACGGATATCTACGAGAGCACCGGCTTTTCTGCTTTCCACATCATATCCATCATTCGGTCGCTGCTGGACCGCTATGAGATCGACCACAGCGATTTTGCTTACAGCGCGCGTGCCAACAAAAAAACAGAAACGGAATAGAAAAGTCGGGCAGAGGGGACGTTCCCACTCTTGATTCTCAGCACCCCGCGTGGTACTATAATACCAGCCCAAAACGCAATCTTTGTACCGGGAGGCTTACAGTATGAACATCACCAAAGACGTGCGCTATGTCGGCGTCAATGACCACCAGGTCGACCTGTTCGAGGGGCAGTACATCGTGCCCAACGGTATGGCCTACAACTCCTATGTCATCCTCGATGACAAGGTCGCGGTCATGGATACCGTGGACCGCAACTTCACCCATGAATGGCTGGACAACCTGGAGTCCGCGCTCGGCGGGCGCAAGCCGGATTACCTCGTCGTGCAGCATATGGAGCCGGACCACTCGGCCAACATCCAGAACTTTGCCAAGACCTACCCCGCCGCCAAGATCGTCTCGAGCGCCAAGGCGTTCACGATGATGGGCCAGTTCTTCGGCACCGATTTTGCCGACCGTCAGGTCGTGGTGGGCGAGGGGGATACCCTTGCTTTGGGCAAGCATACCCTGCACTTCGTCACCGCGCCGATGGTCCACTGGCCCGAGGTCATCATGACCTGGGACGACGCCGACAAAATTTTGTTTTCGGCCGACGGCTTCGGCAAGTTCGGCGCGCTGGACGCCGACGAGGACTGGGCCTGCGAGGCGCGGCGCTACTACATCGGCATCGTGGGCAAGTACGGCGCCCAGGTGCAGAACGTGCTCAAGAAGGCGGCCGGGCTGGACATCCAAATCATCTGCCCGCTGCACGGCCCCATCCTGACCGAGAACCTTGGCTATTATCTCAACCTCTACAACACCTGGTCCAGCTACGGCGTCGAGAGCGAGGGCATCGTCGTCGCCTACACCTCGGTCTACGGCAACACCAAGGCTGCGGTCGAAAAATTCGCCGCCCGCCTGCGCGCGCTCGGCTGCCCCAAGGTCACGGTCAATGACCTGGCTCGCTGCGACATGGCCGAGGCCGTCGAGGACGCTTTCCGCTACGGCAAGCTGGTGCTGGCCACCACGACCTACAACGCCGATATCTTCCCCTTTATGCGCGAATTTATCGAGCATTTGACCGAGCGCAACTTCCAGAACCGCACCGTCGGCTTCATCGAGAACGGCACCTGGGCCCCGATGGCCGCCCGCACGATGAAAAAGATGCTCGAGGGCTGCAAAAACCTGACCCTCGTCGAGCCGACCGTCACCATCAAGAGCGCCCTCAACGACGAGAGCGCCGCCCAGCTGGAGGCGCTGGCGCAGGCCCTGTGTGCCGACTACGTTGCCCGCGCCGGCGGCGAGACGGTGGACAAGCAGGACATGAAAGCCCTGTTCAACATCGGCTACGGCCTCTACGTCGTCACCTGTAATGACGGCAAGAAGGACAATGGCCTCATCGTCAACACCGTCAGCCAGGTCACCAACACGCCCAACCAGGTGGCGGTGGTCATCAACAAGCAGAACTACAGCCACCACATCATCCAGCAGACCGGCGTGCTCAACGTCAACTGCCTGTCCACCGAGGCGCCGTTCAGCGTATTCGAGAACTTCGGCTTCCAGAGTGGCCGCACGGCCGACAAGTTCGCCGGCTGGGAGGAAACGCCCCGTTCCGACAACGGGCTCATCTTCCTGCCGCGGTACATCAACAGCTTCATGTCGCTCAAGGTCAACAACTACGTCGACCTGGGCACCCACGGGATGTTCATCTGCGATGTGACCGAGGCCCGCGTCATCTCCAAGACCGAGACCATGACCTACACGTACTACCAGAACCACGTCAAGCCCAAGCCCCAGACCGAGGGCAAGATCGGCTGGGTGTGCAAGGTCTGCGGCTACATCTATGAGGGCGAGACCCTGCCGGATGATTTCATCTGCCCGCTGTGCAAGCACGGTGTGGCCGACTTTGAAAAAATTTCCGGGTAACGCGTCGCTGCAGACTGTCCCAAAAGGTATATTTCAAGGCCATCGGCCCTGACCGACATGCGCGGGCAGGGCCGATACCTTTAGAGCAAAAATGCCGCAGCAAGTCGCCGCAGGCATGCGCGCGGCATTTTTGCGACGGGGTGTGTCCAAGAGAGGTTTATAGTCCGCGTTCGCGGACGTATATTTCGGTTTCGCCCTCGCTCAACGCTGTGCGCCCGCAGGCGCCTGCCGGAGCGCAACCGCCCGAAAGGCGGCTCTTGGCGCGTAGGCACGGGCGTTTGCGCCACACGCTGCGCGTGTGCGGCGGGCATGGCCCGCCGTGCACAAAACCCCTCTTTTGCAGCGTGTCGAATTTCTCGACACGCTGAAGCGGGGCACAGGCGACAGATGGTCGTCTGTGCCCCGCTTTGCTGCCGGATGTTGACTTTGCTCCGCCGCCAAGCTATCATAAAACCATCTTCCACAGGGGGGGCGATGGGATTGAGCCGCATCCTCGTCATCGACGACGACGTACACATCGGGAACATTCTGGAGGAGCTGCTGACGCGGGAGGGCCACGCCGTCACGCGGGCCTATTCCGGCACCGAGGCGCTGCTGGCGCTGGACGCCGCCCGGCCAGACCTGGTGCTGCTGGACCTGATGCTGCCAGGTCTTGCCGGAGAGCAGGTGCTGCCAAAAGTTCAGGGCATCCCCGTCATCGTTCTGTCCGCCAGAGCCGACGTGGACAGCAAGGTCTCTCTGCTGCTGTCCGGCGCGGCGGACTACGTCACCAAGCCCTTTGACAGCCGCGAGCTGCTGGCCCGCGTCGCCGCAGCTCTGCGCAAGTCCGCCCCGGCGGGGGATGCCGCCCTGACCTGGGGCCCTGTCCGCCTGGACCCCGCCGCCCGGCAGGTCACCGTGGCGGAAGCAGAGCTGCGCCTTACCCGCACCGAGTACGCCATCCTCCGCCTGCTCATGGCCAATCCCGCGCGGGTGCTCACCAAATCCCTGCTGCTGGAGCGTGTGGCCGCCGACACCCCCGACTGCACCGAGAGCTCGCTCAAGACCCACATGAGCAACCTGCGCAAAAAGCTGCGGGACGCCGGGGCGGGGGACCCCATCGAATCGGTGTGGGGCATCGGCTTCAAGCTGCGGTAAATCTGGACGAAATCTGAACGGTTTTCTTGACCGGTTTCTTGACGGTTTCCGGTTACCATGGGACCATCCGAGCAAAGGAGGTCCAACGCATGACACCTGTATTGACCACCAACGGCCTGACCAAGCGGTACGGCAGCGCCGCCGCCCTGGACGGCCTCACTATGACCGTGCCAAAGGGGGCCGTCTACGGCCTTGTGGGGCGCAACGGCGCGGGCAAGACCACCCTCATCCGCATCCTCTGCGGCCTGCAGTCGCCCACCGCCGGTGGGTATTCCCTCTACGGCGTGGACAGCCGGGACCGGAACATCGCCAAGGTCCGCCGGCGGATGGGCGCGGTGGTGGAGACCCCGTCCATATACCTCGATATGTCCGCCGAGGACAACCTCAAGCAGCAGTACCGCATCCTCGGTCTGCCGGACTTCACCGGTGTGCCGGAGCTGCTCGGGCTGGTGGGCCTTGCGGACACGGGGCGGAAAAAGGCCCGCCATTTCTCCCTGGGGATGAAGCAGCGGCTGGGCATCGCCGTGGCCTTGGCGGGGGACCCCGACTTTCTCGTGCTGGACGAACCCGTCAACGGTCTGGACCCGCAGGGCATCATCGAGATCCGGGAGCTGATCCTGCGCCTCAACCGGGAACGGCAGATCACCGTGCTCATCTCCAGCCACATTTTGGACGAGCTGTCCCGCCTTGCCACGCACTACGGCTTCATTGACCGCGGCCGCATGGTGCGGGAAATGAGCGCGGAGGAATTGGAGGCCGCCGCCCGCAAGTGTATGCGCGTCACCGTGTCCGACACGGCGGCCCTGGCTGTGGTGCTGGAGGACCTCGGGGCGGAATATAAAATTCTGTCCGCGGACCAGGCCGACGTGTACGCCAGGCTGAACGTGACCCGGCTGACGCTGGCCCTGGCGGAGAGGGGCTGCGAGGTGCGCGCCATCGAGGAGCGGGACGAGAGCCTCGAGAGCTTCTTCGTCAACCTGGTAGGGGGTGGGCCCCATGCGTAACCTGCTGTGTGCCGACTTCGCCCGGCTGTGGAAAAACCGGCCTTTCCTCTGCTGCTGGGCCGGCATGGTGCTGTTTGGGCTGTTCCTTGCCGCGGAGGAATCTCTTGAGCCCTATACCGTGACGCTGGAGCGGATGGTGTTCCTGCCCTTGAGCCTGTACGGCATTGTGACGGGAGCTTTTACCGGCCTGTTTCTCGGGCAGGAATACGCCGAGGGGACCCTCCGCAACAAGCTGATCGCGGGCTGCGGGCGGGCGCAGGTCTACCTGTCGGGATTTTTCGTCACGGCGGGCGGGGCATTGATTTTGTACGCTTCCGCCGTCGCGGTGACGGCGGTGACCGGCAGCTTCTTGTTCGGCACGGCCAAACCGGTCAGCGCATTTTTGGTCTTCGGCGCGCTGGGGGCGCTGTGCTGCCTGAGCTATGTGGCTGTTTTCTGCCTCGTCACCATGCTCCGCCGCAGCCGGAGCGTATCGGCGGTGCTGTGTATGCTGCTGGCGGTGCTCCTGCTGCTGGCGGCCATGTATCTCAATCTGCAGCTCACGCAGGAGGCGTATGTCAGCCAGCTGGATACCGTGACGCAGTCGGGCGACGTTTCGGTGTCCCTCACCGAAGAAAACGTCGAGCCGAAGGTGACCATGGTGCCGAATCCCCATTATCTGACGGGGCTCAAGCGGCAGGTCGCCGAATTCCTGCAGGACCTGAACCCCACGGGCCAGGCGGTGCAGATCTGCGCGATGCACTGCGAAAACCCGGTGCGGGTCGTGCTGTGCGATGTGTTTATCATTCTGCTAAGCTGCCTTGCGGGCGTACTGCTGTTCCGGCGCAGGGACTTGCAGTGAGGGGGGGCAGCGGTATGAGTGACCTGCTGTCGGCCGGCTTCGCCCGGCTGTGGAAGTCCCCGGTGTTCTGGGTGCTGGAGGGCGCCGCGGCGCTGTTCGCCGCCGTCGTTTACGGTCTGGCGCTGATGAACGCCCACAACTTCGGTCCTGCCTGGGCGGCGGAACGGGCAAACGCGAATTTCTTTCTTGAAATGATGTACCTTGGCGCTGCCCTGGCGATCTTTGCCGGCTTCTATATCGGCGTAGAGTACAGCGACGGCACCCTGCGGAACAAGCTGATCACCGGCCACCGCCGCCGGGATGTATATCTGGCGGATCTGCTGGTATGCATTGCCGCAGGGCTGCTGCTCTTGTTCACCCATGCGGCGGTGGCCTGCACCATGTCTCTGACGTTTCTGCCTGCTGCGCTGGCCCTGACCCGGCCGGCCTGGAGCCTGTTTTGTGCAGCCTGTATCCTGATGGCCTATGCAGCCCTGTTCACATTGGCGGCCATGCTGGACACGGACCGTTCCCGGATGTTGGTGGTCTCTCTGGTGGCGTCGCTGGTGCTGCTGGCGGCGGGCATGATGGTGGGCAGCCATCTGCGGGACCTGGAGCTGGCGCTAAAAACCGTCGAGGCCCGGCCGGATGCCTTTGCCGACCCGGCGGGCCGCTGCCGGATGCTGCTGGATATGAGAACGCTCTTCCGCATTTTGGAGGGCCTGCTGCCTCCGGCACAGATCATGTACCTGACCGGCCAGCAGGGGGGCGCAGTTTATTTGCCGTTCTGCTCCCTGGGCCTCGCGGCGGGGTCCACATCCATCGGGCTGGCGCTGTTCCAATGCAAGGACCTGCAGTAAATGGGGTGATTTTTTCTGATTTCCGGGCTGTTTCCCTGGCTGCTCTGCCTGGCGCTGCTGGCCGCGGTACTTGCCCTGTGGGTGAAGACGCGGCTGCTTCAGCGCGCCTTTGACGAGATCGTACAGGGTCTGGCGGAACGGCTGGGTGAGGACACCAACACGCTGCTGGACCTCTCCACGCGGGACCCCTATGCCCGGCGGATGGCCGCCGAGCTCAACCGGCAGCTGCGGCAGCTGCGGGCCCAGCGGCAGCGGTATCAGAACGGGGACCGGGAACTGAAAGAGGCCGTCACCAACATCTCGCACGATCTGCGCACGCCCCTCACCGCCATCCGGGGCTATCTGGACCTGCTGGAGCAGGAGGACCTCTCCCCGGCGGCCCGGCGGTATCTGGCGCTGATCGGCGACCGAGCCGAGGCCATGACCCGCCTGACCGAGGAGCTGTTCCGCTACTCGGTGCTCCAGTCCACAGAGGGGCTCGCCCTGGAGCCGGTGGACCTCCGCGCCGCCGTGGAGAAGGCCGCCGCCGGGTTTTATGCCGCCCTGACCGGCCGGGGCATCCGGCCCGTCATCGCCCTGCCGGATACGCCGGTCGTGCGGCAGGCGGACCGGGCGGCGCTGGCGCGGGTGCTGGAGAACATCCTGAACAATGCCCTGAAATACAGCGCCGGGGATTTGGAAATCGAACTGACGAAGGACGGCGAGCTGCGCTTCACCAACACCGCGCCCGATTTGGACGAGGTGACGGTGGGCCGGCTGTTCGACCGCTTCTTCACCGTGGAGGCCGCCCGCGGCGCCACCGGGCTGGGCCTCGCCATCGCCAGGGCGCTTACGGAGCAGATGGGCGGGACCATCGGCGCGGCGTATAACGGCGGGCGGCTCACGGTGTGGGTGCGGCTTCCCGCATAAAACCGCCGTGCCTGCCCGGGCCAGAGACATAAAAAACGCCGGCTCTCCGCGCAGTACGGAAAGCCGGCGCCTGCTTTTTGCCGCGAATGGGTCACTCAAACTGGGAGGCGTAGAGCTTATAATAAAACCCCTTGTTGGCCATCAGCGTGCCGTGGGTGCCCTGCTCGACCACGTCGCCGTGGTCCACGACCAGGATCCAGTCGGCGTTCTGGATGGTGGACAGGCGGTGCGCGATGACAAAGCAGGTCTTTCCGGCCATCAGGCGGCGCATGGCCTGCTGGACCTGGCGCTCGGTTCCGGTGTCGACGTTGCTCGTCGCCTCGTCCAGGATCAGCATCTGGGTGTTGTAGAGCATGGCGCGGGCGATGGTCAGCAGCTGCTTCTGCCCCTTGCTGATGTTGCCGCCGTCCTCGCTGATGACGGTCCGGTAGCCGTCCGGCAGGCGCATGATGTAGCTGTGGATGCGCGCCGCCTTGGCGGCGGCGACCACCTCGTCCATGGTGGCGCCCTCCTTGCCGTAGGCGATGTTGTCAAAGATGGTGCCGCGGAACACCCACGTCTCCTGCAGCACCATCGCGTAGGCGCGGCGCAGGCTGGCGCGGGTCAGGGTGCGAATCTCGTGCCCGTCCACCAGCACCTGCCCGGCGTCGACGTCATAAAAGCGCATGAGCAGGTTGATGATGGTGCTCTTGCCGGCGCCCGTCGGCCCCACGATGGCAAAGGTCTGCCCGGCCCCGGCGTGCAGGCTCAGGTCATGCAGCACCGTTTTGCCCGGCAGGTAGCCGAAGCTGACGTGCTCCATGCGCACATCGCCGTCCACGGCGGCGAGGTCGGCGGCGCCGTAGATGTCCTTTACCTCCTCGGGCTCGTCCAGCAGGCGGAAGACGCGCTCGGCGGCGGCGAGGGCAGAGTAAATTTCGTTGATGATGTTGGCGATCTCGTTGATGGGGCCGGAGAATTTGCGGCTGTAGAGCACAAAGCTGGAGATCTGCCCCAGGTCGACGACCTTGAACAGATAGAGCACCGCCCCCACCAGGCCGATGAGCGAAAGGCCCAGGTTGTTGATGAAGCCGATGGTCGGGCCCATGGTCATGCCCAGGGTGTCGGCCGCGCAGTAGGCGTCGGCCGCGGCGTGGTTGATGGCGCTGAACTCGTCACACACGCCGTCCTCATAGGCGTAGGCGAGGATGGTCTTCTGCCCCGTGAACATTTCCTCCACAAAGCCGTTCATCGTACCGTAGGCGGCGCTGCGTTTGGCGTACAGCGGGCGCGTGCGGCGGCCCATGTAGCGGGTGTAGAGGATGGCCATGGGGATGGTGACGAGCATACACACCACCAGCGGCAGCGAGATGACGCACATCATGATGAAGGACCCCACCACCGTCACCGTGCTGGTGATGATCTGCACCACGTCGGTGGAGAGGCTGGTGGTCAGCACATCGACGTCATAGCTCACACGGCTGATGATGTCGCCGGCCTGGTTGCGGTCAAAAAAGCCGACCGGCAGCTTCATCAGCTTGTCGAACACATCGCCGCGCACCCGCTGCGCCACGCGGCGGCTGATGCGCATCATGCTGATGTTGACGACAAAGTTGAGCGCCCCACTCACCAGATACGCCGCCAGCATACAGGTGCCGTAAAAGCGCACGGCGGCAAAATCCACCTGGCCCGGCCCGGCGGCCGCGGCGTGGATGGCCTGGCCCGCAAAGCTCGGCCCCAGCAGGTTGCCGAAGTTGCTGGCAAAGGCGAACACCAGCACCGCCAGCATCGGCCAGCGGAAAGCCTGCAAGTACCGCAAAATGCGCAGCAGCGTGCCTTTTGCGTCGCGCGGGCGTTCTTTCTTGCCGCCGCGGTCTCCTTTTCCCGGCATGGTGTTCCCTCCCTTCAGGCCAGCTCGCCCATCTGTGTTTTGTAGATGTCCCGGTAGGCCGGGCAGGTCTTGAGCAGCGTCTCGTGCGGGCCGTAGCCGATGCAGCGCCCCTCGTCCATGACCAGGATGTTGGTCATGTTCATGACCGAGCTCACCCGCTGCGCCACCATGATGGTGGTGGCGTTTTTGTGGTGGGCGAAAATGGCCTTGCGCAGCGCGGCGTCGGTGCGGTAATCGAGCGCCGACGAGGCGTCGTCCAAAATCAGGATCTCTGGGTCGGCGGCCAGCGCGCGGGCGATCAGCAGCCGCTGGCGCTGCCCGCCCGAGAGGTTGGCGCCCTTGATGTCGGCCATATGGTCAAAGCCGTCGTCCAGTGTGTCGATGTACTCGGCGGCCATGGCGTCCTCGGCGGCGCGGCGCAGCGCCGCCTCGTCGACCTCGCGCCCGAAAACGATGTTGCGGCGCAGGGTATCGTTGAAGACCATGTCGTTCTGGAACACGACGCCGAATTTCCGGTGCAGCTCGTCTTTCGGGTAGCTGCGCACGTCGCGCCCGTCCACGAAAACACCGCCCGCGTCGGCGTCATAAAAGCGCATGAGCAGGTTGATGACGGTGGTCTTGCCGCAGCCCGTCGGGCCGATGATGCCGAGGCTCTCGCCCTTGCGGATGGCGAAATCGATGTCGGTCAGGCACTGCTCGCGCGCGCTGCCGTGGAACGCCTCTGCCCCGGCGGTGCCGTCCGCCCCGTAACGGAAATGTACATGCTCAAAGCGGATGAACTCGTCGCCGGCGGGCGTCAGCGCCGCAGCGGGGTCGAGCACCCGCTGGTCCTGCGGTGTGTCGAGGATGAGGCCGATGCGGTCGGCCGAGGCGCTCGCCTTGCTGATCATCATGAAGATGCGGTTGATGGCCATCACGCTCTGCAGGATGAGGTTGAAGTAGGTCAAAAACGCGAGGATGACGCCCGGCTCCATGGCGCCGCTGTTGACGCGCCGCGCACCCACGAAGACGACCAGCGTCAGCCCGGTGTTGAGCGCCAGCTGCATGATGGGTCCCGGCAGCGCCATGACGGTACCGGCGCGGATATCGCTGTCGGTCATGGCGGCGTTGGCGGCGGCAAAGCGCCGCTGCTCGTAGTTTTCTTTCGAGAGCGCCTTGACCACGCGGATGCCGGTGATGTTCTCGCGCATGACCCGCACCACGTCATCCAGACGCTCCTGCACATGGTTGTACAGCGGGATACCGTAGCGCGACACGGCCAAAATGACCGCCAGCATCACCGGCAGCATCACGCACAAAATGCCCGCCAGCACGGGGTCCATCGTCATCGTCACGGCGATGCCGCCCACCAGCATGATGGGCGCGCGCACGCACAGGGTCTGCAGGCTCTGCGCGCAGGACTGCACGTTGTAGCTGTCGCTGGTCATGCGGCTGATGAGGCTGGGCAGGCCGTAGGCGTCGAACTGGCTGCCGGACAGGTTCGCCGTCACCGCAAACAGGTCCTGCCGGATGTGGTAGGATACGTTGTGGGCGTTGTCGACGGCGCGGCGGTTGGCGACGATGTTGAAGGCGCGCGTGATGAGCGCCGTGGCGATCATCAGCCCGCCCCAGACCAGGATGACGCCCAGGTCGCCGGCCGGCACGCACACGTCGATGATGTGCTCAAGGATATAGGGCAGCATCAGCTCGGTCATGGTGCCCAGCAGCTTGACGAACATACCGAAGGCGATGGCCACGGCATAGGGCTTCATGTAACGGAAAATCAGTTTCATTTGCAAAATGTCCCTGCGGTAAAAAGCACCCCGCCGCTGCGGGGTGCAGTGCCAACGAAAAGAGGTATGCTTCAGGCGGGACCCTTTTGCCGGCAGGCCGGGCACAGGTAGTGCACGGTCAGCTGGTAGTCCAGCACCGGCGCGCCGACGGCCGCTTCCAGCGCCGTTTGCAGCCCGGCGGTGGGCAGGTCCCGCAGCGTGCCGCAGCCGTCACAGTACAGGTGGCCGTGCGGGGCAGCGGCGCGGTCATAGCGGTCGGCGCCGGCGGGCATCTCCAGCCGGCGGATCTCGCCGTCCGCCTCCATCAGGTGCAGGTTGCGGTAGACCGTGCCGCGGGCCAGCCCCGGCATCTCACGGCGGGCCTGCGCATAGATGGCGGCGGCCGTCAGGTGCTCCGGGCTTTCGCGGATGATGCGGCTGATCAGGGCGCGCTGGCGTGTCATGGCCTTTCCCTTTCCTGTGTGTGGCTGGTTACAGGATACACTACCGCGGCCGCATTTGTCAAGCTTGGGGCGCTCTGCGCCACAGCCGCCAAACACCGCAGCAAACGGCCGCCGTGTACGCCAGCACCAGCACCTCGGTCAGCCAGACATTGGTCAGGATGCCGGTCTGGTAGAGGCCTGCCGGGATGTCCGCCCCGGCGTGCAGCAGCACCGCCGCGGCCCAGCCCCAGGCGGGCAGGCGTTTGGTGACCACCATCCACACCAGCACCGACAGGGCGATGTGCAAAGCCAGCGCCGTCATGCGCTCCAGCCCGCTGGCCAAAAAGGTGGCCGCCGGCAGGGCGCAGAGCGCGGAGAGCTGGCTCTCGGCAAGTGCCTGCTGCTCGGCCGGGACACCGGCCAGCAGGCTTTCGGCGCCGCTGCCGTTGAGCATAGCGGCAGTGACCAGGTTGTTGAGCATACCCAAGCCCCCGATGTACACAGCCTCCAGCCCGCCGTGGCCGACGCCGTAGGCAAAGCCGGTCATGGCGGCGGGGTCGCGCCTGCACAGCGTGCGCAGGCCGAACAGGCGGGCGCCCTCCTCAAACAGGCCGGCGGCCAGCGCCCCGTACAGGATGCGCACGGCGGGCTTTTGCAAAAGGGCGGGGAAGAGCATATTGGCGACGATGTAGTTGAAGCCGCCCTCCAGCACCAGCACGAACAGCAAAAAGCAGGCGGCGCCCATGCCCACGGCGCGCCACGCGCTTTTGCGCCGCCGCCCGCAGACGAGCGCCAGCGCGACCGGCACGCCGGCGGAAAGCAGCAGCGAGACGCCCATGCACACGAGCGCGGCGGCCGATACGGTCAGATTTGCGGTCATACAAAACACCTCCTGCGGGGCAGTGTACACTTTCCCGTCGGGGGAAGGTCAAGCGCCCGGGGCAGATTCCGCTTTGACAATGGGACTATTGTACCACATTGGACCAGACAGCGCAAACAATGCACAAACATTTCAAGGATATGCCAATAACGGCGGGAGACGAATCTCCTCATTCCGAATTCGGCAAAAACGGCTTGCAGGACTTTATTTTGGGACTTGAAATTGCCCATGACGACGGGTATAATAGACAACACAGGAGGGCCGACCCATGAACAAAGAGGATTTACAGCAGATTGCTGAACTGCTCGCACCTATCACCGAACGCCTTGACAGAATGGAAGGCGACATCGCCGGCATGAAAGGTGATATCGCTGGTGTGAAAGACGACATTGCCGGTATGAAAGGCGACATTGCCGCGCTGAAAGACGATACCCGCCAGACCCGTGTGTTGATTGAACAGCAGCAGCAGCAGATCCGGCTTATTGCCGAGCAGTATACCGATATAGCCGAGAAGCTGGACAAGGCCAACGAGCGCGCTGCACAGATGGATGATTTTCAGACGCGTCTCCGGGCGGTGGAGCTCACCGTCATGCGGCATAGTGCCATTCTCAAAGAAGCGCAATAAAAGAAGAATCAGCAAAGCGAGGCCCCGCCGGCACAGCCGGCGGGGCCTCGCTTTGCTGATTCGCGTTGGATTTTACACTGACAGCTCGGCCTTTTGGCCGAGGGCGTCGGCGTTGGCGGCGAGCAGGGGATCGATGATATCGGCCAAAAACTCCTCGACCTGCTGCGGGGCGCGGCCGGTGAAAGCCTCGGGGGCCAGCTCGGCCTCGATCTCCTCCCGCGTCAGGCCGAAGGCGGGGTCCGCCTCGACGCGGCTTATCATGTCGTTGGGCTTGCCCTCCTGCTTGACCACGGCGGCCGCGGCCACGGCGTGGGTGCGCAGGCGCTCGTGCAGCTCCTGCCGGTCGCCGCCCTTCTTGACCGCTTTCATCATGATGTTCTCGCTGGCCATGAACGGCAGCTCGGCCATCACGCGGGCGCAGATGACCTTGGGGTAGACGACCAGCCCGTCACTGACGTTGAGCAGGATGTTGAGGATGGCGTCGGCGGCCAGAAAACCCTCGGCCATCGCCACGCGCTTGTTGGCACTGTCGTCCAGCGTGCGCTCGAACCACTGCGTGCCGGCGGTCATCGCCGGGTTGAGCACATCCGCCATCAGGTAGCGCGCCAGCGCGCAGATGCGCTCGCAGCGCATCGGGTTGCGCTTGTAGGGCATGGCGGAAGAGCCGATCTGGTTCTTCTCGAACGGCTCCTCCATCTCCTTGAAGTTCGCGAGCAGCCGGATGTCGGTGGCAAACTTCATCGCGCTCTGGGCCAGGCCGGCCAGCGCGCTCAGCACATTGTAGTCCACCTTGCGGCTGTAGGTCTGCCCGCACACCGGCACGACCTTGTCAAAGCCCATCTGCGCGCAGACGTCGGCCTCGACCGCCTTGACCCTGGCGGCGTCGCCGCCGAACAGCTCCATAAAGCTGGCCTGTGTGCCGGTGGTCCCTTTTACGCCGCGCAGGGCCAGCGCGGCGCGCTGCGCCTCGACGGCCTGCACATCCATATACAGCTCGTTCATCCACAAGGTGGCCCGCTTGCCCACGGTGGTCAGCTGTGCCGGCTGGCCGTGGGTGTAGGCCAGGCAGGGCATATCCTTGTACTGGCGGGCAAAGGCCGCCAGATTGGCCAAAACGCCGACGAGCTTTTTGTGCACAAGGTCGAGACCCTGCCGCATGACGATGATGTCGGTGTTGTCGCCGACATAGCAGCTCGTCGCGCCCAAGTGGATGATGCCCTTGGCCGTGGGGCACTGCAGGCCGTAGGCGTAGACGTGGCTCATCACGTCATGCCGGACGAGCTTTTCGCGCGCGGCGGCGTCCTCATAATTGACGGTGTCGACGTGCGCCTCCAGCTCGGCGATCTGGGCGTCCGAGATGGCCAGGCCCTGCTTTTGCTCGGCTTTGGCCAGTGCCACCCACAGCCGCCGCCAGGTGCGGAACTTGTTGTCGTCGGAGAAGATATACTGCATCTCGTCCGAGGCGTAGCGGGTGGAGAATGGGGAGATATAACGGTCGTGCGGCATGGTCTTGTCCTCATTTCACGGCGCCCCGCCGCGCGGGCGGCGGGGCGCGCAGCATTACAGCTTGAAGTAGTCTACGCCGCCCTCGAACAGCGGCTCGTATTTATCGCCGGGCCCGGGCACGTTTTTATAAAGCATATCGGCGCTGCGCTCGCTGTGGCCCATCTTGCCGAACACGCGGCCGTCCGGGCTGGTGATGCCCTCGATGGCCAGCACGCTGCCGTTGGGGTTGTAGCGCATGTCCATCGTGGGAGCATGGCCCGTCGGGTTCACATACTGCGTGGCGACCTGCCCGTTTTCGACAAGGTGCTGGAGCATGGCCGGGTCGCACACAAAGCGTCCCTCGCCGTGGCTGATGGGGATCAGGTGTTCCGCGCCCAGCCCGCAGTGGAGCAGCCACGGGGACAGTGTGCTGACCACCCGTGTGCGCACCAGCATACTCTGGTGGCGGCCCACGGTGTTGAAGGTCAGGGTCGGGTCCTTGTCGGTCAGCGGGCGTATCTCGCCGTAGGGCACAAGGCCCAGCTTGACGAGCGCCTGGAACCCGTTGCAGATGCCAAGCGCCAGCCCGTCGCGCTGCTGGAGGAGCCGGTTAACGGCGTCGGCCACAGCCGGCGCGCGGAAGAAAGCGGCAATGAACTTGGCGCTGCCGTCCGGCTCATCGCCGCCGGAGAAGCCGCCCGGCAGCATCAGGATCTGGGCGGCGTCCAGCTCTTTGACGAGCGTCTGGCAGCTCTCGGCCACATCGGCAGGGGTCAGGTTTTTGAGCACCAGAACGTGCGGGTCGGCCCCGGCGCGGCGGAAGGCGCGGGCGGTGTCATACTCGCAGTTGGTGCCGGGGAACACCGGGATGATGACCCGCGGCTTTAAGCACTTGACGGCCGGGCCCTTGCACCGGTAATCATCGTACAGCAGCAGGGGACGCCGGTCGGCATCGCTCGATCTGCGGTAGGGGAACACCGGCTCGAGCTTCGCTTCCCATGCCTCCCACAGGGGGACAAGGTCTACCCGTTCGGTGTTTTCGTCACCCATATCGCCGAAGATCCACTCATAATAGCCGGAGGTCACGGCGATCTCCTCGCCGGCCAGCAGCTCGCTCGTCTCCAGCACGATGCTGCCATAGCAGGGGGTGAACAGCTCCTGCCGGTCAAAGTCGGCATCGAACTGCAGACCGATCTCGTTGCCGACGCCCATCTTGAACAGCGTTTCGGCCAGGCACCCGTAGCCCGGCGTGGCGGCGGACAGCACCACGCCGCGCCGCATCAGGTCGCGCGCGGTGGCGAACACCGTTTTCAGGCTGTCGGCGGTGGGCAGGCCGTTTTCATAACGCGGGCGCAGCAGCACCACATAGTGCTCCATGTCCTTGAACTCGGGGCTGCACACCTCGTCGGTGCGGCCGATGGCGGCGGCAAAGCTGACCAGCGTCGGCGGCACGTCCAGCCCCTCAAAGCTGCCGGACATACTGTCCTTGCCGCCGATGGCCGCGATGCCCAGCTGCATCTGCGCGTCCAACGCGCCCAGCAGCGCCGCCAGCGGTTTGCCCCAGCGCGTGGGGTCGGTGCCCATATGCTCGAAATATTCCTGGAAGGTCAGGTAGGCGGCCTCGGGGTCAAAGCCGGCACAGACCAGCTTTGCCACGCTCTCGACGACGGACAGATACGCCCCGCGGTAGGGGTCCGCCTCCATCAGATACGGGTTGAAGCCCCACGCCATGCCGGAGCAGGTCGTCGTCTCGCCGTCCACCGGCAGCTTGGCCACCATCGCCATCGTCGGGGTCAGCTGGTACTTGCCGCCGTAGGGCATGAGCACGGTGGCGGCGCCGATGGTGGAATCGAACCGTTCGCCCAGGCCCTTCTGGCAGCAGACGTTGAGGTCGGTGACGAGGCTGTGCATCCGCTCGGCCAGCGTCTTGCCCGCCCACTGCGGCTGCCAGACCTTGCCCTTGACGATGTGCGCGTCGGCGTGGCGCTCGGCGCCGTTGGAGTTGAGAAATTCGCGGGAAAGGTCGGCCACGGCCACGCCGCGCCAGAGCTGGCGCATCCGCTTTTCCGCGGTGACGGTGGCGACGACGGTCGCCTCGAGGTTTTCCTCGCCGGCCAGGCGGATGAACTCGTCGGCGTCGTCGGCGGCCACGGCCACCGCCATGCGCTCCTGGCTCTCGCTGATGGCCAGCTCGGTGCCGTCGAGGCCCTCGTATTTCTTGGTGACCTTATCCAGATCAATGGTCAAACCGTCGGCGAGCTCGCCGATGGCGACCGACACACCGCCGGCGCCGAAATCGTTGCAGCGCTTGATGAGCCGGCAGGCGTCGGCGCGGCGGAACAGGCGCTGCAGCTTGCGCTCGATGGGGGCGTTGCCCTTCTGCACCTCGGCGCCGCAGGTCTCCAGGCTCGAAAGCTTATGCGCCTTGCTGGAGCCTGTCGCCCCGCCGATGCCGTCGCGCCCTGTGCGCCCGCCCAGCAAAATGACGACGTCGCCGGGCTGCGGCTCCTCGCGCCGCACATGGTCGGCGGGGGTGGCGCCCACCACGGCGCCGATCTCCATCCGCTTGGCCGCGTAGCCGGGGTGGTACAGCTCCTGCACCTGCCCGGTGGCAAGGCCGATCTGGTTGCCGTAGCTCGAATACCCGGCCGCAGCCGTCGTCACCAGCTTGCGCTGGGGCAGCTTGCCGGGCATCGTCTCGGCCACCGGCTGCAGCGGGTCGGCGGCGCCGGTCACGCGCATCGCCTGATAGACATAGCTGCGCCCCGACAGCGGGTCGCGTATCGCGCCGCCGATGCAGGTGGCCGCGCCGCCGAAAGGCTCGATCTCGGTGGGGTGGTTGTGCGTCTCGTTCTTGAACAGGAACAGCCAGTCCTGCTGCTCGCCGTCCACGTCGCACTTGATCTTGACCGTGCAGGCGTTGATCTCCTCGCTCTCGTCGAGGTTTTTAAGGAGCCCGCGCTGCTTCAGGGCCTTGGCGCCGATGGTGGCGGCGTCCATCAGCGTGCGGTTCTTTTTGTCCCGTCCGGTCTCGGCGCGCAGGGCCATATAGCGGTCAAAGGCCGCCTGCACCACAGCGTCGTCGATCTGCACGTTATCGAGAATGGTGCCGAAGGTCGTGTGGCGGCAGTGGTCGCTCCAGTAGGTATCGATGAGGCGTATCTCGGTGATGGTGGGGTCGCGGCGCTCGGTCTTGAAATAGTTCTGGCAGAAGACGATGTCGGCATGGTCCATGGCCAGGCCCTTTTCGGCGCGGAAGCGCTCCAGCGCTGCGTCGTCCATCTGCAAAAAGCCGGTGAGAGTCTCGACCATCGGCGGGGCGGGGAAGTCCATTTTCAGCGTCGCCCGGTCGCTCAGGTCCGCCTCGCGCGCCTCGACCGGGTTGATGACGTATTTTTTGATGGCCGCCAGCTCGTCCGCCGTCAAATCGCCCTCGAGCAGGTACACCTTGGCGCTGCGCACCTCGGGGCGCTCGCCCTGGCTCAGCAGCTGGATGCA
This sequence comes from uncultured Gemmiger sp., assembly GCA_947631565.1. Lineage (GTDB taxonomy): Bacteria > Bacillota > Clostridia > Oscillospirales > Ruminococcaceae > Gemmiger. The sequence goes on along the minus strand of CANRLV010000001.1, from coordinate 63,033 downwards.
CTGGCTGGCCGAATCCGCCCGCTGGTCGAACTGCCCGGGCAGATACTCGACCGCGAACACGGTGCCGGCGGCGGGCAGGGCGGTGTAGGTCACGTCTACCGGCGGCTCGCTGAAGATAAGCGGCACGGCGCGGTCAAACAGCGCTTTGTCGATGCCCTCGACGTCGTAGCGGTTTAAAAGGCGCAGGCCTTTGAGCCCCGCGATGCCCAACAGCTCGACGAGCTCCCGGTGCAGGCTCTGCGCCTCGCCGTCAAAGCCGGGCTTTTTTTCCACATAGATACGGTAAACCATGAACGGAACCCTCGCTTTTTATTCCTTGCCGGCGGCCAGTGCCCGCGCGCCGATGTCGCTGCGGCGGTGCATGGCGTCAAAATAGACGGTGTCGCAGGCCGCATAGGCGTTCTTCAGTGCCTCGGGCAGCGTGGGGGCGGTGGCGGTCACGCCCAGCACGCGCCCGCCGGCGGTGACGAGCTGCCCGTCCCGGACGGCCGTGCCGGCGTGGTAAACGGTCACATCGGCGGCGCCAGGCAGCTGGCCCTCGACAAGGCCGGAAATGGGCTTGCCCTTGCCGTAGGAGAGAGGATACCCGCCGCTGGCCAGGATCACGCAGGCGGCGGCGCCGGTGCTGAAACGTACCTCGGTCTCGGCCAGCGTGCCGTTGGTGGTGGCCTGCATCACGGTCAGCAGGTCGCTTTCCAGCAGCGGCAGCACGACCTGGGTCTCGGGGTCGCCGAAGCGGCAGTTGTACTCGATGACCTTGGGCCCGTCGGGGGTCAGCATCAGGCCGAAGTACAGGCACCCTTTGAACGGGCAGCCCTCGGCGCGCATGGCGGCCACCGTGGGCAGGAAAATTTCTTTCCTGCAGCGCTCGGCCACGGCCGGCGTATAGTAGGGGTTGGGCGCCACGGTGCCCATGCCGCCGGTGTTGAGGCCCCGGTCGCCGTCCAGCGCGCGCTTGTGGTCCATGCTCGACACCATCGGCTTGACGGTCTCGCCGTCACAGAAAGCGAGCACGCTCACCTCGGGGCCGGTCAAGAACTCCTCGACCACCACACGGCTGCCGGAGGCGCCGAACTTTTTGTCCAGCATGATCTCCTTTAAGGCGTCGGCGGCCTCGGCCTCGTTCTGGCAGATGAGCACGCCCTTGCCCAGCGCCAGCCCGTCCGCCTTGATGACGGTCGGGTACCGCCCCTGCGCCCTGATATAGGCAAGGGCCGCGCCGGCGTCGTCAAAGGTCTCGTACCCCGCGGTCGGGATGCCGTATTTTTTCATCAGATTCTTGGCAAAGACCTTGCTCGCCTCGATGCGCGCGGCGGCCTTGTCGGGCCCAAAGGCCGGGATGCCCACTTTCGCCAGCTCGTCCACCATGCCCAGCGCCAGCGGGTCGTCCTGCGCGACGACGACGTAGTCGAACGCCTGCTCTTTGGCAAAGGCGACCATGCCGGCCACGTCGGTGGCGGCGATGGCCTGGCAGTGCGCGTCATACCCGATGCCGCCGTTGCCGGGTGCACACCAGATGTCGGTGCAGGCGGGGTTCTTCTTCAAGGCGCGGATGATGGCGTGCTCACGCCCGCCGCCGCCAACAACAAGGATCTTCATAACGGGCCTCCCAAATTGTAAATCCATCGGCATTGACCGACATGTGCGGTAGCGACCGCAGGCGCACGTCGGAGGCCAACCGCGCAAAGCGCGGCTCTTAGGCCGTAGACGCAATGCCGATACCTTGAGAGCAAAAATGCCGCAGCAAGTCGCCGTAAGGCATACGCAAGGCATTTTTGCGACGGTGGGTGTCCAAGAGGGAGGTGCAGGCGGACTGGCGCAGCCAGCAAAGCCGAACCTCTCTTTTGAAGCTGTGCGAAGCACAGCTTAGTGGTGGAAGAGTCTGATACCACAAAATGCCATAACAATGTTATATTTGTTGCAGGTATCGATGACCTGCCCGTCGCGGATGGAGCCGCCCGGCTGCACGATGGCCGTCACGCCGCTGCGGCGCGCGCGCTCGATGTTGTCGCCAAAGGGGAAGAAGGCATCGCTGCCCAGCGCCACATCCGTCACCTGCGCGAGCCAGGCCTTTTTCTCCTCCGCCGTCAGCGGCGCGGGCTGGCGGGTAAAGGTCTCGGCCCAGACGTCGTCACCGATGACGTCCTCGGGCGTATCGCCGATGTAGACGTCGATGGCGTTGTCGCGGTTGGGCTTGGCCACATCGTCGCGGAAAGGCAGGTCCAGCACCTTGGGCATATGGCGCAGCTGCCAGTTGTCGGCCTTCTGGCCGGCCAGCCGCGTGCAGTGGATGCGGCTCTGCTGCCCGGCGCCCACGCCGATGGTCTGCCCGCCCTGCACATAGCACACGCTGTTGCTCTGCGTGTACTTGAGCACGATCAGGCTCATGACCAGGTCGCGCTTCTGCGCCTCGGTCAGGGCCTTGTTGGCGGTCACGATGTTGCCAAGCATCGTATCGGCGTTGATGGCCAGGTCCTGCCGGCCCTGCTCAAAGGTGATGCCGAACACGGTGCGGCACTCGAGCGGGGCGGGAGCATAGTCCGGGTCGATGGCGACGACGTTGTAGTTGCCCTTTTTCTTGCCGGAAAGGATGGCCAGCGCCTCCGGCTCGTACCCGGGCGCGATGATGCCGTCCGACACCTCGTGCTGGATGAGCTTGGCCGTCGGCACATCGCAGACGTCGGACAAGGCGATCCAGTCGCCGAAGCTCGACATCCGGTCGGCGCCGCGGGCGCGCGCGTAGGCGCAGGCCAGGGGCGAGAGCTCGGCATCCGGGGCGATGTGGTACATACGGCGCAGGGTCCCGTCCAGCGGCAGACCGATGGCCGCCCCGGCCGGGGACACATGCTTGAAGCTGGCCGCCGCCGGCGCGCCCAGCGCGGCCTTGAGGTCCCGCACGAGCTGCCAGCTGTTGAAGGCGTCCAAAAAGTTGATGTAGCCGGGCTTGCCGTTGAGGATGTCAATGGGCAGGGCGCTGCCGTCCGCCATATAGATGCGCGCCGGCTTCTGGTTGGGGTTGGTGCCGTATTTTAGCTGAAATTCCTGCATGGGTGCGCTCCTTTTTAGACACGATGGTATTTGTTGACGATGACGTCCTCATATTCGCCGCTCGCGAGACGGATGGCCCGCACGAACAGGCTGACCTTGTTGTCGGCGTTGAGGGCGGCCCACAGCTTATCGGCAAAGGCGGCGGGGTCGGCCTCGTCGACGGTCACGCGCTGCGGTTCGCCGGCAAAGCTCGGGATGGGCGCGCCGTCCTTCTGGTAGGTGGTGAGCAGGTGCCCCTCGCCGGCGACCGGCTCCGGGTAATCGAAGGTCTGGCGCTGCACGCTGGCGGAGTTGCCCTCGCAGCTCTTGACGATGCTCAGCTTGTAGCCGCCGCGGCGCATATCCACCACGCCCGAGATGCGGGGGGTAAAGTTGGGGGCGTCGTCCTCAAACAGGCGGGTGGCCAGCGCCGCCTCGAACCCGTAGCCGGGGAAGAGATTGTTCGCGATGTAGGTGTAGATGGTGTCGGTCTGGTCGCCGTTGGTCACGATGGTGGTGTCCCGCAATGTGCGCACGGGGTTGTAGATGATCAGGTGCGGGTCCTCCATCTTGCTCTCGTCCGCCGCCACGGTGCGGATGCCGCTGCCGTCCTCCAGCGCCTCAAACACGCGGTTGCGGCTGTTGGCGCTGCGGCCCATGATCCAGTACCCGATCATCGCCGCGGCGCCGTCGGGGGCCAGCCCCAGCACGATGCCGCGGCCCGGGTAGGTGTTGGCAGAAAGATGCTTGTACAGATTCTTTTTCATCAGAAAATACCTCCCAGGGCTCAAACTTCACCGGCACAGACCATGGCCAGGGCCTTGGGCAGCAGCTGCCACTCGGCCTCGACCATCACGCGCTTTTGCAGCGTTTCGGGCGTGTCATCGGGCAGGACCTCCACGGCCTTTTGCAGGATAATGGGCCCGCCGTCGCATTCCTCGGTGACGAAATGCACGGTCGCCCCCGTCACCTTGACGCCGCGCTTCAAGGCCTCTTCATGCACCTTCAGCCCGTAATACCCCTTGCCGCAGAAGCTCGGGATCAGGCTCGGGTGCACGTTGAGGATGGCGCGCGGGTACGCGGCGGTGAAATCGGGGCCCAGCACGGTCAGAAAGCCGGCCAGCACGATGACGTCGATGCTGTGGGCGCGCAGCAGCGCCAGCAGGGCGGCATCATACTCGGCCTGCGCGGCATAGCCCTTGCGCTCCACCACCGCGGTCTCGACGCCGAAATTGGCGGCGCGCTCCAGCGCATAGACGCCCGGCTTGCTGGCCACGACCAGCGTCACGCGGCCGTGGGGGTTCCCGCCGCAGCGCTCGCTCTCGAGGATGGCCTGCAGATTGGTGCCCCCGCCCGAGACGAGGACGGCAACGTTTTTCATCTAAGCTCCACCCCTTCGCCGGCCATGATGCTGCCCAGAACATAGGCGTCCTGCCCGTTGGCCTTGAGGATGTCGACGGCACGCGCGGCGTCCGCGGCGGCTACCGTCAGCACCATGCCGACGCCCATGTTGAAGGTGTTGAACATATCCCGATCCGGGATATCGCCGGCCCTGGCGATCAGGTCGAAAATGGCGGGCACGCGCACGTTTTTCTTTTCGATGCGGGCGGCGCAGCCGGCCTTGAGGCTGCGTGGGATGTTCTCAAAAAAGCCGCCGCCCGTGATGTGGCTGATGCCCTTGACCGTGATTTGTCCGAGCAGCGCCAGCACCGGTTTTACATAGATGCAGGTGGGGGCCAGCAGTGCCTCGCCCAAGGATCTGCCCAGCTCGGCGCGGTATTCCTTTAAATGCTCGGGGTGGGCGTCGAGGTCGAACACCTTGCGCACGAGCGAGAACCCGTTCGAGTGCACGCCGCTGCTCGGCAGCGCGATGAGCACATCGCCGGGCTGCATCGTGCTGTTGTCCAAAATCTTTGCCTTGTCCACGGCGCCGACCGTGAAGCCGGCCAGGTCGTAGTCGTCGGGCGGCATCACGCCGGGGTGCTCGGCGGTCTCGCCGCCGATCAGCGCGCAGCCCGCCTGCACGCAGCCCTCGGCCACGCCGGCGACGATGGCGGCGATGCGCGCCGGCACGTTTTTGCCGCAGGCGATGTAGTCGAGGAAAAACAGCGGTTTGGCGCCGGCACAGATGATGTCGTTGACGCACATGGCCACGCAGTCGATGCCGACGGTGTCGTGCTTGTCAAGGTATTGGGCGATGCGCAGCTTGGTGCCCACGCCGTCGGTGCCGGAGATGAGCACAGGCTCCTTCATGCCGGACAGGTCCGGCGCATACAGGCCGCCGAACCCGCCCAGGCCGCCGATGCAGCGGTCGTTGAGGGTGCGGGCGACGTGCCGCTTCATCAGCTCGACCGATTCATACCCGGCGACGATGTCGACGCCGGCGGCCGCGTAGCTGGCCGAATGGCTGTTGTTGTTCAAGGCAGGGCCCTCCTTACAGCATTTTGCCGCTTTTGGATTCGCTCAGCGGTTTGGAGAAGAACGCCTCCATCGTCTTGCCGGGCGGCGGCACGGGGTAGTCGCCGGTAAAGCAGCCGACGCAGTAGCCGCAGCGGCTCGCAGGGGCGAGGCGCTGCACCTCGTCGATGCTCAAAAAGCCCAGCGTGTCGGACCCGACCAGGGCGTTGATCTCGTCGACCGTGTGCCCGGTGGCGATGAGCTGCTTTTCGTCCGGGATATCGGTGCCGAAGTAGCACGGGTGCGCGAACGGCGGGGCCGAGATGCGGTAGTGCACCTCTTTGGCGCCGGCCTCGCGCAGCAGTTTGATGGTGTGGGCGCTGGTGGTGCCGCGCACGATGGAATCGTCGACCAGCACCACCCGCTTGCCAGACACCACCGACGGCACAGCGTTGAGTTTTATACGCACCGTGCTCTCGCGCACGGCCTGGCTGTTCTGGATGAAGGTGCGGCCGATGTACTTGTTCTTGATAAAGCCGACGCCGTAGGGGATGCCACTCTCCTGCGCGTAGCCCAAGGCGGCGTCCAGCCCGGAATCCGGCGCGCCGATGACCACGTCGGCCTCGACGGGGTGGCTTTGGGCCAAAAAGCGCCCGGCCTGCTTGCGCGCCTCGTGCACACAGGTGCCCTCGACCACGCTGTCCGGGCGGGCAAAATAGATGTACTCGAACACGCACAGCGTGTGCGGCTGGGTGCCGCACAGGGTGCGGATGCTGCGCAGCCCTTCGCGGTTGACGACGACCACCTCGCCGGGCTCGACGTCGCGCAGCAGCCTTGCCCCCACGGCGTCCAGCGCGCAGGATTCCGAGGCGAAAGCGTAGCCCGTGCCGCCCGGCAGCTCGCCGATGCACAAGGGCCGGAAGCCGTGCGGGTCCCGCGCGGCGATGAGCTTGGTGGCGCTCATGATGACCAGGCTGTAGGCGCCCTTGAGCTCCTTCATCGTCTCGCACACGGCGTCCTCGATGCTGGGCGTGCGCAGGCGGTTGTGGGTGATGAGGTAGGCGATGACCTCGCTGTCCGAGGTGCCGTGGAAGATGCACCCACTCATCTCCAGCCCGTGCCGCAGGTTGTAGGCGTTGGTCAGGTTGCCGTTGTGGCACAGTGCCATGCCGCCCTTGCAGTGGTGCACGATCATCGGCTGGGCGTTCGAGCGCGTGCACTGCCCGGCGGTGGCGTAGCGCACATGGCCGGACGCCATCTTGGCGCCCGCGGGCAGGCTGTCCAGGACCTCGGGCGTGAACACCTCGCCCGCCAGCCCCAGGTCGCGGTAGCCGGACAGCACGCCGTCGACGTTGACGGCGATGCCGCAGCTCTCCTGCCCGCGGTGCTGCAGGGCGTACAGGGCGCTGTACACGGCCGGCACCATGTCGGTTTTGCCGGTCGAATCATAAATGCCGAAAACGCCGCATTCCTCGTGCAGAGCGCGCTCGCTGATGCTTGTCTCCATCAAATCGACCTCAAAATTTCAAATCCATCGGCATTGACCGACATGTGCGGGCAATGCCGATACATCTAGAGCAAAAATGCCGCGGCAAGTCGCCCGCAGGGCATGCGCAAGGCATTTTTGCGACGGTGGGTGTCCAAGAGGGAGGTGCAGCCGGACCGGCGCAGCCAGTGACGGCGAACCTCCCTTTTGAGGGCTTTAGCCCAAAAGTCGGCGCATGACCTCCTGATAAGCATCCGCCTCGCCGCCCATGTCGCGGCGGAACAGGTCCTTGTCGAGGTGGGCGCCGGTGGCGGCGTCCCAGAAGCGGCAGGTGTCGGGGCTGATCTCGTCGGCCAGGATGATGGTGCCGTCCGGCAGGCGGCCGAACTCCAGCTTGAAGTCGATCAGGCGGATGTTGGCATCCAGCAAAATGGCCCTGAGCACCTCGTTGACCTTGAAGGCATACTCGGTGATGGTGTCGATCTCGGTCTGCGTGGCCAGGTCCAGCGCCAGCGCGTAGTAGTGGTTGATGAAAGGGTCATGCAGGTCGTCGTTCTTGTAGCTGAACTCCAGAATGGGCTGCTTGAACGGCGTGCCCTCGGCAACGCCCATGCGCAGGCTGAAATGCCCGGCCGCCACATTGCGGATGATGACCTCCAGCGGCACGATGTCGACCTTTTTGACCAGCGTGTCGCGGTCGTTGAGCTCTTTGACAAAGTGGGTGGGCACGCCCTCCTTCTCCAGCTTCTGCATCAGAGCGTTGGACAGCTTGTTGTTGACGATGCCCTTGTCGCGGATGGTGCCTTTCTTCTCGCCGTCGCCGGCGGTGGCATCGTCCTTGTAATGCACCATCACGATGGCGGGGTCGGTGGTGGCAAAGACCTGCTTGGCCTTGCCCTCATACAGCATTTCCCTGACTTCGATGCTCATGATTTTTGCTCCTTTATGCGTATGTTTTTGTGAAAACCTGTTTACAGCGCCTGCGCCTCGGCGGCGATGGCGGCGTCCTTTTGGGCAATGGCGGCGGCGGTCTCGGCCCTAAAAGCCTCCAGCCGCACGGCCAGGCCTTCGTCGTGGATGGCCAGGATGGCGATGGCCAGATAGGCGGCGTTTTTGGCGCCGTTCAACGCCACCGTCGCCACCGGGAAGCCGCTGGGCATCTGCACGGTGGCCAGCAGGGCGTCCAGCCCGTCCAGCGCGCCGCCCTTCATCGGGATGCCGATGACCGGCAGCGTGGTGTTGGCGGCAAAGGCCCCGGCCAGGTGCGCTGCCATGCCGGCCGCGCAGAGGATGACGCCGAAGCCCGCGGCGCGCGCGCCCTTGGCGAAGGCGGCGGCGGCCTCCGGCGTGCGGTGGGCGGAAAGGATGTGCGCCTCATACGGGACGCCGAACTCCTTGAGCACCGCGCAGGCGCCCTTCACGACGCCCCAGTCGCTGTCCGAGCCCATGATGACGGCCACTTTTTTGTATTCTGACATGGCATAGCCCTCCTGCAAAAACGGGAAAAAAGCAAAGGGCGCAGGTGCCGGATGGTACACTGCGCTCTCAACCTGTCGCCTGCGTGGGTGCCTTGCGGCCCGGCACGCGCGCGCCAAACAGCGCGCGGCGCAGCGCGTCGCGGTGCGAACAGCCAAAACCGTGCGGCACGGGAAAGCCCCCCATCTGTAGTGGGACCCGCAGGCGGTCCCTACGATATCTCCAGTATAAACGCCGGGGGGCAAAAAAACAAGCCGCAGAAACACCAAATCCCCGCGCGCTATCCGTCAAAATTTTGGGAAAGTGAGCATCCGCCCCGGACCGCCCTTTCCGCCGCCGCGGTTTTGTGCTATACTGGCAGTAACATACGGCAGGGGAGGGGCTTGCGATGGCCGAAAACGAACGCTTTGACACCGTGCTGGTGCTGGGCATGGGCGGCTTTGGCGCCCAGCTGGCCGAATGGCTGCAGGGCGCCGGCGTGTGCAAGAGGGTGCTGTTCCTTGACGACGCCGCCCCCGGCGCCGCCGGGCCGCTGCGCGGCTATGCCGACCCGGTGCTGCAAAGCCGCTGCCCGGCCGCCTTCGTGGGCTTGGGCAGCAACCAACTGCGCACCGAGCTGCTGCAGGGCCTGGCCGCCGCCGGCTACCGGACGCCGGTCTTTTGCCACCCGGCCGCCGTCGTCAGCCCCGGCGCCGTGCTGGGGCCGGGCAGCATCGTGGGGCCGCTGGCCTTCGTCGGCGCCGGGGTCAAGGCGGGCCCGGGCTGCCTGCTCAACGCCGGGGCCATCGTCGACCACGGCGCGCTCCTGGGCACCGGCGTGCACATCGCGCCCGGGGCCATCGTCAAGGCGCAGGCCGCGGTGGTGGACTTTGCCAAGGTCGAAAGCGGCGAGGTCATTTTCCGCTGATGCCATCCATAAAGAAAGCCGCCCGGCGGGCGGCTTTCTTTAATTTGGCGCAAAGGGCCTACAAAATGGGGTCCTCGGTGGCGGTGGGCATACGCGGCTGGACGGCCAGCGGGTCGGGCAGGGTGCCGGCCTCGCGCGCGGCGTAAATGGCCTGGAGCCCCGGGAAGAACTTGCGGATGCCGGTGTCCTTGACGTGCCAGGCGTCGAAAAAGTCCGCGTGCGTGCAGCCGCAGGCCTCCGGGTCATAGGAGCCGTAGACCGGGATGCCCTGCTCGGCGGCATACTGCCGCACCCAGTTCTCGACCTGGAAAAAGCCGCTGTAGCGCACCGGGAAATTGACGATCCAGTTGTAGGCCTCGGGATAGTAGGGCGCAAGGAAAAAGACGACATAGCTGCCGCGGCTGCGCACATAGTCGACGAACTGCCGGAACATCTCGATGTGCTCTTCGTCCAGCTCGTAAAATTCCTCGCAGTTGACCAGCGAGCTGACGAACTGCGCCGTCGCGGTGGCGTTGACCTCCTCCGCCGTCATGTTGCGGAGGTCGGTGCCGTACCACACGCTGCCGTCCGGCATCTTGACCTCGCCGGGCTCGGTCGCCAAGTCGCCATCAAAAATATCCGGCCGCATACCGTTTTCCTTGTTGTCGAGATAATACTCCATCGATTCATGGAAAAAGGCGGGGCTGGTCAGGGCCATCCAGAAATTCATGTTCTCGGTGGCCTGGGTCACGTCGATGTCGGTGCGGCCCAGCGCGAAGCGCTGATACTCGTTCCACATCTGCATATCCACGCGCTTGAAGGTGTTGGCATCCGGCCCGGCCGAGAACAGCCACGGGTCGATGCCAAGGATGACGGTGTCCGGGATGAGGCCGACGCGGTCGAACAGATAGTAGCTGTCATACACGTCCGGGTATTCGGCGCCGATCATGCCGGCGTTGAAAAAGCCCTCGTCGCCGGCGAGCTCGCGCGTGATCTGTAAAACACGGCTGGACCCCAGCGCGATGGAGGTGGGTGCCTTGTCAAGGTTCTGCGCGTAGAGCTTGACGATCTCGCGCTCCTCCATCTTGGTGTAGTTGGTGATGCTGTGCCCGTCCAGCAGGGCCTGCGCGACCTCGCGCTCATACTGCGCGCCCTGGAACCAACCGTTGCGGTCGATGGTGTACCCGTACCAGAACACGAACAGCGGGATGACGGCCAGCGCCGCCAGCTTGACGGGTACGAACAGCGCGTACCCCACCGCCTGCAGCACCTTGAGGAATTTGCGCAAGCCCGGGGACAGCTCAATGTTGGCCTTGGAAGTGTGCCTGCCTTTGCTTTGCGGCGCGGCGGCCGCCGGCGGCTCGTCAACGGACGCAGCGGGGGCAGCCTTGGCGTGGGCGGCGGGCGGTGCCGGGGGCGGCGTTTGTGCAGGGCGGGCCGGTTGTACGGGAGCCGCCTGCGTTTTGGGGGCCGGGCGCGGTGCCGGGGCCGGTGCGGCCGGCCGGACCGTGTCAGGCCGTGATACCGGTGCAGCCGGCGGGGGCGGCTGCTGCAGGGCGGCGGCAAACTGCTCGGCGACCGAACGCTGCGCCGGCGCCGGGCTTTGGGGCCTTGCCGACGCCGCCTGTGCGGGCGCTTGCGGACGCATCGGTGTTGCCTGCACCGGCGCTTGCGGTCGTGCGGGCGCGGCCTGTGCGGGGGCTTGTTGTGGACGCGTTGGCATGGATGCTTGCGGCCGTGCGGGTGCGGCAGGCTGCGGCGCCCGGGGCGCTTGAGGGCGCGCCGGGGCAGCCGCCGGCGCCTGTGCCGACGCCGCCGGCTGTCCCTGCGGCCGTGTAGCTGCCGGTGTCTGTGCCGACGCTGCCGGCTGGCGACGGATCGGTGTGGGGCGGCGGACCGGCGTGGGCGCCGAACGGATGGGCACCGAGCCGGTCGGAGTGGGCTCGGCGCCGCGGCGCGAGAAGGGCTGCGGCTGCGCCGAAGCAGCCGCAGCGGCCTGCTGGCGGGCATACCATTGGCGCTGTGCCTCGGTCATGGGGGGCCGGGGCGCGGACGGATCGCGGACATCGTTGGGCATGGACCGGGCCTCCCTTCGTCAGAATTGACCGTACACAAAGCCGGACGCGCCAAAGTTGGCAGTCAGCAAAATGGCGATGAGCAGCGCATAATACAGCACCCAGCGTACGGGAAACCACAGTTTGCGGATGACCTCATGCGGGCGGCCGAAAAACTCGAACACCTCGACCAGCACGATGCCGCCGGCCATGGTGTACAGCGTCAGCGTGCTGATGTCCAGCAGGGCGGGCAGCTCGGCCAACGCGGGCCCGCCGGCCGCCGTCAGGTGGGCGAGCAGGTACCAGCCGTCGGCCGCGTCGCCGCCGAAAAAGCTGGCCGCAAAGAACACGATGCAGAAGGTGAACAGCAGGTAGACGATGCTGCACTGGATCACGGCCTTGAGGAATTTGACCCTGTACAGCGGGTTCTTTTTAGCCAGCTTGCGGCGGGCCTTGGCCGTCGCCTTGCCAACGACCATGAACAGTCCGTTGAAGGCGCCCCACACCACATAGCCCATGCTGGCGCCGTGCCACAAGCCGCTGATGGGGAAGATGATAAAGATATTGAACCACCCCTGCAGCTTGCCCGGCACGCCGGACAGGCCGCGGTTGACGAAGCTCAGCGGGGTGAACAGATAATCGCGGAACCAGCCAGTCAGGCTGATGTGCCAGCGGTCCCACAGCTGGGTGTAGCTGCGCCCGGCAAAGGGGCGGTCAAAGTTTTCGAGCAGGTCGTACCCCAGCACCTGCCCGGCGCCCAGCGCCAGGTCACAGTAGCCGGAGAAGTCCATGTACAGCTGGTAGCTGAAGGCCAGCGCCGCCAGCGCCAGCACCCCGCCGCCGTAGGCCGGCATATCGGTGAAGACCGCGCGGGTGAAGACGTCAAGGTTGCCGGCGATGACCAGCTTTTTGAACAGGCCCCACAGCATACGGAAGGCGCCGCCCGTCACCCGCCGGTAGGAAAAGCCGCGCGGGGCGCGCAGCTGCGGCAAAAGATGGTCGGCGCGCTCGATGGGCCCCGAGACGATGCAGGGGAAAAAGCTGACGTAGAGCGCGTAGTACAGCGGGTTGCGCTCCGCCGGTACCACGCCCTGGTAGACGTCGATGACATACCCCAGCGACTGGAAGATAAAGTAGCTCAGCCCCAGCACGGCGGGCAGCTGGGCCGTGAATTCCAGTCCTACCAGCCCGGCAAAAAAGCGGCTGTATTTGAAGTAGATCAGCGTGCCCGCACACCCCAGCACGGCCAGCCACAGCAGGCACAGGCGCAGCGGGCGGTTTTGGCTCAAGCCCATGCCCAGCCCGCACAGCCAGGTCACGGCGGTGGCGGTGATGAGGATGAACACCAGCGCCGTGCCGTGACGGTCATACAGGTAAAAGGCGTAGCTGCACGCCAGCAGCCACACCGGCTTGATGATGCGCGGGCACAGGTAGTAGGCGGCGGCGCAGATGGCCAGGAACACCCAGAACGTGTAGGACAAAAAACTCATCTGGGCGTCCCGCGTCCACAGAGACTCCCAGAAAGTGCGCCAGAATTCGGGGTTTCGCAGCGGCGCGTTTGCCCAAAAGCGCAAAAACTCCGCCTGCCCGTTGTCGGCAAAAAACTCCGCCAATGCCGTCAACCGTTCCATCGCTCGTCACATCCCGTCAGCGTCGTTTTTCGTATCCTGCGCGGCCAGCTGCTGCTCCAACGTCCGCACGCGCTGCTCCAGCAGGGCGTTGGCCTGGACCAGGCGGCGGCTCTTCTCGGCCAGCTGGCTGCAGGTGATGCTCAACGAAAGCAGCACCACCAGCACAAAGCAGAACATCAGCAGAAATACCAGATTGACCGGTATCTGGATGTCCAAAATATCCCGCAGCACGAACACCACATAGGGGCAGGCGGCAAAAATGACCAATACCACCGACAGCCCCAGCCACAAAAGGCTGTACTTGACCGCCATCTTGCCCTGCTTGAGCAGCACAAAGATGACGGCCAGCAGCACCAGCGCGCCGAAAAGCATATACAGTTGCAGTTGCAGTGTCATCGTTGGCTCCTTACTGTCTGCGCCGCTTGATGGCAAAGCGGGCGATGATGAGCGAGAGCGAGACCTTGACCATGTAATATACGCTGCGCGCGGCGTTGATGCTGGAAACGCCGCCCTGCCGCTCCCGCATTTGGACCGGCGCCTCGCCGACGCGGAAGCCGGCCAGGCTGGCCGCCAGCGCGGCCTCCGGCTCCGGGTAATCGATGGCGTAATGGTCGGCAAAATAGGCGGTGGCGGCGGCGTCGGCGGCGCGGAAGCCGCTGGTCACGTCCAGCACGCGCTGCCCGCACAGCAGGCGGATGAGAAAGCTCAAAAAACGGATGCCCACGCGCCGCATAAAGCTGGTCTGGAAGCCCTGCTTCTCGACAAAGCGGCTGCCGATGCACACGTCCAGCCACCCCTCGGCCACCGGGCCGATGACGGCGGGCAGGTAGGCGGGGTCATGCTGGCCGTCGCCGTCCAGCTGCACGGTGATGTCGTAGCCGTGGGCGCAGGCATAGCGGTAGCCGGTCTGCACCGCGCCGCCGATGCCCAGGTTCACCGGCAGGTCCAAAAACGGGATGCCGTTCGCCGCCAGCAGCGCGGCGCTGCCGTCGGTGGAGCAGTCGTTGACGACCAGGCAGTCGGCCTGCGGGTAGACGGCGCGCAGCTCGGCCACCGTGCGCAGGATGTTTTCCTGCTCATTGTAGCAGGGGATGATGACAAGAATTTTTGGGGTCGTCGATTCCACGGGCTCTCCTTCACATCCGGGCGGGTCAGCATTCGCCCTGCAAAATAAAGTTTTCCAGCCGGCGCAGCAGCACCGCGCGGCGGTAGTGCGCCAGATAGTATTCTTTGGCCTGCCGGCCCAGCTCGGCGCGCTGCGCCGGCGCCATCGCGCACAGCGCGCACAGGTTGGCGGCCAGACCTTCCACATCGCAGGCGGGGCTGACCAGCCCGCCCGCCTGCCGTACGGCATCGTACCCGGCGCCGTCCATGCTGGCCAGCAGCGGTTTGCCGGCCGCCATACAGCTGGCCACCTTGCCCGGCACCGTCAGGCCCAGATCGGGCGAGGCGGACAGCGACACGATGAGCGCGTCCGCCAACGCGGTATACCGGGGGATATCGGTCGGGGGCACGCTGCCGGCAAAGGTGACATAGCTTTCGGCGCCCAGCTCGGCGGCGAGGGCCTGCAGGCTGTCCCGGCTCATGCCGTCGCCGACCAGCAGCAGATGCAAATCAGCAGCGCCGCTTTGGCGCGCCGTGACCACGGCGCGGATGACGGTCTCCAGGCTCTGCGCCGGCGAAAAGTTGCCGGTGAACACCAGATTGAACCGTCCGCCGCAGGCCTCCTCCAGCGCCGGGTCGGGGAGGGGGGCGGCGTAAAAATCCTCGCAATACTGCGGGATGACCGCTACCTGCGCCGGGCTCTTGCCGGTGCGGGCGCACAGGCGCTGCTGTAAAGGCTCGCTCATGGCGATGAGGCGGTCGGCCCGGCGGTAGAGCGCGTCGCTCACGTTTTTGGCAACGGCGCGCAAGAACCGGCTTTTCACCGGCAGCACACTGTACAGGTTCTCCGGCCAGAGGTCCAGCACATAGTTGGTCAAGGGGACCCTGTGGCGTTTGGCGTAGCGGATGGCCGGCCAGCACATCAGCACCGGACTGGTGTTGAAGCAGAACACCGCGTCATAACGGGCATCCTTCGGCAGGCGGCGCAGCGCCGCCCAGGCGTACAGCGGCCAACTGACATAGTTCAAAAAGATGGTCTTGCCGGTGTTGCCCCTGCGCGGGATCTCCTTGGCGCGGTAGATATGCGCGCCCCTGTACTCTTCATAAAAGGGACCGCCGGCGCTGTAGCCGTCGAACCATTCCCCCCTGGGATAGTTGGGCAGCCCGCACAGCACGTCGACGGCGATGCCGTCGGCCACGAAGCCCGCGACGATATCGTTGACGCGGAAATTCTCCGGCCAGAAATGCTGCGTGACGACAAGGATGCGCGTACCCATCCGTCAGTCCTTCCGCCAGACCATCTTGTTGACGACGCCGGTGTAGCTCTGGAGGATCTTGACCACCTTGGCCGAGACGTCCTCGCCGTAATAGGGCACCGGAATGCCGACATCACCGTTTTGCTCCATCGCCACCGCCGTCTCGACCGCCTGCTCGACGCCGCCGGCGCGGATGCCGGCCAGCACAAAGCAGCCCTTGTCGAGCGCCTCCGGCCGTTCGGTGCTGGTGCGGATGCACACGGCCGGGAACGGGTGCCCGACGCTGAGGAAAAAGCTCGATTCCTCCGGCAGCGTGCCGGAATCCGACACCACGCAGAACGCGTTCATCTGTAAATGGTTGTAGTCATGGAAGCCCAAGGGCTCGTGCAGCCGCACGCGCGGGTCGAGCTTGAAATCCCGCGCCGCCAGGAACTTTTTGCTGCGCGGGTGGCAGGAGTACAAAATCGGCATATCATAGCGCGCGGCCAGCGCGTTGACCGAGGTGAACAGGTCGATAAAATTCTGCTCGGTGTCGATGTTCTCCTCGCGATGGGCGGAGAGCAGGATGTATTTTTTGGCCTCGAGCCCCAGCCGCGCCAGCACATCGCTGGCCTCGATGGCCGGCAGGTTCGCGCGCAGGACCTCGGCCATCGGGCTCCCCGTCACAAAGGTGCGCTCCTTCGCGGTGCCCTCGGCGTTCAGGTAGCGGCGGGCATGCTCGCTGTAGCACAGGTTGACGTCGGCGATGTGGTCGACGATGCGGCGGTTGGTCTCCTCGGGCAGGCATTCGTCAAAGCAGCGGTTGCCGGCCTCCATGTGGAAGATGGGGATGTGCAGCCGTTTGGCGCCGATGGCGCACAGGCAGCTGTTGGTGTCGCCCAAAATCAGCAGCGCATCGGGCTTTTGCTGTGCCATCAGGGCGTAGCTTTTGGCGATGATGTTGCCGATGGTCTCGCCCAGGTCTTTGCCCACGGCGTCCAGGTAAAAGTCCGGCGCACGCAGGCCCAGGTCCTCAAAAAAGACCTGGTTGAGGCTGTAGTCATAGTTCTGCCCGGTGTGGACCAGGATCTGGTCAAAGTAAACGTCGCACTTTTTGATGACCGCCGACAGGCGGATGATCTCCGGCCGGGTCCCGATGACCGTCATCAGCTTGAGCTTGGGCATATTCGCGTCCTTTCTTGCCGTCAAACGGGCAGGGGGAAAGTATCGGGGCGGTCAGGGTCAAAGGCTTCGTTCGCCCACATCACGGTCACCAGATCCCCGTCGCCCACGTTCTCGATGTTGTGGGTGTAGCCGCAGGGGATGTCCACCACCTGCAGCCTTTCGCCGCTGACGCGGTACTCGATGACGTCGGCGCTGTCCAGGCGGCGGAAGCGGATGACCGCCTCGCCCTTGACGACAAGAAACTTCTCGTTCTTGGTGTGGTGCCAATGGTTGCCCTTGACGATGCCGGGGCGGCTGATGTTCACGCTCACCTGCCCGCGCTCCGGCGTGCGCAAAAACTCGGTAAAGCTGCCGCGCGCGTCGCAGTGCATGGTCAGGTCATAGGCAAAGGCGTCCTCGGGCAGGTAGGAGAGGTAAGTCGAGTACAGCTTTTTGGCAAAGCCGCCGTCGGTCAGGTCCGGCACGGCCAGCGTCGGCCCTTTGCCATATTCCCCCTGCCCGCGGGCGGCGGCGAAGCCGCGCAGCGTATCGGCCAGGGCACCCAGCGTCACGCGGTGCACGGGCCGGATGCGGCAGTACCCGTCCGCGTCGCGCTCGGCTTCGCCGCGCTCCATGGCGGCCCGGATGCACCCGACTACGTCGTCGATGTAGACCAGCGGCAGCTCGAACGCCGGGTCGCGGATCTCGATGGGCAGACCGCGGGCGATGTTGTGGCAGAAAGTCGCCACCACGCTGTTGTAGTTGGGGCGGCACCATTTGCCGAACACGCCCTCCATGCGGAACACATACACCGGCGCGCCGCTGCGCCGCCCGTGGGCGAGCACGGCGTCCTCGGCCAGGCGCTTGCTTTTGCCGTAGTCGTTGTCCAGCGCCGCCTGCACCGAGCTGGTCATCAGCACAGGGCAGGGGTTGCCGGCATCCTCCAGCAGGGCCAGCAGGCGCTCGGTCAGGCCGGTGTTGCCGGCGTAGAACTCGTCGGCGTTCAGGGGGCGGTTGACCCCCGCCAGATGCACGACAAAAGCCGCCTGGCGGCAGTAGGCGGCCAGCGTCTCGTCGCTGTCCTCCACCTCAAAGGGCAAAAGGACGGTATAGCCGGCGGCGGTCAGGTCGGCGGTCAGGTTGCGCCCCACAAAGCCCCCCGCGCCGGTGATGAGAACGGGCAAATTTTTCAGTTCATTTGCCATCCTGTTTGAGTGCCTCCCGGATGTAGTCGGTGGTCTTGATCTTCTCAACGGTCTCGGCCACGTTCAGGCGGCGGGTATTGTGGCTGGTGTAATCCTCGTCGGCCTGGGTGTGGACCTGCCCCTCGATAAAATATTTGTCGTAGTTGAGGTCGCGGCTGTCGGCCGCCACGCGGAAATACCCGCCCATGTCCTCGCTGCGCATACGCTCCTCGCGGGTCATCAGCGTCTCGTACAGCTTCTCACCGTGGCGGGTGCCGATGACGCGGGTGCCGGTGTCGCCGAACAGCGTCTGCACGGCCTTGGCCAGGTCGCCGATGGTCGAGGCGTCGGATTTCTGGATGAACAGGTCGCCGGGGTTGGCGTGCGCAAAGGCGAACATGACCAGGTCCACGGCCTCGTCCAGATTCATCAAAAAGCGGGTCATTTCGGGGTCGGTGATGGTGATGGGATTGCCGGCGCGTATCTGCTCGACAAACAGCGGGATGACGCTGCCGCGGCTGCACATCACGTTGCCGTAGCGCGTGCAGCAGATGACCGGCCCGCCCCGCTGGGCGGACACGCGCGCGTTGGCGGTGATGACGTGCTCCATCATCGCCTTGCTGATGCCCATGGCGTTGATGGGGTAGGCGGCCTTGTCGGTCGAAAGGCAGACCACCCGCTTGACCCCGGCCTCGATGGCGGCGTGGAGGACGTTGTCGGTGCCGATGATGTTGGTGCGCACCGCCTCCATGGGGAAGAACTCACAGCTCGGCACCTGCTTGAGCGCCGCCGCGTGGAAAATGAAATCCACCCCCGGCATCACGTCGTGCACGCTCTGGGCGTTGCGCACGTCGCCGATATAAAATTTGACCTTGCCGGCGTATTCCGGCCAGCGCGCCTGCAGGTCGTGGCGCATATCATCCTGCTTTTTCTCATCGCGCGAGAAGATGCGGATCTCGCCGATGTCGGTGGTCAAAAAATGCTTGAGCACCGTGTTGCCGAAGCTGCCGGTGCCGCCGGTGATGAGCAGTGTCTTGCCGTTGAAAATGCTGGTCATACCGTTAAACTCCTTTTGCCGCTGTGCCGGACCGGGTGCGGCATACGCCGCCCGCAGGACACAAGGTCCCATAATTGAGATCATCATACCACAAAATTCGCGGTTTGCAAAGTCTAAACCGAAACCGCTTGGAAAATGTTTTGGTTTGTGGTATACTGGCACACAGACCATAAAATGTAAGGAGTTGCCCCCATGCGCGCCTGTGACCGTCTGCTCAACTACGTCAAGTACCACACCACCTCCGACCCGTCCAGCGAGACCAGCCCCAGCACCGCCCGTCAGTTCGCCTTTGCCGAGGCACTGGCCGCCGAGCTGCGCGGCCTGGGCCTATCGGACGTCCGCGTCAGCCCCGACTGCTACGTCTATGCCGTGCTGCCCGCCGCGCCCGGGCACGAGGACGCCCCCGGGCTGGGCTTTATCTCCCATATGGATACCTCGCCCGACGCCGGCGGCGAGAACGTGACGCCGCTGGTCCACGAGCAGTATGACGGCCGTGCCCTGCGCCTGCCCAAGGGCGGCGTGATCCTCAGCCCCGAAAAGTTCCCCTTTCTTGCCCGGCTGCGGGGCCAGACCCTCATCACGGCCGACGGATCCACCCTGCTCGGCGCCGACGACAAGGCCGGCATCGCCGAGATCATGACGGCGCTGGAGCGCATCATCGCCGGGGATCTGCCCCACGGCAGGCTGTGCATCGCTTTCACCCCCGACGAGGAGATCGGCCGCGGCACCGAGCATTTTGACCTGGAGGGCTTCGGCGCCGCCTACGCCTACACGGTGGACGGCAGCGAGGCCGGCGAGATCGAGTACGAGAACTTCAACGCCGCGTCCGCCGTCGTCACCGTGCGCGGGCGGGCCATCCACCCCGGCTCCGCCAAGGACCTGATGCTCAACGCCCAGAACGTGGCGTGGGAATTCCACGCCGCATTGCCGGAGTTCGACCGCCCCGAGCACACCGAGGGCCGCGAGGGCTTTTTCCACCTGACCAGCATGATGGGCGATGTGACGATGGCCAAGCTGGGCTACATCATCCGCGACCATGACGGCGAGAGCTTTGCCCGCCGCAAGTTTTTGATGCGGCACATCGCCGGCCGCCTGAACGAGAAATACGGCCCCGGCACCGTCACGCTGGAGCTCAAGGACAGCTACCACAACATGATCGAGCAGATACGCCCCCATTTCCATCTTGTCGAGAACGCCCGCAAGGCCATCCGGGCGGCAGGGCTTGAACCCATCGAGCTGCCCATCCGCGGCGGCACCGACGGCGCCATGCTCAGCTACCGCGGCCTGCCGTGCCCGAACCTCGGCACCGGCGGCTTCAACTTCCACGGCCCGTATGAGTGCATCACCGCCGAAAAGATGGACGCCGTGGTCAAGGTGCTGGTCGGTCTGGCCGCGCTGTACGCGTAAGGGCTTGCCAAGGCGCCGCAAAGCGGATATACTGTAGGCGGCGCCAAAATTTTGTCTGCGTAGCTCAGTTGGATAGAGCGGCCGCCTCCTAAGCGGCAGGCCGGAGGTTCGAATCCTCTCGCGGACGCCAGGGAGCGCGCCGAAAGTCTTGCTTTACCAGGATTTTCGGCGCGCTCTTTTTTATAAGGCGTTGGGAAGCGATCTGCTATATAGCAGCGCTTTTTCGTCAAAAGTATTGTAACATAAGCGTTTTGATGGTACAATGGAAGCGGCAGCGGATGTACCCTGCAGGAATCAGCCGGCTTTATGCCCATGCGCACGGCCGGCGCCTCCGGCGCTTGGCCAGCATCGGCCCCTGCTGAACAGGGGGGAAGGAGTAAACCATGGACGATCTGAACGAAAAGGAACCGGGCGCGGCCACCTTGGACCGCGTGACGGGCGGGAACGAACCCAATAGCTTACATTTGGCAGGGCACTACCGCTGCACGGTCTGCGGCTGGGAAAATCCCAACAAGGGCGCTCCCATCCCGAAGGTACTCACCTGCAGAAAGTGCGGCGGACGGATGCAATGGTACGAGATACAAGACGAAGCGTAAACAAGCGCCGCCGGCGGGCCAGACCGTCCGCTGCGAGGGCTTCATCGACCCCTGCTGGACAGGGGAAAAGGGGGTAACCATGGGCAAGCTGAACGGACAAGAGCTGAACGAGGCCGCCCTGGACCGCGTGACGGGCGGGGACGGGTCTGCAAAATCAGGGTACTACCGCTGCACGCGCTGTAACTGGGAGGATCCCGACCCGCATCCCCATGAAGTGTTCCCCCTGCGCTGCAAAAAATGCGGGGGCTTTATGGTGTGGGCCAGGGCATCCGGCGAGGCGTAAACAAGCGCCTTTGCCTTCCGACCAGTCCATTTCCGACGGATATAAAATAAAAAGGAACGGTCATGATGAAAAAGCAGTCTAAATCGCTGGCAGCGCTGGCGCTGGGGGCGCTCCTGCTCCTGAGTGCGTGCGCCGGGTCGGCATCGGCGGCACAGAGCGTATCCCCGGAGAACGATGCCTCGGGGTTCGTATCGCTGGCCGAGGCGGTGCCCGACGTGATATTGGAGGTACGGTATTACTCCACCTACAACTTTGTGGGCGACCGCATCGACGGCTACGAGGACCCCTGCGCCCTGCTCACCAAAGAGGCGGCGCAGGCCCTGCAGGGCGCGGCCGCCGACGCGGCACAGCAGGGCTACCGCCTCAAGGTCTATGACGCCTACCGCCCCCAGACGGCTGTGGACAACTTCGTCGCATGGGCCGAGGATACCGACGATACCCGTATGAAGGCGTATTTTTACCCCGAGCTGGACAAGTCCGTTCTGTTCGACCAGGGCTACATCGCGGCCAAGTCCGGCCACAGCCGGGGCAGCACGCTGGACCTGACCCTGTTCGATATGGACACAGGCAAGGAGCTGGATATGGGCGGCACCTTTGACTACTTCGGCGAGCTGTCCCACCCGGACTATGTGGGGGACCTGACCCGGGAGCAGATCGACAACCGCAATACCCTGCGGGATATCATGGTGGACAATGGCTTTAAGCCGCTGGATACCGAGTGGTGGCACTTTACGCTGGCGGACGAGCCCTATCCGGACACCTACTTTACCTTCCCGGTCAGCGAGGATTCCGTCGCATGAGCGCGAGCCCTGTAAAGTACCTTAAAAGGCGGCGGACAGGCCTTACAGCGGCGCAGCACTTGCCGCGGGCGCGCTTGTGTGCTACAAAGTGAAGGGACTGTGAAGGGAGGCATCGGCCTTGATGGGAACGACGAAGGATCGGCCCCGGCAGCGCCGGGCCTTTCTCGCGCTGGCGGCGTTCGTGTTTTTATGGATGGTGCTGCTCAACGCGCTGACGCCCTATATCGCCGACGATTTCACCTTTGCTTTCGCCTTTGATACCGGGCTGCGCCTGCAAAGCCTGCCCCAGCTGCTGCGCAGCCTCTGCTTCCATTATTTTGAGTGGACGGGCCGCGTCGTCGTCAAATTCTTCGCGCAGGGCTTCACCATGCTGCCCAAGGCCGTGTTCAACGTGCTCAACGCGGCGGCCTATCTGGGGCTGGGGCTGGTGCTCTACCGCCTGGCCCGCGGGCGGCGCAGCGGCGCTTGGGATGTGACGGCGTTTGCGCTCATCGAAATATCGCTCTGGCTGCTCAACCCCGCTTTCGGGCAGACCAATCTGTGGATGTGCGGGTCCTGCAACTATCTGTGGGCGACCTTGGGCTGCTGCGCGTATCTGCTGCCGTGGCGCTACTGGCGGCAACAGCCGTTCACGGCCGCGCGGTGGATGGCCCCGGCCATGGCCGTCGGCGGGCTGTTCGCCGGCTGGCTGAGCGAGAACACCAGCGCCGGGATGCTGGTCTGCCTGGTGCTGTGCCTGGCAGCGGAGCTGGCCGCCCGCAAAAAGGCCCCGGCGTGGATGTGGGCGGGCCTTGGCGGGGCGCTGGCGGGCTTCGCGCTGCTCATCGCCGCCCCCGGCAACTACAACCGCGCCAAGAATTTTGCCGATGCCACGCCGCTTTTAACAAAGTACGCGGTGCGCTTCCTGACCTGCCTGAATATGCTCAGGGACCATGCCTTGCCCGAGCTGCTGGTGTTCGCGGTGCTGTTCACGCTGCTGTGGTGGCAGCAAAAGGCGAAAGGGGACAGACGGCCGCTGCTCTGGCCGTGCATCCTGCTGGCCGGGGCGCTGGGCGCCAACTTTGCCCTGATCTTCAGCCCCTTTTACTATGAGCGTTCCGGCCACGGGGTGTTCAGCCTGCTCACGGCCGCCTGCGCCGCCTGCCTCGTGCAGCTGGAGGGCGAGCGCCTGCGCAGGCTGTTTGCCGCCGGCACCGCCGCGGCCGCGGTGATTTGTCTGTTCACGCTGTTTGAGGCCGGATATGACAACGCCAGCTTCTGGCTGATGGACCGCAGGCGCGACGCCTCGATCCGCGAACAGGCCGCCGCCCAGACCGAGCCCTATACCGCCGAGCTCGTGACCTACGGCATCGAGCCCTACACCCGCTGGTGCCCGATCAGCGGCCTGCCGGATATCCGCGGGGAGGGCGGCGACTCCATCGCCCTCTGCCGCGCCCGCTGGTACGGCGTCGCCAGCCTCACCGCCGACAGTGTCGCCACCTATCCTTTCCCGGGGCACAGCAACAGCGCCTATGCCGCCGGTCTGGCGCAGAGCGGCGAGGCGGCGCCCTGAGACCTCCCCCAAAAATGTACACACCCCTTTCCGGCTTCGCATAGTATGCGAACGGGAAGGGGGCATTTTTATGGCGTTATTTCAAACCGGCATCGACGTTTCGCGCTACCAGGGCAGTGTCGACTGGAGCCGGGTGGCGGCGGCGGGCAAGCAGTTTGCCCTCGTGCGGCTGGGCTCCACCGGCAGCAGCGGTATCTATGTCGACCCGTATTTTGCGCAGAACGTCAACGGCGCCCACGCGGCCGGGCTGCGGGTGGGGGCCTATTACTATACCTACGCCCGCACCGAGCAGGCGGTCATCAACGAGCTGCTGGCCTTTCTGCCCTCTCTGGAGGGCTTGCAGCTGGAGTACCCGGTCTTCGTCGACGTCGAGGACGCCAGCCTGCAAAGCCTGGGCCGCGCCCAGCTGACCGGCCTCGTCCGCTTTGCCATGGATATTTTGTACCAGCGCCGCTGGTATGCCGGATGGTACAGCTACACCAACTTCATCAACAATTATCTCGATGCCGCCGCCCTCTCCGCCTACCCGCTGTGGGTGGCCGATTACCGCCAGAACCTCGGCTATACCGGCCCCTATGCGCTGTGGCAGTATTCCGGCTCCGGTACGGTGCCCGGCGTCGGGGGTGCCGTGGACCTTGATTACAGCTATCTGGACTTTTTGCCCGCCATCCGGGCCGGCGGCTTCAACGGCTTTCGCACCGCCGGGCCGGACATGACCGAGGTGCAGGGCTACCAGCTGAGCGTATTCGGCGCCCGCACCGAGTATTTTTACAGCGCCGACCTCTACGACGTGGTCGGCTACCTGCCGCTGGGCACCTATCCCGTGACCCGCATCAGTGCCCAAAAATACGACGGGTATGACTGGGTCATCTTCCGCTACGACGGCGCCGAGTACTGGACCGTGCTGCTGGGGGACCGCAACCGCCTCGTTGCCGCCGGCGACGCCTGCGCCGAGCAGCTGGCCGCCGCCAACGCCAAGATCGACGCCGCCCGCGCCGCGTTGGAAGACTGACGCCTTCAAGAGAGGGATTCGGCGTTACGGGCTTCGCTTCGCTGCGCCGGTCCGCCTGCACCCCTCTCTTGGACACACCCCGTCACAAAAAATGCCGTGCGCATGCCCAAGGGCGACTTGCACGGCATTTTTTGCTCTAAAGGTATCGGTCCCGCCGGCACATGTCCGTCGGGACCGATGGGGTTAAAATAAGCTTTTGTACGTCGTTGGGGCTCACACCTTGCCCTGCAGGGCACCCTGGAGCATGATGTCGCCGAAGTTGAGCGCGCTCCACAGCCCCACGCGGTTGGCCTGGCGGATGATGCGCTCCGGCAGGGGCTTGCTCTCGTCGGTCGAGAGCAGCATCAGGTGCACGCGGTCGGCCACCTCGACGCCGTTCTCCTGTTTGGTGTTCAAAATTTGCAGGTAGACCACATACGGCTCCTCCATTGAGCCGTAATACACATCATTGCCGCAGCGCACCAGCGGGCGGCCCTTGTAGGTCAGCTTGGGGGTGAATGGCATATGCGATACCGTCCTTTCTCTTCCGGCATACCATTATAGCACACCGGCCGCAGTTTGACAAACACAAAATCACAGGTCGAGCTTTTCGCGCTCCACTTTTTCCTCGTTCAGGGCCACGCGCTCGGTCAAAATGCGCACCTTGCTGTCCAGCTGGCTGATGCGGATGGACAGGAAGAACTGCCGTGCCAGCAGCAAAAAGATGATGACCAGGTACACAAAGTTGATGGGGCTGACAAAGCCCAGCAGCCCGGCGGCCCAGTAGGCGATGCCGGGGAACAGGGCCAGCACCAGCAAAACGGCGCTGAACAGCAGCCAGTAGATGGTGTCCTCGATCTGCACCTTGGCGGCCCGCACGC
Organism: uncultured Gemmiger sp.; assembly: GCA_947631565.1. Lineage (GTDB taxonomy): Bacteria > Bacillota > Clostridia > Oscillospirales > Ruminococcaceae > Gemmiger. The sequence continues at coordinate 37,822 of CANRLV010000001.1, read as the reverse complement.
GGAACAGGATGTAGCCGGCGGTGACCAGGCTGCCCACGATCAGGCAGACGCGGAGGATGGGCTGGTCGAACATCGTCACAGGCTCCTTTCCGGGTAGGGGGTCTCGCGGTCCCGCTTGCGGAACCACTGGATGAGCAGGATGGACATGGACATCTTGATCATATACTGCGCGCTGCTCCAGAAATTCAGGTAGCTCTGCCCGGCCAGGCGTTCGCCCATCTCGACCTGGACCTCCTTGACGACGGCGCCGTTCTTGATAAGGTAGCTGATGGTATCGGGCTCGGGACCGTAGTTCAGGTTCTGGGCAAACTCCTCGACCATGGCGCGGTTGAACATACGCATACCGCTGGTGGGGTCACAGATGGCGCGGCCGGTGGTCAGGCGGATGGACCAGCTGATGATATAGCTGCCGACCATGCGCAGCGTTTTGGGCTTTTTCACCGTCAAAAAGCGGCTGCCGATGACGATGTCGGCCCCGTCCTCCAGCTCGGTGAGCATGGGGGCGATGAATTCCGGCTTGTGCTGACCGTCGGCGTCCAGCTGCACGGCGCAGTCATAGCCGTTTTCGGCCGCGTAGCGCAGCCCGGTCTGGAACGCCCCCGCCAGCCCCAGGTTGACCGGCAGGTCGATCAGGTGGTAACCGTTGGCCCGGCAGACGGCGGCCGTTTTATCCCGGCTGCCGTCATTGATGACCACATAGTCATACTGCGGGTAGTGGTCGACAAGGTCGCGGACCACGCGCTCGATGTTGGCTTCCTCGTTGTAGGCGGGGATGATGATGAGCAGTTTTGACATCGTTTCACCTCGTGGGGGGCGCGTCACGGCGCCCCGGCGGCGCTTTCCATCATAGCAAAAACCGCGTCCCATGTAAAGTGGGCGCAAAGGGTCCGGTAGGCGGCCTCCGCCCTCGCCCGGGCGGCGGCCGGGTCGGCCAGCACGGCCTGCAGCCCGGCGCGCACGCTCTCGGGCCGGGCGTCGGGCAAAAACACCGCGTGGCCGTCGTCCGGCAAAAGCTCGGCGGTGCCGGCCGTGCGGGTGCACAGGATGGGGCAGCGGCAGGCGGCCGCCTCCAGCAATGTGGTCGGGAAGCCCTCGGCATATTCGGTGGGCAGGCAGTAGACGTCCCCTTGGCACAGCAGGCGCAGCACGGCCGGGTGGGGGACATCGCCCAGAAAATAGACGTTCGGCAGATGCCGGGCCTCCAGCGCGGCCCGCAGCGGTCCGCTGCCGGCGATGACCGCCGCCGTGCCGGACAGCCCCTGCACGGCCTCGGCCAGGGCGGCGGCGCCCTTTTCGGGGATCAGGCGGCCGACGAACACGGCCAGCCGGGTATCGGGGGCCAGGCCCAGCGCGGCCCGCCAGTCAGCCGGCTCGGCGCCGGCCGCCAGCGCTGCCGCCTCGGCCGGGTCAACGGCGTTGGGCAGGCAGCCGGCGGCATCCACGCCAAAGGTGCGCAGCCACGCGCACGCCGCCGCCGACACGCCGTAAAACGGAAAGCCGCAGCGCTTGATAAAGCGGCAGGCCCACTGCTCATACAGGCGCCCGCACGCGCCCACCGCCCCGCCGCCCACCGGCATATAGCCGGTGGAATGGTCCAGCACCAGGCCCGGGATACCGCGCCGCTTGGCGGCCGCGGCGGCCCACACGCTCTCGGTGTACATACGCGTCTGGATGAAGCAGAAATCGATGTCCTGCGCCCACAGCGCGCGCGCCAGCGCCGCAAAGCGCGGCCCCGGCCGCAATACCGGGAAGCGCCCTTTCATCACGGCCCACACCGGCAGACGAAAGATCTCGATGCCGTCGGCGTCGGTCTCGCGCTCCGGCAGGCCGGGCAGGGCGCTCGTCACCACCAGGGCACGGTGCCCGGCGCGCACGGCGCGGCGGGCCAGGTTCCAGGTATAGCGCTCCACGCCGCCCACGGTGGGCAGGTACTGGGCCGAGAAAAAACAGTAGGTCACGCCCCGCACCCCCTTACCGTGCGATGACGGCCAGCATGATATTCACGAGCACCCCGGCGTTGACCAGGCACAGCGCGCCGGTCAGCCGGCACTCGGCGCCCGCGGCGTCCGGCAGGCGCACGCCGCGCGGCGGCAGCAGGCTGAGCAGCAGCGGCAGCAGCGGCAAAAAGTACCGCCCCTGCAGGCCGTAGATGGTCTCGTGGCTGCGCGGGGTCCACAGGATGCAGCCGCCCACCGTCAGTGCCGCGCACACGGCCGCCGCCAGCAGGCCGGCGGCGCGGCCGCGCCCGGCGGGCAGGGACGCATCGTCCGGCCCGGCGGGGCAGGCGGCAAACGCCAGCAGCAGGTACAGCGCCAGCACCCAGCCCCAGGCCAGATCCAGCGAGTAGTAGCTCAGGCTGCCGCCCACCAGCCCGCGCAGGTAGTGGTCGCCATTCTGCAGCACCGAGCGCACGGCCAGCAGCAGCGTCTGCACCGGGTGGGCAAGGATATAGCCCGGCGTGTAGGTGACAAGGTCGTCCGCAGCGGCGGTGCTCTGGGTGGCGCGGGCGGCGCGCGCAGCCTCCACGCCGGCGGCCAGCTCGGCCCGGTCCAGCGGATAGCTTACGCCGTCCTCGGTGCCGATCTCCAGCCCCAGTTCGTCAAAAAGGGAGACACAGTACGGGTTGGTGTAGAGCCGCTTGAACAGCTGGACCAGGCCGGACTCATCCAGGACCTGCTGATAGGGCATGATGAGGTAGGGGTCCTTCTCCTCAGCGGCCAGTGCGTCGTGCAGCAGAAATACCTGCGATATGCGCGCGGCGTATTCCTGCTCGTCCACCTGCTGATAGAGCGCGGGGCTGAAAAAGAAGCTCTGGGCCAGGACGGCCGGCGTCACGTCGCCGTCGCGCAGGGCCTGCGCCCAAAAGGCGATCTCGCTGTCCGGCACGTCGGCGCGGTCCTCGGCCCAATAGTACAGGCGGCGCACATAGTTTTCGACGGTGTTTTCCTTCATGGCCTCGGCCGGGTCGGCCGGGACATCGGTCAGGGCCAATGCCGCCACCGTGCCGCCGCCGTCCTGCGCGGGCGCGGCCGGGGCCAGGCGCTCGGTCAAAAAGGCGTGGTCAAAGGTCAGCACCGCCGCCAGGCAGGCGGCCAGATAGCAGCCCTTTTTGAGCCCTGCGCGGGCGCCCAGGCGGGCGGCCGGAATGGCCAGCGCCAGCAGCGCCAGCGGCAGATAGACGACCTTGGCGGGCGCCAGCAGGATGCCGCACGCGGCCAGGCCGAGCAGACGCCGCGCGGGCAGCGGCCCGCCCGCACGGTCGAACAGCGCCTCCAGGCAGAGGGCGGTAAAGGCAAAGCACAGCCCCAGCAGCAGCGCGTCGCGGCTGAAGGAGGCGGCCAGATGCAGCGTCATCGGCAGCAGCGCCGCCGCCGCGAACACCCGCCGCCCGAACGGCGCCCGCCGCACGGCCCAGGCCGCCAGCGCCGCGAACAGCAAAAGGTTCACCAGCCGCCCCAGCACCAGCGTGGGCACAAAGCCCAGCCGCAGCAGATAGCACAAAAATACCGCTGCCGCGCTGGGCAGGTAGAGTGGGAAATAGGCGTCGACCTGCAATTCCTCCAGCTCCACGGCACTGTCGAAGCTGTCAGGGCTGCGGGTGAACAGATCGCCGGCCAGCGCCTGCCAGGTGAAGACGGTGGTATGCTCGTCCTGGAGCAGGGCGTTGAAGTCATGCTCGCGGCGGTAGCTGGTCGTGGCGGGGATGTGCCCGGCCAGATAGGGATCCCCCGTCAGGACATGGACCCACTTGGTGGCCAGCGTAAAGGACTGGTTGATGTGGTATTTCTCGTCCGGGGCGGCATAGGGCGGCAGCACCGTGCCGTACAAAAGCCCGAAGGCCGCCACCAGCGTGAACACCGCCCGGGGCAGGTCCAGCCGCCCCGCAAGCGCCGCCCGCACACCAAAGAACACGACGGCGCACACCGCCAGCCCGACGAGCAGGAAGAAACGGGTCAAAAACCCGCCGATGCGGCGGTAGCTGATGAGCAGCGACAGGGTCCCGTCCAGCGCGGCGCCGTCCAGCACGGCATCGTCCTGCCAGAGGGCCGCCCCGGCCGAATGGCCGACGGCCAGCCGCCCATCGCCGCTGTAGCGCGGGGTCAGGGTGACGGTGTAGCGCTGGCCGGAAACGGCGGGCAGCGGCGTGTCCAGCCCCAGCACGGTGTACTGCCCGGGCAGGATGAGCCCCATCTCGCCGGTGGAGCGGGCCAGCACGGCACCGCTGCCGGCATCGGCCACGGTCAGCTCCAGCGTGCCCTGCGGCTGTTCGCTCCCGGTGAAAAACACAAAGCCCAGGGCCAGCGCGCCCTCGTCAAAGGCAAAGCTCTGCGAGATGCTCTGCCCGGCCTCGACCACAGTGCTGGCGGAATAATCGTCCGAGATATAGGCCGAAAGGCTCTTGCCGGCCTGCGGCCGCACGGCCGCCGCCCACACCAGCACCACCAGCAGCAGGCAGGCAGCGGCCGCCGCCAGTGCCAACAGGCTCCGGCGGTGCTTTTGCAGCTGTGTGCGCAGTGTGGGCATGGAACGGCTCCTTTGCGGTTCAGCGCCGGCGGTCATAGGCGCTGGGCGTGATGAAGCGCACCGGCACGCCGCAGGCGGCGATGCAGCCGGCCATGCGGGCGTTGTAGGCTTCGCCGCGGTCGGTGTGGGTGTGCAGGCTGGCGTCCAGATAGGCGGGCGCGCCGGTGCGGTAGCCGTCGGCGCCGGCCAGCAGTACGGCGCCGGCGCCGCACAGGCGCAGCAGGCGCAGCAGCATCAGCACGCTGTTGCCGCTGCGGTGGTCGTCGCCGGCCAGGCGGTCATAGTTGACGGTCAGGGCGCCGGCGCGCGGCGTGCGCAGGTTGCTGGTCAGCACCAGCGGGCAGCGGCAGTCCGCCGCCCCATCCAACCGGTCCAGCCGCTTGCCGTTGGCAAAAAAGGCGTAGTCCGGCGCGCAGAGATCCGGTATGAAGTTGGCCGATACCGTCACCGCGGCCTCGCGCCGGGCGGCCGCCACCGCCGCCTGCCCCGCCGCTGTGCCCAGGCTCGCGCCGGGGGCCAGCACCAGCACGGTCTTGCCGGCAAAGGCGGCGCGCAGCGCGGCCAGCGCGGCGCTGTCGTCGATGTTGCGGCGGCGGTATTCCTCATACAGCCGCTCGGCGTAGGCGCCGTCAAAAACCGTGGCCTTGGCGTGGGGGATGCCGGACAGGATGTGGTTGATGTCGCGGTTGGTCAGATCGCCCTTGCCAAGGTAGTACTCGGCATAGTTGCGGTGCAGGTTGAACCGCGCCGAGAGGAAATAGGCCGGCGTGTAGCCCCAGCTGCTCTCGCCTTTCAGGGGGGCGATGTGGTCCTGGATGGCGTCCATCAGCTCGTCGATGTCATAGTGGGCGCCGTATTCGGCATTGAGATGGTCGGCGATGAGCTCGATGGGCAGGTTGCCGGGCACACGCCCCATGCCCATCAGGCTGGCATCGACGGTGACATCACGCTCCAGCCCCAGCTCCAGGAAATCCTGCGCCAGGCAGAAGCTCAGCGAAAGGTTCTCGTGCAGGTGCAGGCCCAGCCGGATGCCGGGGTCCAGCAGCCCATCGGCCAGGCCGACGATGCGCCGCAGGTCCTGCCGGCGCATGCTGCCGAAGGTATCGACGACCGAGAACTGCCACGGCCGGATGTCGTTCACCCTTGTGAACAGCGCGCGCAGCTCGTCGTCGGCATAGCCCATGATGTTGATGGGGTTGATGGAGACCCGGTACCCCAGTGCCTGCACGGCGCGGGCAAAGTCCAGCCCCTCGGCAAGGTCATAGTCGTGCGCGGTGATGCGGATGATGCCGATGCCGCGGCCGTTGTACGGCGCCAGCTTGCCCAGCGTGTAGTTGGAGCGCATCGCCATGCCGGAAAATTCTACCCCATCGGGGGCGTCGGCGGGCAGCAGGCGGTTGAGCTCGCCGATGGTGTTGGCGAGCGTCACGTCGGGGTCATAGCGGTCGATGTCACGCAGGAACCCGACCTCGACGATGTCCACCCCGGCGCGGGCCACGGTGTGCACGATGTCTCTGGCGCAGGTATAGCCCCAGCGCCAGTCATTGATATAGCCGCCGTCGCGCAGCGTGCAGTCCAACAACTTGATGTTGCCCATAAAGCTCCTTTATCTCTGCCACAGGTGTCGTGCCGCCGTTCAGCGCCGGGCCGGGCGCGGTCCGCGCACGGCCGGCAGGCGATGGCGCAGCGGGGCCTGCGCCCGTATCATACGGCTGCGCCCCAGACGGAGTACGCGATCCTCCGGCCGGGGCGCCGTTACCTCCCGCATGGACCGTACTGTTCGGCGGACCGCCTCGAACGGCTCGCCCGGACCGCCCGGGCCTCAGCGCTCCGGCGGCAGCTTTGGGGTGCCCGCGCTGCGCTGGCCCCAGACATAGACCGCCGCCGTCGCCAGGCCCAGCACCACGACGGCGACGACCGTCCCTTCGATGCCGAAGCCCACGTTGTAGGCGAAGCTGTTCATCGCCGAGGCCGCGTCCAGCTTAAAGACCGAATAGGGGGAGACGATGCCGCTGTTGGGCAGGCCGAACAGGATGTTCTGCGTGTAATTCCACACCGTATGGGCCATGAACGCACACCACAGGCTGCCCGTGTAATAGACGATCAGCGAGAAGAGAAGCGCCACCACCACGATGTTCACGACGGAAAGCACGGTGACGCCGTCGTTGCCGAGATGAATGAGGCCAAAAAACAACGCATTCCCGAGGATGGCTACCAACGGGCTCTGATAGCTGCGCAGGAGCTTGCCATACAAAAAGCACCGGCACAGCAGCTCCTCCGCGGCGGACTGGATGAACACCGCCGCGAACAGTGCCAGCAGCTCGAACGGCTGGAACGTGTCAAAATACAGGATGATATCCTTATGGAGCCAGGCGATGAGCACGCACAGTGCGTTCATCCCAAAGCCAAGGGCTGCGCCGACCAGGAGCATCCCCGGACGGTTGCCCCGCGCCCTCGGCCCCACGGCCGCCAGCAGCGGCCGGTCTTGTTTGACCGCCCACATCCGCAGGAGCGCGAGCACCCAGATCCCGATGAACAGCAGGTAGGAAAAGCTGATATACCAGAAAGCGGATTTTTGGAACTCGGTGCTGAACAGCACGCGTGACAGACTGCTGAGCGACCAGCCGCCCAGAAGCTGCCCGGCCACGACCATCACAAACGTCTGCACATAAAGTGCCGGCAGCGTGTCATACCATCTCCGTTTGGCCGTGCGCTCCGTTTCCATGAGCAGATGCCCCCTTGTATGTACAGTCCCGCCTGCAGCGCCGGAAGCCGCCTGAGAACGATTATACCGGAAATCCCTGTAAATGGCAAGGGACCCTTTGTCCCGCGCCCTGCCGAAAGAGGGCATTTGCGGGCCGGGAAGACCGGCGGGAAAGCGGGGACCGGCCGCCGTTATCGCTGGCGCAGGAGCTCACGCACGATGTCCACGTCCTTCGGCGTGTCCACGCTCACGGTCTTATAGGGGCTCACGATGGCGTGCACCGTGTGCCCGTTCTCGACAAAGCGCATCATATCGTTTTCCTCCGCCTTTTCGAGGGCGGATTTGGGCGTGGCATGGTAGAAGGCCAGCGCCGCCTTGCTGTACAGCTGGATGCCGGTGACCTTCTCGTACTCGAAATCCAGCGTGCCCTTGGGGTAGGGGATGGGGCTGCGCGAGATCAGCAGCACCTCCCGCGCCGCGTTGGTGACCACCTTCTGGTTGGAAAAGTCGATGACATCGGCCGGGTGCTCCATGACGTTGGTCAGCACCGCGACGTAGTACGGGTCCGCGGGCAGCGCCGGGGGCAGGATGAGGTCGAACGCGCGCACGTCGATGAGAGGTTCGTCGCCCATGATCTGCAGATAGAGGTCGGCCTCGCGCAGCGTCGAGACCTCCCAGATGCGCCCGGTCGGGGTGTCGTGGTCGGGGCTGGTCATGCAGTATTCCATGCCGTACTGCCGGCAGGCAGCGGCGATGCGCTCGTCGTCGGTGGCGACGAGGCAGCCGTCCAGCCTTTGGCACTTGACGGCCTCCTGGTAGACCCACCAGATCATCGGCTTGCCCAGGATATCGGCCAGCGGCTTGCCGGGCAAACGGCTGCTTTGGTAGCGCGCCGGGATAACGCCTAAAATCTTCATGCTTTCGTCTCCTTTTGGCCGGTCAGGGCCAGCGCCTCGTCCAGCGTGAGCAGGATCTTTTCGTCGGCCGCCGTGAAGCCGCGCAGCACCCAGCTCTGCACCGTCACGGCGCGGCGGAAGCGGAACGGCAGGCAGAAGTTGAGCACCTCGCTCGGCATCCGCCGGTCCAGCACCACCGCATCGGGGAACAGCGCGCGGTAATCGGTCTGGTCACGCGGGTGGGTCTTGATGAACAGCGGCCCGTCGGCGTAGCGGGCGGCCACGGCCTTGAACATGGCGTCCTGCGCGGGCTGGTCCAGCAGCCCGTCCAGCACAAAGCTGCGGGGCAGCAGCAGCGTCGCGCCGGCGGTGTTTTCGGGCAGCGCCCCGCGCAAAAACACATGGCGCACGGCGGCCTTTTCTTCCTCCGTCAGGCTCTGGAGCATCGCCATACGGCGGAAGGTGACCAGCTTTTCGGGCGCGAACAGCCGGCAGCGGGCCGCGTCTTCGCTCTCGACGAGCTTGCACCAGCGGCTGTCGCCCCAGTACAGGTAGCCGCGCCCCGACCGCTGGCAGGCGGCGAACCCCGGCGCGGCGCGTTGGGCCTCCAGCAGATGCTGGTCGGGGTCCAGGGTGGAGCCCACCGTGTCCTCGCACAGGATGTAGGGCGCGCGGCAGTCCTGCAGGTAGCGGCCCAGCACGCTCCAGTCATTGCTGATATAGATGTCTCGGTAGGCGTTTTTATCGAGCACCGGCCCGCAGCCGGCCTTCTCGTAGGCGCGGCGGCCGCGCAGGTGGGCCAGCGGCCCGGTCACGGTGCCCGGCCAGCGGCGCTGGTCCACCAGCGAGACCTCGGCAAAGGCGCCGGTATCGCGCAGGCGGGCGACAAGATCGTCGGCGTCCGGGGCGCGGCGGCGCAAGGCGGCAAAATCCGGGACGGTATCGGCCAGCCAGACGGCCTGCCCGCCGCCCGCGCGCAGCGCCCGCACCAGGCAGGTGAGCACCTGCAGCATGGTGTGGCAGATATACAGGTCAGGCTTGTTCATCGCGGCCCTCCGTGCCAAAAACTATTACCGCCGGGAAATGGATGCGCCCCCAGCCGGCGGCCCATTCCGGCATGGACAGGTCGGTGTTGGTCACCTCAAAGGCAAACTCGGTCACCGGCTTGTCCAGGCAGACCGCCTGCGCCAGCGCGCCGTCAAAGAAATCGACGTAGAAGTAATACTGCCCCTCGCCCAGCAGGGACGGGTTAAAGGCAAACTCGGTGGTATACAGCCGCCCCGGCACGGCGGGGCCAAGGTCCACCGGGTGGGTGATGCCGATGGGCGTGGAATCGCGGAAATGCAGGTTGAGCTTGAGGTTGACGCCGGCAAACGGCTCGCTCACCCGCCAGGTGATGCGGATGTGCATCGGCTCGGTGTCGCTGAAGACGCTGGATTCCTTGCCCGCAAAGTCCAGCGTTTCCATACGCAGGCGCTTGCCGGCGCCGCCGGTCATGCGGGCCACGTCGGCGACGTCATAGTGCACGATGTTGACGTCGGTGGTGTCCATATACACGGCGATGGCCTCCTCAACGTCGCCGTCAAAGATGATGCGCCCCTGGTCCAGCACGATGCAGCGGGTGCACAGCTGGCGGATGGTGCTCATGTTGTGGCTGACGTAGAGCACCGTGCGGCCCTCCTGCCCGGCCACATCGCTCATCTTGCCCAGGCATTTCTGCTGGAACTTCATGTCGCCGACGGCCAGCACCTCGTCCATGACCATGATCTCGCTGTCGAGGTGGGCGGCCACGGCGAAGGCCAGCTTGACGAACATCCCGCTGGAATAGCGCTTGACCGGGGTGTCGATGAACTCGCCGCATTCGGAGAATTCGATGATCTGGTCGAGCTTTTGGTCCACCTCGGCCTTGCTCATGCCGAGGATGGCACCGTTCATATAGATGTTCTCGCGCCCGGTCATCTCGTTGTTGAAGCCGGTGCCTACCTCCAGCATACTGGCCACGCGGCCGCGCAGGCGGACCTCGCCCTCGGTGGGGGCGGTGATGCGGGACAAGATCTTGAGCAGCGTGCTCTTGCCGGCACCATTGCGCCCGATGATGCCCAGCGCCTCGCCCCGGTACACGGTCAGGTCGACGCCGTTCAGGGCCATAAAGGTCTTGCCGAACAGCCGCGCGTCGGTGCCGATGACGGTGTTGGGGTCCTCTTTGCCGCGCACGCGTGCCCACCAGCTCTGCAGGTCATGGGTCAGCGTGCCGCCGCCGATCTGCCCCAGCCGGTACTGTTTTTTGAGCCCCTGTACCTCGATGACGGGGGTACGCTGCTGCATCTCACTCATCTGCGCGCCCCCTTACACCGTGTCCATAAAGGTCTTTTCGATGCGGCTGAAGAGCACCACGCCCAACGCCAGCGCCGCCAGCGTGAACACGGCGCTGTACGCGAGCATGCCCGCCGTCACCGTGCCGGTGCCCAGCGTCGCCAGGCGGAACGCCTCGACGGGGGCGGTCATGGGGTTCGCGAGCATCAGCGCCCGCAGACGGGGGCTCTCACTCAGCGTCGAGAGCGGGTAGACGACGGGGCTGACATACATCCACAGCTGCACGCCGAAGCCGACGGCGATGGCAAGATCCCGGTATTTGGTGGTCAGCGACGAGACGATGATGCCCACGCCCAGCCCCAGCAGCATGACCAGCCCCACGACCAGCGGCAGGGCAAAGGCCCACGCCGTCAGGTGCAGCGGCGCGCCGGTCAGGCGGAAATACGCCCAAAACACGCAGAACATCGCGAACTGGATGCAGAAATTGACCAAACTCGTCAGCGCCTGGCTGATGGGCATGGTCAGGCGCGGGAAATACACCTTGCCGAACACCTGTGCGTTGGCGACAAAGGTGTTGGCCGTGTTGTTGATGCAGGCGGCAAAGAAGGTCCACACCGTGTTGCCGGCCATATAGAACAGAAAGGACGGCGTGCCGTCGGTGGAAAGGCCGGCGATGCCCCCGAACACGACGTTGAACAAAACGGTGGTGAGCAGCGGGTTGAGCAATATCCACAGCGGCCCCAGGATGGTCTGCTTGTAGAGCACGGTGAAATTGCGCTTGACGAACATGACGATAAGGTCACGGTAGCGCCACAGCTCGGCAAGGTCGATATCGAACCAGCCGCTGCGCGGGCGTATCACCGTCAGCGGCGGGGCGGTCTGGTCAGGGGCGGAGAAGGGCATAACAGAACTCCTGTATCATGGATTTTGGGGCAATTTGGAAATTTTGGGCGGCGGGCACACCGCCAGACAACATATACACTACTATACCACAGCATCCGCCAAAATACAAGAAAAAAGCCCGGCCGGGGCCGGGCATAAAAACACGTCTGTCGGCACTGCCGGCAGACGGCTTGCAAAGCTATTCCCGGGCGCGCCGGCCCAGATACAGGTAATACCCCAGCCAGTCCAGGCGGCCGCGCGCGCGCTCGTCATTGGCGGCCAGCGCCGTCAGCCGCACGCTGCCCAGCAGGCAGGGCAGGTAGTAGGGGCTGATGCTGCCCTCGGCGCGCATGGCGGCCAGCAGCGCCCGCATCCACGGCTGGGTCAGGGCGGCTTTGGCCCTCTGCCGGCGCTCGGCCGGGGCGCCGTCCCCGCGCCGCAGGATGTCGGCCGCGCCCTCGGCCAGGATGGCAAGCTCGGCCCGGTGCAGGGGCAGCAGGTCCGCCGGCGGCGCCGCGGCCGCCGCGCAGGCTGCGTTGAGCCTGGCAAAATGGCGGGGCCAGATATCGCAGTAGTCGGCGTGGTATTTTCGGGAAAGCGTGTCGCCGCCGGCGCAGTCATAAAAGGTCAGGGCCGAGGGCATCACCGCATAGTGGAAATCCGGCTGTTCGCGGCCCAAAAGAGCGATGTAATCCAGCACATACTGCAGGTCCTCGCCCAGGGTGTAGGCGGTATCAAAGCGCAGGCGCCGGGCCAGGTCGGCGCGGTAGAGCTTGTTCCACGGCATACCGATGCGGCAGTCCAGCCACAGGTGCGCCAGGGCACTCTGCGGGCGGGGCACGGCGAGGGGGCGCACCGGCGCCGGGTCCTGCTCGTCTTCGGTATAGGCCCAGAGCACGAAGCCGGCCGGGTCGGCCATCTGCACGGTCAGCGCCGCCTGCAGGGCGCCGGGGCGCAGCGCGTCGTCGGCGTCCAAAAAGACGATGTAGTCGGCCCGGGCGGCGTCCAGCCCGGCGTTGCGCGCACCGGACGGCCCGCCGCCCGGCGCAAGGTGCAAGGCCTGCACGCGCGCGTCGCGCGCGGCCCAGGCATCGCACAAGGCGGCGCTGGCGTCCGGGCTGCTGTCCTCGACCAGGACACAGCAAAGCCCGCCGTCCACCGCCTGCGACAGGATGCTCTGCACGCAGCGGTCCAGCGTTTTCTCGGCCCGGTATACGGGCACCACAACGCAGACGGCGGGGGCCTCGTTCACGGCTGACCTCCAAAATCCCGCAGGATATCGACGAAATTGCGGTAATAGGCGGCGACGGAATATCGCTGCGCCGCCTTGGCGCCGGCTTCGCCCATGGCGGCGCGCAGGTCGGGGTGGTCGCGCAGCATACCGATGGCCCAGGCCAGGTGCTTGGCCACATCGCGGTCGCGGTCGACCAGCACGGCCTGGCTGCCCTCCAGGTATTCCGGCATACCGCCGCTGCGGGTGGCCAGCACGGGGCGGCCGCAGGCCATCGCCTCGACCGCCGCCAGCCCGGCCGCCTCCTCGACCAGCGTCGGCACGCACACCAGGTCCGCCAGCCGGTAGTAGGGCGGCAGCTTCTGGTTGGGCACATAGCCGGTAAAGCGCACCCGCTCGCCCAGCGGCGCAGCCTGCTGCTCAAGGCGGTGCAGAAAGGGGCTCTGCTGGGCCTGGCCGAAGAAGGGGCTGCCCACGATGAGCAGCTTGACGTGCGGGTCATGGATCAGCGTCAGCGCCTCCAGCAGCTTGTGGATGCCCTTGTCGGGCGAAAGACGGCCGCAGAACAGCAGTACGAAATCCTCCGGCGCAAAGCCCAGCGAGGCGCGCAGCGCGGCATCCGGCTCACCGGGGCAGAAGCAGCGCACGTCCACACAGTTGCGCAGGACGTAGGCGTGGGCGGGGTCCAGCGTGCTCGTGCGCAGGTACTCGTCACGGATGAACTCGCTGATGGCGAGCACGCCGCCGTACAGGCCGTCCATCTCGCGGCTGCACGTCGTCTGCCCGTGCAGGTGGGCCAGGCATTTCTGGCGGCCGAACATACGGCTGATGGCGCTGCACTGGGTCAGATTGCCGCCCTCGGCAACGATGAGGTCGGGCGGCGGCAGCTCCAGCGCCAGCGACAGCTGCACCTTCTGGTACCACGGGTCATAGGGGGCGGCGATGCCCATGCACCGTTCGATGAACACCATCGGCCAGTAGCGCCGGTAACCGCCCGGCGGCGTGACGTAGAGCATCTTGGTGTGCCGGAACCCCGCGGTGGCCTCCCGCGCCCACGGGTCCGGGATGCTCGCGCACAAAAGGTCCAGCTCGCCGCAGCGCTCGTTTTCCTGCAAAAAGTGGGTCAGCAGCGTCTCCACGGCGCCGCCCTGCACCGCCGGCACCGGCAATTCGGGCGGCGGTATGAGCAATATCCGCGGTCGGCGTTCAACAGCGCGCGGCAAGGCGGGGCCTCCTTTGCGGGTGTGGGGGTCAGTCTTTGATCGGCACCAGCGACTCGGCCGGCATCATCGCCCACCGCGCGCAGGAAAGCTTTTCGGTCGTCTTCAGGCCCTTGCAGTTGGGCAGGTAGCCGATGAGTCCCTGCATCAAAAACTGCTCCTTGCTGATGGTCTTGACCAGCTCGCGGGTCGGGGCCTGGCGCACCTTGGCGCACAGGAACAGGTAGCGCCGCCAGCAGGCCGCATAGGCGGCGTCGGTGATGGCGCGGTCGGCGTGGTTCTCGGTATAAAAGCGGTAACGGTCGACCAGACCGTCCACGGCGTCAAAGGCGGAGGGGGTGATGCCGGTGTGGGTGATGCTGCCCCCGCGCAGGCGGTATTGGTACAGGTGCTCGTCCAGGCAGACGACGTTCTCGGTGTGCCAGAACAGCCGGTGGGCCATGAAATCATCCTCGTGCAGGCGGCCCTCCGGGTAGTGCAGCAGCTTCCAGGTCTCGGCCCGGTAGAGCTTGTTCCAGGCCACCGTGTAATAGGTGCCGTTGTGGTCAAAGAAATATTTGAGCAGCTCTTTCCCCGGGAAAACCCCGACCTGGGTGGGCAGGCTGTAGAAGGGCGGCCGGGTGCTGGTGCCGTCCTCGTTCACGTCCTCGACGGCGCAGATGGCCATGTAGGCGTCGCTGCGCTCGCAGGCGTCATAGAGCTTCTGCAGGTAGCCGGGCAGCAGGATGTCGTCGGAGTCGACAAAGGCGATGTATTTCCCGCGCGCAGCGTCGATGCCGGTGTTGCGCGCCGCCGAAAGGCCCTGATTCTCCTGATGGAACACCCGCACGCGCGGGTCCTGGGCGGCAAAGCCGTCGCACAGCGCGGCGCAGCCGTCGGTGGCGCCGTCGTCCACCAGCAGCACCTCGAACGAACGGTCGAACTGCTGGTCCAGGATGCTCTGCACGCACGCCTCCAAAAACGGGCGGGTATTATAGATCGGCACGATCACACTGACAGTGATGCTCTGCATAGGGCGAGCTCCTTTCAAGGCAGAGGATACCTCATACCAGTATAGCACAAACCGGGCATCGGCTTCAAGCACTTTACCGCGCTGAACGCCCCCAAATTTTTGCCAGACCGTAGGCAAGGTCGGGGCTGACGGTGAAGAGCAGGGCGCGGAATTTCTCGAATCCTGGCACATACGGGCAGCGCAGGATGGCCGGCAAAAGGGCGTTCAGGTGCTTTTTGTGGGCCAGGAAGGCAGACCGCAGCCCGGCAAGGGTACCGGCCTCGGCCGCCATGCACCAGAAAAGATAGAACATCTGCCAGTACCACGCCACGGCCCACTGGTAGTACTCGGCGCGCTCGGGCCGGGCGGCAAAGTATGTGAGCCAGTCCCAGTACATACGCAGGTTGTCCAGCTTGCGCGGCGGGAACAGCTTGCCCGTGATCTGCCCGCGGCGGGTGCGGTAGTGATAGAGCACATCGGTCAGGCAGACGGCCCGCTCGCCCTCGTACACAAGATGCAAAATGCTCGCATCGTCACCAAAAAACATCGTTTCATCGTAACGGATTCCTTTTTCGGTGAACAGGCGGCGGTCAAACAGCTTGTTCCAGCTCAACGGTCCGTAGAAGCTGCCGGTCTGGAAGGAATCCAAAAGCAGCTCCATCGCATCGCGCTCACCGGTCCGGCGGATGGTGATCTCCCGCCCGGGGATGGGCGCTCCGGCCTCGTCGATGGCGTCGCCGGCACAGGCGGCCACGCGGGCACCGGTGCTTTGCAGTGCGCGGTAAAGCGTCTCGTACATCGTCGGCTCGATCAGGTCGTCGCTGTCCACAAAGCCGACGTAGTCGCCGCGGGCGTTGTCCAGCCCGACGTTGGCGGCGCTGGCCGGCCCGCCGTTGGGCTTGTGGAACACCCGGATGCGCGGGTCGGTTTTGGCCAGCTCGTCGCACAGCTCGCCGCAGCCGTTGGGGCTGCCGTCCTCCACGAGCAGCAGCTCAAAGTCCGTGAAGGTCTGGGCCAGAATGCTGCGCACGGTCAGGGGCAGATAGTCTTTGGCGTCATACACGCTGGTGATGATGCTGATTTTGGGCGCGGCGGGCATGGGCAGGCTCCTTTTTACAGAAAGTGGTTTTTACACTGCGTGTAGGCGGCCAGCCACCCCGGCCAGCCGGCCGCCGCGCCCAGGCGGTAGGGCAGGGCCAGCAGACGGTGCGGGTCGGCGGCCAGCTGCGCGGTCAGGGCGGCGCGGGCGTCGGCGTCGGCCAAAATGCGGGCGAACAGGGCCCGGCGCTGCGCAAAGGGCATCGCGCCCGGGCAGCCGGTCAGCAGCCCGTACTGGTTGAGGGCCGCCCGCACCCGGCTCTTGCGCAGCAGCGCGGCACGCTGAGGCGGCGGCACGGCGGCGGCGCATAAAAAGGCGTCCAGCGCGGGGCGGGTCACGGTCTCGGCGTCCAGCAGGTCGCCGCGCAGCCGGCGGGACAGGCTGCCCGCTGTGACGTTGTTTTCATGGTAAAAGGCGCGCTCCAGGCAGTAGAAGGCGGGCAGCGCCTGCAGCACCTGCAGGTTGAACAGCACGTCCTCGTTGATGCGCAGGGCCTCGTCAAAGCGGACACCGTCCAGCAGCCGGCGCCGGTACAGCTTGTTGCAGGGGGTGGCCAGGTACCCGCTTTCGAACAGCAGCGGCTCCAGCGCCGGGCCAAAGTCCGCGGGGCTGGCGTAAAAGCCCGGCGCCAGCGGGCAGGCCGAGGGGCCTGCGGCCCGTTCCATGCCGTACATGATGATGTCGGCGCCGCTGGCAAACGCCGGCGGCAGGGCCGCCCACAGACCGGGCAGCAGCGTGTCATCGGCGTCGGCGAACAGCACCCAGTCGCCCGCGGCGGCGTCCAGGCCGGTGTTGCGTGCCGCGGCGGGGCCGCCGTTTGCCCGGTGCAGGGCGGTGATGCGCCCGTCCTGCGCGGCCAGCGCATCGCACACGGCGCCGGTATCGTCCGGGCTGCCGTCGTCGACAAGCAGCAGCGTAAGGTCCGCCGGCGCGCCGTCCAGAACGCTGGCCGCGGCGGCGGGCAGCGTGGCCGCGGCCCGGTAGCAGGGGATGATGACGGTGATCTTGGCGGTGCTCATGCTGCACCTCCGTTCAGGATGGCGGCGTAGATGCCCGCCAGCGTTTGGGCGTTGGCGGCGGGGTCATGGTCGGCCAGGGCGCGCGTGCGCGCCGCCGCGCCCAGGGCGGCGCCGCCGTCGGCGCGCGCAAGGAGATCGCACAAAGCCCCGGCCAGGGCGGCGGCGTCACAGGCGTCGCCGTACAAGATGCCCTCGGCACCGTCGGCCAGCACGTCCGGGATGCCGCCGGCATTGCTGGCCACGCAGGGCATGGCCAGCAGCATCGCCTCGCCCAGGCTGTTGGGGCTGTTCTCACAGGTCGAGGGCAAAAGATACACGTCAGCGTCCAAAAATGCCTGGCGCATGGCGCTTTCGCCCAGGGGACCGGTGAATTGCAGGCAGTTTTGCAGGCCCAGCGCGCGCGCCAGATCCTTACAGTATTTCCAGTAGGGCTGCAGCAGGTCCACCACCGGCGCCAGCAGGGGCCCCTTGTCGGGCGGCGGCCAGCCGGCCACGCGCAGGACGGCGCCCGGCCACCGCCGGCGCACGGCGGGCATGGCCTGCAGCGCCGTGTGCAGGTTTTTGAGCGGGTAGTTGCCCTGCGTCATCAAAATGACCGGCGCCTGGCCGAAGGTGCGCGGGTACCACAGCGGCCCCGTGTAAAAGGCAGGGCGCAGCGTCTCGCCGCAGGCAAAATAGCGCGCCCGCGGGGCCAGCGCCTGCATGGCGCGGCGGTCAAAGCCGGTGCGCCCGGTCACATAGGCGGCGCGCGCCAGCAGCGCGGCCTCGTCCGCGGCCAGGGCGTCAAACTGCGCCTGCAGCCCGTCCAACAGGCCGGCCGGCGCAAAGCGTGCCGCCAGCCTTTGCAGCGGCCCGGAACGGATGTATTTTTGCGGCACGCCGTCCAACAGATGGGCGGCGCAGTCCCGCATCACGCCCTGTACCGAGAACAGCACCGGCACCCCGGCGCGCGCGGCCGCCGCCTGCATGGCGGCCGCGGCCGCGTACTCGGTGCCCCAGACGTGCACGAGCGCCGGCGCTTCCGCGGCCAGCAGGCCGTCCAGGTCGGGCGCGGCAGCGGGCAGCAGGCGGTAGCGCACGCCGTCCGCCTCGCCGGCGGCGGGGGCGGTCAGGTGCGGGTCCAGCGCGCACACGGTCAGCGGCAGCTGCCCGCGCAGGGCGTTCAGCTGGCCGGTCAGCCAGCCGCCGCCCACCTCGGTCGTCGGTACCTTGCAGGCCGCGGCGGCCTGCGGCAGCGTGACGCTCACCAGCCAAAGGATGTGTTTCATAGCGGGTCCGCCTCCCCTCCGGCGGCGCGCAGAAAGACCGCCGCCACCCCGGCAGGGGTGAAGTCCGGGTACAGCGCCGCCGTCTGTTCAAACGGCACCCGCCGTCCGGCCACGGTGCCCAGCCAGGCGCGCAGCGCTTCGGCCTGCGCGTGTACGTCGCCGCCGGCGTGCAGGACCAGCGCCAGCGGGTATTTTTGCAGGTAGGGCAGGGCGGGATCGTCCCCGCGCACGGCCAGGTGCAGTACCGGCTTGCCGGCGGCAAAATAGCCGAACAGCTTGCTCGGCAGCTGGTTGTCCATCGCGTTGCCCAGGCTCAAGAGCACCTCGGCCTGCGCCTCCAGCGCCGCCGCCTCGGCGCGCGGCACCGGCCCGCCGGTGTGAAGACGGCTGCCCAGGGCCGCCTGTGCCTGCACGCGCCCGGCCTCGAACGCCGCCCAGCCGGGGCCGACGATGTCCAGCACCCAGCCGGGGTCGTCGAGGGCCGTGAACAGGTCGAGCGCAAAGCCCGGCTCCCGCAGGCCCTTATACAGCGTGCCGCAGAACACGCAGTGCCGCGGCCCGGCGGGGCCGGCCGCGGGGGCGGCGCTTTCGGGCGGCGTCAACACCGGGAAGCCGGCGCAGAACACCTTGCTTTGACAGGCTGCCAGCGGCCCGCCGGGGGCGTAGTCGGTCACGGCGGCGGGGGTGATGAGGGTGGCGTGCATGGCATCCAACAACTGCGCCTCCCGCGCATAGCCGCCGGGGGCGCGGTAGGTCCGGTTCGCCGCATAAGGGTCCAGCTGCCAGAGCAGCTTTTTGGCCTGCACGGCGGCCGTTTCCAGCGCAAACGCGGCGCGGTAGGGCGCGCACACGGCGCAGACGGCGTCATAATGATATCGGGTATCCAGCCGTTCCAGCGCAGCGCGGGTGGCGGTCACGCGGCGGGGCGCGTGCAGCACGAACTGCCGGAAAGCCGCGCCCACGGCGGCGGGGCTGCGCAGCAGCCGGGCCAGGCGCACCGGCAGCGGCGAGACGCCCGCGGCGCCGCCCTCCAGCGCCTGCTCCATCGCCGCTTCATCGGCAAAGGGCAGGGTATGGCGCACAGCGCCGTCCGGCGGGGCGGGCAGCGGGGTGGCGCCGTCCCACATCTCCAAAAGATGCACCTCGTGCCCGGCCGCAAGCAAAGCGGCCGCCAGCCGCCGCCCCAAAACGGGGTTGGCGGCCTGCGGCGCTTCCACCTGATCGAGCACGAACAAAAGCTTCATTTACCGTCGGTCCCTCAACAAAAGGCGGCAGGCGCGGCGCCACAGGCGCGGGCAGCGCACGGTCGCCCACGCCGCGGCGCGGATGGCGGGCGGCAGCCCCGGTACCTTGCCCAGATCGGCGCGTATCTCGGCGCGCAGGGCGTCCAGCTCCGCCCGGTAGGGAGAGGGGTCCGCCTGACGCAGGATCATGCTGGCCAGGTAGACCAGCTTCTCATAATAAAACGCATTGGCGCTGGCCTTTAAAGCGCCGGGTGCTTCGGCCGATATGAGCGCCGCCACCTGCCGCTGCTCCCGGATGCTGCGCAGCGGCAGCGGCGCATGGCTGGCCGAGGCGGCGTGCTGGCGGTAATGGTAGCCGGCAAAATCGACGAACGCACAGCCGGCCGCCCTGCCGAACAGCCGCCAGTTGGCGAGCAGATCCTCGTTGTAGGCAAAGCCGTTTTCGAGCAGGGCCGGGTCCATCAGCGCGGCCGCGTAGAGCTTGTTCCACAGCCCGTAATCCATCGTGTGGTCGTGGAGCAGCGCCTGCAGGTGCCGCGGCGCCGGCAGGGCCCTGACGGCTCCAATGGCACCCGAGACCGGGGCATCGGCGGGCGCGGCACCGGCAAAGGTATCGAACCGACAGCAGGCGACGGGCAGGCCGCTGTCCGCGGCCGCCGCGTGCAGCGCGCGCAGCAGGTCGGGGTGGCAGACGTCGTCGGCGTCACAAAAGGCGAACCAGGCGGCGCCGCGGCTCTGGCCCTCGCGCACGGCGGCGGCCCGCGCCGCGCTGACGCCGCGGTTTTGCTGCCGCAGCAGCACAAAGCGGGGGTCTTTGGCGGCAAAGGCCGCGCATAGGGCGGCGGAATCGTCGGCGGAGCCGTCGTCCACCAGCACGCACACAAAGTCCGCAAGTGTCTGCGCGGCCAGGCTTTGCAGGCAGGCGGGCAGCCAGGCGGCGGCGTTGTACACCGGCACCGCCACGCACACCAGCGGGGCGCTCACAGCCCCACCTCCGCCGCCTTGCGCAGGTAGAAGGCCTGCAGCGTATCGGCGGCAAAGCGGATGTCGTACCCGGCGCGCACCGCGGCGGCCGCCGGGTCGGGGTCGCGGCTCAGGTCGGCCGCCGCCAGCCGCTGCGCCCAGAGATCGGGGTCCGCGATGGGCAAAAACCAGAGCTTTTGCCCAAAGGCGGCGCCGCGGTCCACCGTATCGGCCACAAGGCAGGGCAGGCCGCTGGCCTGCGCCTCGATCAGCACGACCGGCACGCCCTCAAAGAGGCTCGGCAGCAAAAAGGCGTCCATCGCCTGGTAGCAGCGGTCAACGTCGGACCGCACGCCGGCAAAGATCACGCGGTCGGCCACGCCGAGCGCGGCGGCCTGTGCCCTGGCGGCGGCCTCCAGCGGGCCGGTGCCGATGCAGACCAGCCGCGCCGCCGGCACCCTTTGACACACAGCAGCGAATATTTTAAGCAGCCCGGCGTGGTTTTTCTGCGCATTGAAGCGTCCCACATGGCCGAGCAGCAGCTCGTTTTCGCCAACGCCCCATTCGGCGCGCAAAGCGGCGCGGGCGGCAGGGTCGGGGCGGGCGAAGCGCTCGCTGTCGATGCCGTTGGGGATGACCGTGACGTTACGCCCCGGGAACAGCATACGCCCGGCCGCCGCGCTGCAGGCGAAAGGGTCGGTCACGCCGGCCGAAAAGCGGGCGCTCATCAGCCGGTCCAGCGTGCCGACCAGGTTGTGCTCATAGGCGGTGTTGTGGCTGTGCCCGGCCCGCACCGTGACGCCGTGGGCGGCGGCGCGGGGGTTATAGAACATACCGAAGCCGCTGTAATGCCCGTGCAGGATGCGGTACTCCGGGTGGGCGGCGAACAGTGCGTCCAGCGCGCGCAGGTAGCGGGGCAGATGATTGTCCTGCCGGACGGTCAGCTTGACCATACGGCCGCCCAGGTCGGCGATCTCTTCATCAAAAAAGAACGGTTTGTCGTAATGGCACAAAAAGTCGAACTGCACGGCGGTGCGGTCGATGCGGCGGTAGACGTTCATCACAAAGGTCTCCATGCCGCCCGCATCCATCGCCGGCATCACCTGCAAAACGCGGATGGGTGCCATACCGCCTCACCTGCCTTTCCGTGCGTCGATTTTACGCCTTGGCGCTGTTTTTTGGCTTGGGGCCGGGCTTCCTGCGCGGCTTTTGCTCCTTTTGGTCCTTTATGGCGCCGGCCTCGGCCATCAGCTGGTCGCGGCATTCCTGCAAATGCGCCTTCTCCGCCTTGCCGAGCTTGGGGTACTGCGGCTCACATTTTTTGAGCTGGTCCAGCACGATCTCGCTGACCAGGTAGCGGGTGTACCACTTCTGGTCGGCGGGCAGGGCATACCACGGGCTGTGTTTGGTGGCGGTGGCGTCGATGACCTCCTCAAAGGTGCCGATGTACTCGTCAAACAGCGCCCGATCCTTCAAATCGCTCGCCGAGAACTTCCAGTTCTTGGCGGGGTCGTCGATGCGCTCGAGAAAACGCTCGCGCTGCTTTGACTTGCTCACATGCAGGAAAATTTTCACGACGCGGTAGCTGTTCTCGTACAGGTACTCCTCAAAATCGCGGATCTGGCGGTAGCGCTTTTTGAAAAAGTCCTTTTTGCTGTCCTCCAGCACGCGCGGGGCCATGGCGTAGGTCTTTTGCAGGTCGTGCACCTGGGCCACCAGCACATCCTCGTAATGGCTGCGGTTGAACACCCCGATCATGCCGCGCGGCGGCAGCGCCTTGACCACGCGCCACAGGTAGTCGTGTTTGGCCTCCTCGCCGGAGGGCTGCTTGAAGCTGGTCACCGTCACGCCCTGCGGGTTGAGCCCACTCATCACATGGCGCACGGTGCTGTCCTTGCCGGCGGCGTCCAGCGCCTGCAGCACGATGACCAGCCCCTGCCGCCCGTCGGCGTAGAAGGCGTTCTGCAGCTCGGCCATCTTCTCGATGTTTTTGGCGGTCTTGGCCAAAATGGCTTCCTTGTTGACCTTGTCCTGCTTGGAATCACAGGGCAGGTCGCCCAGCTTGCAGGGCTTTGAGCCGTCAAACAGATACTTGTCCGCTTTCATGAGATACTTGCCTCCTTTTTATTTTTATTGCTTCTTTTTGCGGTCATGCTCGGCCAGCGTCTTCTCCGGGTCGGCGCAGGGCTGATGGCAGTGCGCGCAGTTGCCGGCGCAGCCGCCCTTCCAGCCGTCGTGCAGGGCGATGAACATCGCCCCCGCCCCCAGCAGCAAAAACAGCACCGCCAAGGTCAAAAACCCCTGTAATGTCATCACGAACGCCTCCCCGCCGGCAGCATTGCCATATATAAAAACAGTGTACCATTGCCGCGGTACACTGTCAAGAAAACACATTTTTATAACGCGTCCAAAACGAACCGTTCCACCGCCGCGGCCACGCCGTCCTCGTTGTTGGAGAGGGTGATGTAATCCGCCGCGGCCTTGACCTCGTCCTGCGCGTTGGCCATCGCCACGCCCAGGCCGGCTGCGCGCAGCATCGCCGTGTCGTTGCCGCTGTCGCCGCAGGCCATCACCTGCGCGGGGTCGATGCCCAGGGCCCTGGCCAGCTCCAGCAGGCCGCGGCCCTTGTCCACGCCGGGGGCGGTCAGCTCCAGATTGCCGCCGAGGCTGTCGGCCACCTCGAT
The DNA here is from genome assembly GCA_947631565.1 of uncultured Gemmiger sp. Lineage (GTDB taxonomy): Bacteria > Bacillota > Clostridia > Oscillospirales > Ruminococcaceae > Gemmiger. The sequence goes on along the minus strand of CANRLV010000001.1, from coordinate 14,784 downwards.
GTCCGGGAACTGTGCCAGCACCGCATCGCGGGCGGCGTCCCGCGTGGACACATCTTTATACAGGATGCTGAACTTTTCCACCGCGTTGGGGTTCTGCCGCATCAGCCCCCGCATATCCCGCACCGCCCGGCGGGAGGCGCGCAGATACGGCCAGAGGTTGGGCGGCGCGTACTGCTCCAGCACCTCGCCGCCGTCCCGCGTGTAGCCGTGCCCGCCGATGAAGACGCTGAGCAGGCTTTCATAGCGGTCCACGATGTCATAGACGGCCAGCGCCATCTCCAGCGTAAAGGGCAGGTGCACCAGCGAGCGCCCGCTGCCCAGCTCGACCACGCTCGCCCCGTTCGAGGTCAGCGCCCAGCGCAGCCCGCGCAGCGACAAAAACTGCGGCGGGATGCCCTCCGCCGTGCGCCCCGTGGCCGGCACCACCAGCACACCGCGGTCGATGGCCGCCTGCAGGGCGGCCGCCGTGCGGGGGCTGATGTTTTTGTCATCGTCCAGCACGGTGCCGTCCATATCCAGCGCGAGAAGGCGTATATCCTGCATATTTTTCACCCGGTTCGCCAAAAGGTCATCCCCATCATACCACAGGCGGCGGTCTCTGGCAAGCTTTCGCGGCAAAAAGCAGGACGTTTTGCACAAAAAAATCCCCGCAGTTCTGGCGAGGCGGCACAAAGCGCCGAATTTTTAAATATACATTGACAATGCATAAATATACATATATACTATTGGATGTCCCGCCAGAAGCGGGCGAATGTGATTTTGTACCAAACGATAGAGAGGGAGAACACCATGAAAAAACTGTTGAGCCTTGCTTTGGCCCTGACGCTGGGCCTGGGCCTTGCCGCCTGCGGCGGCGCCGACAACGCCGGCAGCGCGGACGCCGACATCCCCACCGGCTTTACCACCGTGGAGGAGGGCGTGCTGGTGATGAGCACCAACGCCGCTTTCCCGCCGTATGAGATGACCACCGACGGCGAGGGCGTCGTCGACAACTTTGAGGGCATCGACGTCGAGGTCGCCAACGAGATCGCCAAAAAGCTGGGGCTCACCCTGCGCGTCGACGATATGGACTTTGACGCCGCCCTGCTCGCCGCCCAGACCGGCAAGAGCGACATCGTCATGGCCGGCGTCACCGTCACCGAAGAGCGCCTGGCCGTGATGGACTTCTCGGATTCCTATGCCAAGGGCGTGCAGTCGGTCATCGTGCCCGAGGGCTCCGACATCGCCACCATCGACGACCTCGCCGGCAAGAAAATCGGCGTGCAGCGCGGCACCACTGGCAACATCTACTGTGAGGACGATTTCGGCGCCGACAACGTCACCGCCTATGACAACGGCATGACCGCCGTGCAGGCGCTCAAGAACGGCCAGGTGGACTGCGTCGTCATCGACAACGCCCCCGCGCAGGAGTTGGTCGCGGCCAACGAGGGGCTGACCATCCTCGACACCAACTACACCGAGGAGGACTACGCCATCGGCGTGGCCAAGGGCAACACCGCCCTGCTCGATGCCATCAACGCCGCCATGGCCGAGCTCAAGGCCGACGGCACCTTTGACGCCATCGTCGCCAAGTACATCAGCGCCGAGTAAACCGAACCCTTTGCAACAGGGGAGGGACCCTGCCGGGCCCCTCCCGCTTTTTCACTTTTACCGAAAGGGCAAAAACGCGCATGGAACTGTATGAACTGTGGGCCCACGACAGCGGTCGCACGTTCTGGCAGGATTTCTACGTCAAATTCTACCAGGCGTTCCTCATGAACGACCGCTGGCTGCAATACCTTGAGGGCATCGGCACCACCCTCACCGTCACCGCCATCGCCCTGGCGCTGGGCATCCTCTTCGGCTGCCTGGTGGCGGTCATCCGCGTGGCGCATGACCAGCAGCGCCGGGGGCACAAAAACCCGCTGCTGGGGCTGGCCAACGCTGTCTGCCTCGTCTACACCACGGTCATCCGCGGCACCCCGATGATGGTGCAGATGCTCATCATGGGCCTGGTCATCTTCGCGCACAGCCGCAACTTTACCGTTGTCGGCGCCTTGGCGTTGAGCATCAACTCCGGCGCCTATGTGTCCGAGATCATCCGCGGCGGCATCATGGCCGTGGACGGCGGCCAGCGCGAGGCCGGGCGCAGCCTGGGCCTTGGCTACGTCACCACCATGGCCTACATCATCGTGCCGCAGGCGCTGCGCGCCGTGCTGCCCGCCCTGGGCAATGAGTTCATCATCCTGCTCAAAGATACCTCGCTCATCACCGTCATCGGCGGCAAGGAGCTGCTGTACGCGGCGCAGGGCATCATGAACCGCACCTATGAGCAGATGTTCCCGCTGTTCGGCATCGCGCTGATGTACCTCGTGCTGGTCATGTTCTTCAGTTGGCTGCTGAGCAAGCTGGAAAGGAGGCTGGCGCAAAGTGATCGAGGTTAAGCACCTGCAAAAAAACTACGGCGGCAACGCCGTGCTGAAAGACATCAACATCACAGTCGAAAAGGGCGATGTGGTCGTGCTGGTCGGGCCGTCGGGCTGCGGCAAATCGACCTTCCTGCGCTGCCTGAATATGCTCGAGGAGCCGGACGGCGGCGAGGTCTGGTTCAAGGACATCCAGGTCAACGCCCCCGGCACCGACATCAACGCCGTGCGCCGCAAGGTGGGCATGGTGTTCCAGCACTTCAACCTCTTCCCGCACATGACGGTGAAAAAGAACATCACCTTCGCCCCGGTCCGGCAGGGTCTGCTCAAGCCCGAGCAGGCCGATAAGCGCGCGATGGAGCTGCTTGCGCGCATCGGCCTGGCCGACAAGGCCGACGCCTACCCGGGAATGCTGTCGGGCGGGCAGAAGCAGCGCATCGCCATCGTGCGCGCGCTGGCCATGGAGCCCGAGGTGCTGCTCTTCGACGAGCCGACCAGCGCGCTCGACCCCGAGATGGTCGGCGAGGTGCTGGCCCTGATGAAGGAGCTGGCGCAGGACGGCATGACCATGCTCTGCGTCACCCACGAGATGGGCTTTGCGCGCGAGGTCGCCAACCGCATCATCTTCATCGACGAGGGCGTCATCAAGGTCGAAAAGCCGCCGCAGGAGTTCTTTGCGAACCCCGAGAACGAGCGCCTGGCGAGCTTTTTGTCAAAAGTCCTGTAAAAAGCGCAAAAAACTGTCCCGCGCCCTGTTGCCAACGGGCGCGGGACACGCTATAATGCAGGTGCGGGGCCGCTATGGCCCCGCCGCAGAGTAGGGACCCGCGCGTTTTTCAGTGCCTGACCAACGGGGAGTTGTGGCAGGACGAAGTGGCGGCCGATGCCGCCCGCGGTGCGGGCCCCGCATCCCACTGCTGCATTGCCCGGGTGCGGGCAGCCGACGGCAATGGGCGCGCTGCTTTGGCGGCGGCGCCCTTTTTGCGTCGGTACGCCGCCCCGCGCCGTGCGGCCTGCCGCAGCGGGCGGCCGGCGCCAAAGGCCGGGCGGCCCGCGGAAAGGGAGGCACGCCATGCCCGCCGCCATGTATGACCGTCTGTTCACAAATGCCCTGGCCGAGCTCAAAAAGCCCCGCAGCCTGGCCCTGTGCGCGCTGTTCACGGCGCTGCACATCGTGCTCAACCAGTTCACCATCCCCGTCAGCGCGTATTTGGAGATCGGCTTTGACTTCCTCGCCCTGATGGCCGCCGGCTACCTGTGCGGGCCGTGGATGGCGGGCCTGACCGGCGCCGCCGCCGACGTGCTCGGGTATCTTTTGCGCCCCAACGGCCCGTATTTCCCCGGCTTTACCTTGAGCGCCGTGCTCATGGGCATTTTGTACGGGCTGTGGCTCTACCGAAAGCCCGTGCGGCTGGGGCGCGTGCTGCTGGCCCAGCTTTCGAACGTGCTGGTGTTCAATTTTTTCCTGACGCCGCTGTGGCTGCACATCATGTACGGGCAGGCGTTCGCCGTGCTCACCGGTATGCGGCTGCTCAAGAACCTTTTGCAGTTCCCCATCAGCGCCACGCTGGCCCTGCTGCTGCTGCGCGCCTGCGACAGCGCCCAAAAATCTTTCCGGAACAGGAGTTGACCCACTATGGCTGAAAAACTGACGATGGACCGCGCCAAGGAATTGCTGGCGGCCACCACGACCGAGGACCACTTGTTCGAGCACGCCGCCAACGTCTCGGCCTGCATGGGCGCGATGGCAAAGCATTTCGGCGCCGACGAGGCGTACTGGCGCGCTGTTGGCTGGCTGCACGACTATGACTTTGAGCAGTTCCCCGACGAGCACCTGCAGCACACCGAGGAGCCCCTGCGCGCCGCCGGCGTGGACGAGGAGAGCATCCGCGCCATCCTCGCCCATGGCTGGGGGCTTTGCACCGACGTCGAGCCCGTGACCGGGCTCGAAAAGAGCCTGTACACGGTGGACGAGCTGTCCGGCCTTGTCGCCGCCACGGCCAAAATGCACCCCGACGGCATCCGGGGCCTTGCCGCCAGGAGCGTGAAGAAAAAGTTCAAGGACAAGCGTTTTGCCGCCAAGATCGACCGCGAGGTCATCCAAAAGGGCTGCGATCTGCTCGGCATGGACCTCGGCGACGTCATTGCCATCTGCATCGAGGGCATGGCGGCGATGTAGGGCTGCAAAAATACGCTGTGGCGGGCCGTTTGGCCTGCCGCGCTTCGTGCAGACGGATGAGGGGAAAGCCGCAGCCGCCGCCCACTCATCAGTCGCCTTCGGCGACAGCTTCCCCCTCCCCGGGGGAAGCCTTTTTTCTCGGCGGTAAACTTTTTGTGAAAACGGCGTCTTTGCCTTGACTTTGCCCCGCCCCGGTGCGATACTGGAACAGGAACCGACCGACCGGTCGGTCGGGAACGCTTTAAAGCGCCGCGCAAAGGCCCCATGCCGGGCCTTGCCCGGCGGCACCGCAGGGGAGAGCACATGCCAAAATTCAGCGTCAAAAAGCCATTTACCGTGCTGGTCGGGGTCATCCTCGTGCTGGTGCTGGGCGCGGTCAGCCTGTGGAACATGCCCACCGACCTGCTGCCCGGCATCAGCCTGCCGTACCTCATCGTCGTCACCGCCTACCCGGGCGCCAGCCCGGAGAGGGTCGAGAACGACGTCACCCGCCCGCTGGAGGCGAGCCTGGGCACCGTGACCGGCGTTGAGAACGTGTCCAGCACGAGCAGCGAGAACTACAGCATGGTCATGCTGGAGTTCGCTGACGATACCGACATGGACAGCGCCATGGTCAAGGCCAGCACGGCCATCAACCAGCTGGCCGACAGCCTGCCCGATACCGCCGCCACCCCCATGCTGATTGAAATGAGCCCCGATATGCTCGCCACCGAGTATGTGGCGCTGGACTACGAGGGGATGGACATCTACGCCCTCTCGGATTTTGCCGAGGAAACGGTCATCCCGGCCATCGAGCGCGTGCCCGGCGTGGCCAACGTCACGCCCACCGGTCTTGTGGAACAGACGGTGGAGGTGACCTTGCAGCAGGGCAAGATCGACACCGTCAACGACCGCCTGCTGCGCAAGGTCAGCGACCGGTTGGATGAGGCCGCCGAGGAGCTGGAAAAGAACGAAAAGCAGGTGAACGACGGCCTGGCCGAGATGGAAAAGGCCGAAAAACAGCTCAACAGCGGCAAAAACCAACTGGATACTCAGCAAAAGAGCATTGCCGACCAGGTCCGCGGCGCCATCACCACGCTGGACACCGAGACCATCCCGGCGCTGGAAAAGCGTATCGGCGAGCTGGAAGGACAGATCGAAACTATACAGCAAAAAATCGAAGATGCCAAAATCGAGCAGAGAAATCTGCCCACCGTTGAAGTCCCGTCGGTGAACAGCGACTTGGGCAACGGCGCGACACTGTTGGCCGGCACGAAAGAGCTCATCAACAGGTATCTTGGCGCTGAGTATGACACCAGCGGGATGCCCAAGACCCTGCGGGAGGCAGCTCAAAACAACGGCGCGGGCGCAGACCCGATGCTGGCAGGCATCTCGGATGCACAAACGGAGATACAGAACCAGGAAAACGATGTTCTTTTCGCGCTGAGCGAACTGGAACCGCCGCTGGCCTATGCGGATGCAGAGGCGGCCATCTCGGGGCTGGAACAGGAAATTCAAACCCTTGAGGAGGCAATCACAGAAAACCAAACCACGCTTGACGATTTGGACGGGCGAATCGCCACGCTGGAAAATGACCCCGCGCTGCCCGAAACACCGGAAATGCAGGACCAGCTTGCGGCGCTGAAAACCGACCGGGAGAACGAGCAGAAAGCACTGAACACAAACACGGAGAGACGTGACGACTGCCGGAAACACTATGACGCACTACAAGCGCTGGAGGCCGACAACAGGCAGCTCACGCTGGCGGCTGATACCCTGCGTAATGCCCCGGCCATCGTGGGGGCCGCCGACGCGGTCAACGCTGTTGCCGGGCAAGCTGCAGATCTGGCGAAAGAAATCAATGCTCGCATCCACAGCCTGGAACAGCTGATGTCGACCCTTAACGGCTATCTGGACCGTGCCAAGGGGATGCTTGGTGACCTCAACGTCCAGCGCGCCAGCCTGCAAAGCACCCTGCAGGGGCTGGAGGCCAATCCGCTGGACCCGGCCCTCGGCGATATGGCGTCGCAGCTGCTGTTCAGCGGTATGCAGGCACAGCTGCAGCTCGGGCAGTTCCAGCTCGAAAGCGGCAAGGCCCAGCTGGAGGCAGGCCAGACCCAGCTCGACGCCGCCCGCGAACAGTACGAGTCCGCCCGCGAGGAGGCCCTCAAGAGCGCCAACCTCGACCAGCTGCTCAACATCCAAACGCTGACCCAGCTCATCAGCGCGCAGAACTTCTCGATGCCCGCCGGCTACATCGACAGCGGCAAGGGCGACGGCGTGACCTACCTGCTCAAGGTCGGCGAACCGTTCTCGAGCGTCGAGGAATTGGCGGACACGCTGCTCGTCAACATGGACGGCGTCGGAGAGGTGCGCTTAAAGGACGTGGCCGACGTCGTCCTCACCGACAATGCCGGCGACAGCTACGCCAAGATGGGCGCCAATCAGGCCGTGCTGCTCGCGCTCTACAAGGGCTCGACCGCCTCGACCAGCGAGGTGTCGGACGCCGCCAACGCCGCCATGCGGGAGCTCGAGGACCTGCACCCCGGCCTGCACCTGACGCCCATCATGGACCAGGGCGATTACATCCGCCTCATCGTCAACAGCGTCATGTCCAACCTGCTCTGGGGCGCGGCGCTCGCCATCATCGTGCTGGCGCTGTTCCTGAAAGACCTGCGCCCGACGCTGGTCGTGGCCATCAGCATCCCCTTAAGCGTGCTGTTCGCCGTCGTGCTCATGTACTTCTCGGGCATCACGCTCAACATGATCAGCCTCTCCGGCCTGGCTCTCGGCATCGGCATGCTGGTCGACAACTCCATCGTCGTCATCGAGAACATCTACCGTCTGCGCGCCCGCGGCGTGCCGGCGGCCCGCGCCGCCGTGCAGGGCGCGCGGCAGGTGGCGGGGGCCATCATCGCCTCCACCTTGACCACCGTCTGCGTCTTCGTGCCCATCGTCTTCACCGAGGGGCTGACCCGCCAGCTGATGATGGATATGGCCCTGACCATCGGCTACAGCCTTGGCGCCAGCCTGGCCGTGGCCCTGACCGTCGTGCCCTGCGCCGGCAGCACGCTGCTGCGCAAGGCGCGCGATATCCCGCACCCGTGGTTCGACCGCCTGACCGCTGGCTATGAAAAGCTGCTGCGCGCCTGCCTGCGGGTCAAGGCCGTGCCGCTGGCGCTGGCCGTCGGGCTGTTGGCCTTCAGCGTGTGGCAGGTGCTGCACATGGGTCTTGTGCTCATCCCCGAGATCAGCTCCAACCAGGTCTCGGTCAACGTGACGATGCCGGAAGGCAATGATAAAGATACCTCCGTCGCCACCGCCGACGCCGTCATGGAGCGCATCCTGGCCGTGCCGGGCATCGAGAGCGTGGGCGCGATGAGTGCCTCGGCCGCCGGCGGCATCGTGGGTGGCCTGGGCGGCACGGGCGAGGACGATTTCTCCTCCTTCATCTACTACATCATCCTCGACGACGAGGGCGACAACGACCAGGCCGGCGTGCAGCAGGCCATCCGCGACGCCACCGCCGACCTCGACTGTACGGTCAACGTCGGCTCCGGCTCGGCGATGGATATCTCGGCTTTGACCGGCAGCGGCGTCGAGGTCAACCTCTACGGCAATGACCTTGATACGCTGCTCGACCTCGGCGGCCAGGTCGAGGCCTTGATGGCCGAGGTCCCCGGCATCACCGACATCTCCAACGGCCAGGAGGAGGCCGACACCGAGGTGCGTGTCATCGTCAACAAGGACCGCGCGATGGAGTACGGTCTGACCGTGGCGCAGGTGTTCGCGGAGCTTTCCGCGGCGCTGACCACCGAGACGACCTCCACCACCCTCACGGTCGGGGCCGACACCTACACCGTCGACATCATCGACACCACCAAAACGCCGGACCTCGAAACGATCTTCAAGCACGAGTTCACGACGACCACGACCGACGACGAGGGCAACCAGGTGACCGAGACCCATACCCTGGGCGAGTTTGCCAACCGCCTTGACGCGCCCGGCGTCAGCAGCATCGCGCGCGAGAACCAGAGCCGCTACCTGATCATCACGTCGGCGACCGAGGCCGGCTACAACACGAGCCTGCTCGCCCGCGAGGTGCGCGACCGCCTGGATACGCTGACCCTGCCCGAGGGCTACACCGCCGAGCTCGCCGGCGAATCGACCCAGATCGATGAGATGCTCGTCCAGATGGCCGGTATGCTGGCGCTGGCGTTCATCATGATCTACCTGGTCATGGTGGCCCAGTTCCAGAGCCTGCTCTCGCCCTTCATCGTGCTGTTCACGGTGCCGCTGGCCTTTACCGGCGGTATGCTGGCGCTGCTCGCCTTCCGCGAGACGCTGTCGCTGATGAGCCTGATGGGCTTTTTGGTGCTGATGGGCGTCATCGTCAACAACGGCATCGTCTTTGTCGACTACACCAACCAGCTGCGCGTCGGCGGGCTGGACCGCACCACGGCCCTCGTCGCCGCCGGCACCACGCGTATGCGCCCCATTTTGATGACGACGCTGACCACCGTGCTGGCCATGGTGACGATGCTGTTCAGCTCCGACCCCGGCAGCGAGATGGGCCGCGGCATGGCCATCGTCATCGTCGGCGGCCTGCTCTACGCCACGCTGATGACGCTGTTCATCGTGCCGGTCATCTACGATATGCTGTTCAAAAAACAGCCGGTCAACGTCGATGTCGGCGACGACGGCATGGACGACCTGCCCGACGACGCGGCCGAGTTCGCGGCCAAATACGGCGGTGCGCTGCTGTCCGCCGCGGCGGACGCCGTGCCGGTCCCGGCGCCGGAAGAGCCGGAGGAAGAGGACTTTACCGTCGAATTGCCGAAGCAGGGGGGTGAGCAGTGATGGAAAAGCAGCAGGCGCCGCGCCAAAAGGAGATCGCCATCTACCGCGCCACGCTGGACCTGCTGGCCGGCGGGGCCGAGTGGAGTGGCGTGACCGTGCAGCAGATCGCCGAGGCGGCCGACATCGGCAAGGGCACGGTGTATGAGTATTTCCCCTCCAAGGACGCCATCCTGCGCGCTGTCACCAAGTGGTGCGTGCAGTCGGAGCTCGACCGGCTGGAGGAGGCCGCCGCGCGCTGCGGGACGCTGGACGAACTGATCGGGGCGATGATCGATTACATCACCGAGCTCGTCCGGGACCGCGTGGGCATCTACCGCGTGGTGGCGGGGGCACTGGGCGTGGCGCGCCCGTCCGCCGACGGCTGCGCGGCGGACCCGGCCCTGACCGGCCGGCTGCGCGGGGTGCTGTGCGCGGCGCTCGGCCGCCTGCGCCAAAACGGTGAGCTGGACCCTGGCCTGGACGATGACTACTGCCTGTACGCGCTGATGGCCAGCCTTGTCAGCTGCGTCGTCGGGCTGACGGCGCTGCCGCCGGCCCAGCATCCCCCGCGCGAGGTCATGCTGGCCCACACCCGCCAGCTGCTCGGCCGCGCGCTGCGGCCCTGAAACCGCAAAAGTTTAAGAAAATCTTAAGCATTTCGCAAGGAGTCCGCCCTGCACAGGCGGCTCCTTTTTTGGTATACTGTTCCCCAAAGGGGGCCAAAAGATGGCGGAACACATTCTGGTCGTGGACGACGAACGGGAGATCGCCGACCTGGTGGCGCTCTACCTGCGCGGCGAGGGCTATGCGGTGACCGTCTGCTATGACGCCGCCGGCGCGCTGGCGGCCATCGAGCAGGGCGGGTTCAGCCTGGCGCTGCTGGACGTCATGCTGCCCGGCACCGACGGCTTTGCCCTCTGCCGCGCCATCCGGGAACGCTGGACCTGGCCGGTGCTCATGCTCACCGCGCGCGACGCCGAGCTGGACAAGATCAACGGTCTGGCCTTGGGCGCCGACGATTACATCACCAAGCCGTTCCGCCCACTCGAGCTGGTGGCCCGGGTCAAGGCGCAGCTGCGGCGCTACACGCGCTACAACCAGCCGGCCGCCGCGCCCGGCACGGTGTTCCTCCACAAGGCGCTGGAGCTGGACGCGGCCGCCCACACCTGCACGGTGGCCGGGCAGCCGGTCGAACTGACGCCGACGGAGTTTTCGCTGCTGCGCATCCTGTGCGAGGCGGGCGGCAGCGTCGTCAGTACCGAGGAGCTGTTCCGCCGCCTCTGGCCGGAGGAATACTACACCAAGGCCACAAGCACCATCACGGTGCATGTGCGCCACCTGCGTGAAAAGCTCGGCGACACCGGCGCCGAGCCGCAGTATATCAAGACCGTGTGGGGAGTGGGGTATAAGCTTGGCTGAAATTTTCGTGCTCCTGTTGGGCGGCGCCCTGCTCATGGCGCTGGCGGCGGTGTTGGCGGGGCTGCTGTTCACCGCCGTGCGGGCATTCTGGCTCAGGCGCCCGCGCGGGCAGTACGGCCCGCTGCAGCGCAAGATCTTCTGGCAGATGCTGGGGCTGGCCTTTGGCTCGCTGCTGCTGCTCGTTTTTCTACACACCCAGCTGCCCAACGGCGTCATCGCCAACACCGGGGTGTGGCTGCTCGTGCATCTTGCGGGCATAGACCATTGGGCTGCCGTCGAGGCGTACAACCGCATCGTGTACGACCATTACGGCTTTGTCATGGCCGGGGCCGTGCTGGCGGTGTTTTTTGTATTCATGCGGTTCGCCCTCGGTTGGTTCCTGCGCTACTTTGCCCAGATCGAGCAGGGGCTCGACACGCTGCTGGCTGAGGACGGCCGCCCCGTCGTGCTCTCGCCGGACCTGCGCCCGCTCGAGCGGCAGTTCAACACCGTGCGCGAAACGCTGGAGCGTCGGCGGCTCGAATCCAGGCTCGCCGAGCAGCGCAAAAATGACCTGGTCATGTACCTGGCGCACGACGTCCGCACGCCGTTGACCTCGGTCATCGGGTATCTAAGCCTGCTGGAGGAGGCCCCCGACATGCCGCCTGCGCAGCGCGCCAAATACACCGGCATCGCGCTGGACAAGGCCCGCCGGCTGGAAACGCTCGTCAATGAATTTTTTGAGATAACACGCTATAATTTGAGCGAGCTGCCGCTCGAACAGCAGCGCTTTGACCTGCGCTGCCTGCTCGAACAGCTGACCGACGAATTTTACCCGGCGCTCACCGCCCACGGCAACACGCTCACGCTGGAGGCGCCGGACACACTGCCCGCCTACGGCGATGCCGGCAAGCTGGCGCGCGTGTTCAATAACCTGCTCAGGAATGCCGTCGCCTACAGCACCCCCGGCACCCCTGTCACGGTACAGGCCGCGGCGGGGGAGACGGGCATCACGGTGCGCGTGCAGAACCGCGGCCCCACCATCCCGCCCGAACGCCTGCAGGCGGTGTTCGAGCGCTTTTTCCGGCTGGACGCGGCGCGCAGCAGCGACGGCAGCGGCGGCGCCGGGCTTGGTCTGGCCATCGCGAAAGAGATCGTCACCCGCCACGGCGGCACCATCACCGCCGCCAGTGCCGATGAGGTGACCACCTTCACCGTCACCCTGCCGCCCCCGCCGCAGGAAAAAACCACGCCCGCCTTAGCAAAGCCTTAACCCTTTTTAAAGCCTTTCTTAAAGCAGCTTCAAGCCCCGTCCGCTACACTGGTAGGCAGCGGACGGGGTTTGCGCACGGCAGGCCCGGCCCGCGACCGTACCCCAAAAGCCGGAAGGAAAGGGACCTTTATGCGTACAAAAAAGACCGTCGCCGTCCTCTTTGGCGGCACCTCGGGCGAGCATGCGGTCAGCCTGCAGTCGGCTGCCGCCGTGCTGGAGGTCATCGACCGCCAATGCTACGATGTCATCGCGGTCGGCATCACCCGCGCCGGGCGCTGGCTGCGCTATGACGGGCCGTTGGCGGCTATTGCAGACGGCAGTTGGGAGGCCGCCGGCACGCCCTGCCTGCTCTCGCCCGACCGCGCCGACCACGGACTTTTGTGCCGCCGGCCAGACGGCAGCTTTCGCGCCGTGCCGGTGGACATCGCTCTACCCATCCTGCACGGGCGCGGCGGTGAGGACGGCACCGTGCAGGGCCTGTGCGAGCTGGCCGGCATCCCGGTGGCCGGCTGCGGCACGCTGGCAAGCGCCCTGTGCATGGACAAGCACCGGGCCCATCTGCTGGCCGCGCAGGCCGGTGTGGCCGTGCCGCGCGGCTTTACGCTGACCCGCGCGGACAGCGCCGAGACGGCCGCCGCCCGCGCCGAGGCGCTGGGCTGGCCGCTGTTCGTCAAGCCGCTGCGCGCCGGCAGCAGCCTCGGCGTCACCCGCGCCGCCGCGCGCGAGGCCCTGCCCGCCGCCCTCTGCGCGGCACTGCGGTATGACGACGAGGTGCTGGTGGAAAAGGCCGTGCCCGGCTTTGAGGTGGGCTGCGCGGTGCTGGGCCCCGACAAAAACGGCGCGCTGCTGCTGGGCGCGGTCGACGAGATCGAGCTCGGCGCCGCTGTGCAAAGCGGCGCGGCCGGCGGCGGCTTTTTTGACTACAGCGAGAAATACACCCTGCAGAATTCCGCCATCCACACCCCGGCCCGCATCCCGGCGGAACAGGCGCAGGCCGTTAAACAGGCGGCGGCTGCGGTCTACCGGGCGCTGGGCTGCCGGGGCTTTGCCCGCGTCGACCTGTTCCTGACGCCGGCGGGTGAGATCGTCTTCAACGAGGTCAACACCATCCCCGGCTTTACCGCCCACAGCCGCTGGCCGGCCATGATGCGCGCCGCCGGGTACGGCTTTGCGCAGGCCGTGGCCATGATCCTGGCCCAGGCCGGGGAGGCGGGCGCATGAATATCTTACAGCTCGTCAATGCCGAAAACCCCTACCGGGGCGCGCTGACGCTGGCGGAGCTGGCGCCCGTGTGCGGCAGCGCCGTCTGCCTGTGGGGCCCGGCCGCCGCGGCGCTGCACGCGCTGCTGGCGGAGCTGGATGCCGCGGGGCGCATCATGCCGGTCAGCGGCTGGCGCTCTGCCGCCGAACAGCAGGCCCTCTGGGATGGGAGCATGGCGGAAAACGGCCCCGCCTTCACCCAAAGCTATGTCGCCCGCCCCGGCTGCAGTGAGCACCAGACCGGCCTTGCCATCGACCTGGCGCTGCGGCGCGACGGCGTGCCGGTCGACTTGATCCGCCCTGATTTCCCGGCCGACGGCGTGTGCGGGGCCTTTCGCCGCTGTGCCGCGGCCTACGGCTTTGTGCTGCGCTACCCGGCCGGCAAGGAAGATGTGACCGGCATCGCCCACGAGCCGTGGCATTTCCGCTATGTGGGCGCGCCGCACGCCGCCCGCATGGCCGCCGCCGGTCTGTGCCTGGAGGAGTATCTGCATGCTGCCCGCTGACGCGCTGCGCCTGGCCGCGGCGCTGCTGGTGGCGGCCCTCCACACCGGGCCGTTGGCGGACATCAGCCCGGCGGCGGATCATTTCCTCTGCCATGTGCTGGCCCGGCTGGCGGTGCCATATTTCTGGCTGCTGAGCGGGTATTTCGTGCTGCCAAAGGGCCGCGCCGCGGTTTGCCGGCAGGCGGGGCGGCTGCTGGCGCTGTGGGGCGCGGCCAGCCTTTGCTACCTGCCGCTGTCGGTCTATGCCGGCTGCTGGCAAAGCGCGGCGGCCGCCGTGCGGCGGCTGCTGACGGGCGAGACGTTCTACCACCTGTGGTACCTGCCCGCCACCGCGTTCGGACTGGTGCTGGCGGCGGCGCTTTGGCGGTATGCGGGGCCCCGTGCCGCGCTGGCACTGGCCGCGGCCCTTTACGCCGTTGGCGCCGCCGGCAATGCCTGGTACCCCGTGGCCGGGGCGCTGCCGGTGGTGCGGACCGTGCTGGCGGTGTGCGGCACCACGCGCAATGGCCTGTTTTTTGCGCCGCTGTTTTTGCTGCTGGGGCGGCGGTGGGCGCAAAGACCGCTGCCGCTGCCCCGCTGGGGCCTGGCGCTCACACTGCCGGCCCTGACCGCCGAGGCGTTCTGGCTGCGCGCCCAAAGCATGGCCTCAAACCCGGCCGCTAACGACAGCCTGTATCTGCTGCTGCCGCTCTGCGCGCTCTGCCTGCTGCCGATCGTTGACATGACCAAAAGCAGCCCCGCGCTGCGCCGGCTGGCAGGCGGGGTCTACCTTGTGCACCCGGCCGTCATCGCGCTCGTGCACGCGCTGCCGGTCAGGAACAGCCTGCTGTTTTATCTTGCGGTCTGCGCGCTGACGCTGGCGGTGTGTGCGCCGTGGGCCTTTTGGCCCCGCCCGGACCCCACCGCCCGCTGCTGGATCGAGCTGGACCGGGCGGCGCTGGCCCA